>CAJUTJ010000080.1 GCA_910589655.1 uncultured Acetatifactor sp. | reverse complement strand
TGTGTCTTGCTACGGATATATTTGTCGGCGGTACTGTAATAGTCCAAAATCTGTTGTTCCTGCTTTTTATTCATGGTCTTTGCCCTCCTGTGATATGGATTGATATGATTGATTGGTTTCGGTGCTGATATATGGTTTTCTTCCGTTTATTGTGGAGAAATTAGATTGCGGAATATTGGTGTTGGGTATTTCTCCGCTTGGGGGAATAGAAATTCATTTCATACGGTAATTACCGCATGAAAAAAGACTATAACCGTTGCTGTCATAGCCTTTTAAGGATTGAGGAAGTCCCTTTTTTATTTGTAATTGTTTGTCGCCCCTACGCACTATCCAACATCGCCGGATGAAAAAGCAAATTGGTTTTCTTGGCCTGTTTTAGAATCAAGCCATATCAAAGAGGCGGTGTTTTTCCCGAAATCTCCCGGTTCTGAAATTTCCTGCGGCATAAAAATCCGATTGACGCGATTCTGTATGTTGTTCGTGTCAATTACATAATCGGATAGTTTGGCAATGTTAAGGTGATCTCCATTAACCGCAACTGTACCACAGATGGAAAACAACTCATCGTCTGCTGTATCAGAGATAGAGCGCCCTCGGCCACAGTATGCAATTTGCGTATTTTCAGATAGGAATGTCACACTGCTGAAAAAAACAATTTCCATGCTGTTGGCAGCAAAACGATCTCCCTGAACAAGCAGCCTCTCGGTACTTTCGTTTTCCAAATCATACACATAAAGACCGTACGTCCCTGCAAGGGCAAGTTTCTTCCCATCAGAAGAGATGGCAATACTTGTTACTAAATCTTCTTCCAGCAAATCCATTGTCACAATCTCTTTTGTCAATGAAAGGTTCTCATCGTAAAAATAGGCGGTGGCTCCATTCGATGAAAATCCCGTCAGCAAGTATCCACCTTCAAATGCAGATACTTCAAAAAACTCTAAAGGAGGTTCTGTTTCAGCTAATACGACACCACTTTGCGTGTCATAAAGGTACAGCTTATCTGAAAGAACGATTATTTTGTCATTTCCGGCATACGCGCAGCTTTTTACTTTTCCAGCAAACAGGGAAGCATCAAACTTTCCCTGTACATAATCATGGGGATAAGAACCAGCATCCGATTCTTCTTGCACCTGCGGGGACTGCGTAGTAGATATAGAGTTCTGCTGCGAATAATCTGTGCCGGTGACAGTACCGTATGGTGTATCGGTATCTGTCTTTCCACCACAGGCGGAAAGAGCAAATGCAAAAAGCAGAGTAAAAATGATAGTCCAATATTTCTTCATTGTTCGTTCTCCTTGTATAGTAAAATTGAGCTGCTTTTTAACACCGGCAGAACATCATTGCCGCTGTTTTTAGGTACAGCCATAACATAGAATGTTTGGAAAGAATCCATTTTCGAGGTGTCAAATGCTATTTCAAACACCCATCGGTTGCCTTTCGATAAGGCAACATGATAAGAAAGCCCATTGTCTAAGCAGACCGGTTGATGATCAATGAAAAAGGAAAGATCATATTCAACGCCGGGGATTCCACATATTGTATAGCGGAAAGCAACTTCATCAGAATCAGAAAGGCAGAGATTGTCAAACACAATGCTGTCGTTGAAATCTGCGGTATAGTAAACACCCTGATTCAGATTATCCATAGTCACACCATCCCACCCATTCTGTCTGAGTGTTTTTACTATGTATGCGGATGTAATTTTTTCTTCCTGTATATTCACATTGGAAAAAGCATCCGTAGCTTTTGCCTGAAACGGAATATCAGGAGAAGCACTTTCGTTAAATTGCAATTGAGTCCGATATTCTAAGCACTTATGATACCAGCCATAGCCAGAGGTGGATTCCATATCCGGTTGGAAGTCCGGGTTTGTGATGCTTACCACCGTCAAGGTCAGCGTATCGCCGGCACTGCCGGTCACAGGCTCAAAGAAAAAGGAAAAATCCTGATCCTTCCCTTCCTCTCCTGCGGCAAAGCTGTGGCAATACTCATACTCCGTTGAGGTATCGTTCACTTTGTAGGGCTGCGGTTTGCCATCCAGAAACAGGAGAAATCCAACGGCATCCAACTTGCCGGTAACAGAATACTGATACGCAAGCTGAAACTCGCCACCGTCATACGCAAATGGCAGCCGTTCTCCGCTTTCGGAGAAGTCAGGTGAAGCGGCTCCGTGTGTTAGCGTTGCCAGAAATCCGGACTCGTCCTCCGCCGCCTCAAACGGGTTTGCATCGGCAGACTGTGACGGCGGGGGCGGACTGTCTGGAATGGAGTAGTCCCCGCAAGCGGCGAGGGATAAAAGAGCGCCGCATATAAGGGGAACAGCAATCAAGCGTTTTCGCATAAATATCCTCCCTTGTTTTGATGGACTAAGTATAGAGGGCGAAAGTCAAAATTCGGTCAAGAAATTCAAAATGCCGCCCCAATTTTGGGGCGGCATTTTGGAGGGACGAATTATTGCTTGATGGTGATAGTGGCTTTTACGCAGGCTCCATGGGGCGATTGATTTGACAGTTCTATGGTTCCCCCATGCTTCTGGCACAGCACCCGGCTCACCGCAAGCCCCAGGCCCAGGTGTTTGCCGGAGCTATCTTCAGAGTAGAACAAGGCGTTTTTTTTTCGTAGTATCTTTTCCGAAAAGCCTGGCCCATCGTCTGTCACAGTGGCCGACAGCGTTCCATGTTCCAAGTAAAAATCTAGCTCAATTTGATGTTCCGCAAAACGGAGGGCATTGGAGATCAGGTTTTCCAGAACACGGTACAACAATTCCCCATCAAAGACAGTCCTGCCCTTCGGCACATGAAAATCACAGAAAAAACGCACTTCGGTATTTTGAAACAGAATAGATAGAGAATCTGCCATATGCTGTAAAAAATCAGGAAGTTCCACTTCTCTGCGATGAACTTCTATTTCTTCGATAGCCCCCAGGTCACGCATGGTATCAGTATAGCGGCCCATGCGCTCTGCGGTAATGCCGAGATTAGAGAGCGCCTTTTCCAATTTTTCCTCCGTCAAGGTTCCGCCATGGCTGTTCTCCTGCAAATATTCCACATAGCCGGTTATGATGGCGATGGGGTTGCGCAGATCGTGGGCCACGGACGCCTGCAATACACGGCGTTCCTCCAGCATACTCCACATCTGGCGGTTATTCTCATATAATGTCTGCCGCATTTTCTCAAAGGCGGTACAGAGCTGCCCCAATTCATCCTGCCCGTCAAAGTTGATTTGGAAGTTCAAATCCCGGTCTTGAATGTGTGCAGTGGCATCCATCAGGGCAGTGATCGGCGGCTCCAGTACCTTGTGATAAAACCACCACGCACACAAAGTAATTCCAATCACAGCAAACAGGAGTGGCAACAGCACCATACAAATTTGCGAAACAAGGTAGGCCGTTCTCGCTTTAGGGGAAAGCATGGAGTAGCTGGATTCAATACGCTCTATCATGTAGTTCGTCTGTCCCTGACTCTCGCTATGTTCCTGGCCGCTCGCTACCAGTTGGGTGAATGGCGCTGGTAGGCCATCAAGGACATACCTCACCTTTGTCTCTGTGACCGTACCATCCGGGGCGGTTGTCTGCTGCGTCAGCCAGACCTCATTGGAATCGGGGAGAATATACTTTTGGAAACGATAACAGCCGAAAATCGCAAAGCCGCTGCAAAAGAATACAGTCAGCATTGTGACCGTCACAGTTTTCATAAAAGAGCGTTTCAATGACTGCCTTTTTATTTTTTCCATCGGTAGCCCATCCCCCAAACTGTTTCGATGTACTCGCTTCCGCTGGCCTGCATGAGTTTTGCACGGATTTTGCGGATATGCTCTTTAATCACGTTGCTGTCGCCCTCCGCGTCATAGCCCCATACCGCCTCATAGATGCGCTCTTTGTCAAAGACCTGATTGGGGTTGGAGGACAGAAATTCGATGATGTCAAATTCTCTCTTGGAAAAGGAAAGCTCCTGTTCATTCCAAAATATTTTTCTGCCAGAGAGGTTGATAATCAGCCCCTGGGAGGTCACAACCTCCGGCGGGCGGTTATTCCGCTGGTCCCGGCGCAGATGAGCCTCAATGCGGGCAATCAATTCCTGTAAGCCGAAAGGCTTGGTGATATAGTCGTCCCCTCCCGCCCGCAGGCCGTTGACCTTATCCTGCTCTGTGATCCGCGCCGTCAGGAACAGGATAGGGCAGACGATATGATTCCGAATGATCTTGCACAGTGCCAGCCCGTCCATCCCCGGCATATTGATGTCCAGAAGGATAAGGTTTGGCTTTATATTCAGCTTCGCCAGGGCTTCATCGCTGCTGTTGGCTACGGAAACCAAATATCCGTGATCCTGCAAATGAGTTGAAAGCAATTCGGTCAGGATAAGTTCATCATCAACAATCAAAATTCTATATGCCATGCGAACACCTCCAGTCTTTTTCATCATATGGGGAAAAAGTCAAAATTTGGTCAAGTATTATAGGGCTTCCCATTTTCATAAGAAAATGATTGCCACACACGACTGCAAACTAAGGAAACGCTGATTAAATCATCGTTTCCTTAGAGCCTCCGGCGGATGCGCACGGATTTGCAGCAGTTTATGCTGCTCCGCAGCGCAAATCCGGCGCGGGAAACGCTTTAATCAGCGTTTCCCTAAAGCATTTCAATAAGGTGTATTATACTTCTTTTATTCGCATGGCACAAGGTTGTAAAATTCCGGCTGATATTCTTGAAGGTACTCTCTTCGCATACGGCCATACTTGCCGATGTTTTCGGTAGTCGCTTCCGATAATACGGTGCTTGCACCAACGCTGTCCTCGCCTATGGCGTAAGTTGAATTCGTGCTGTAGTGTTCCATCTATGCATGGAAGGTATCCGCATAGATGCGGGCGCTGACATTGTTCAACTCCATCTTTGCCGCATTGCGGATGTTCATGCAGTTGATTTTGACGGAAGCGAACAGCAGCACGAAGGCCAGGATCATGTTGATGGCCATGATGACGAAGACGGTGAAAAAGGACATGTCCCCGCCCCCTGTGAGCGGACGTTGATGGGCACAGGCCTCCGCCACAAAGCGGACAAGGGCTTCCGACTTATGAGTGTTCAGGCCATCGCATATAAATGTCCATGATGCTTGCGGGTCTGTTCCTGCCAATGCTTTTACGGCTTCCATAAAATCGGCAATTATACAGTAGAAAATGGTGCTGCACAATATAAAAAATATAATAAAATGTCTGTTAAGAGAGTAAATCATGTATAATGTTCATAAAGAATGCAGGCAGTTAAGGATTGTTAAGATCCCGGTTAAAGACAGTTAAGATTCTGGGTGATATGATATAGCAAATAATAAATTTGTATTTCAGCTGAAAGCAATATGGAAGGGATGGAATATATGGAAAGGAATGCAAATGCTGTAATCAGCACAAACAAATTGTGTAAGAGCTATACGAATGGGGAAGTCCCCCAGCATGTGATCAAAAA
The DNA here is from genome assembly GCA_910589655.1 of uncultured Acetatifactor sp. Classification (GTDB taxonomy): domain Bacteria; phylum Bacillota; class Clostridia; order Lachnospirales; family Lachnospiraceae; genus Acetatifactor. The sequence goes on along the minus strand of CAJUTJ010000080.1, from coordinate 5,207 downwards.
CATGGATATCCAGATATATTACAAAGACTTTACTGTTTTTATGGGAGCTTCCGGTTCCGGAAAGTCCACACTGCTCCATATCCTGTCAGGAATGGACAGGGCGAGCATGGGGGAGGTTTATTTTAAGGATACAAATTTTTCAAAATATTCAGAAAAGCAGCTGGCACAGTTCAGGAAGAAAAACTGCGGATTTGTTTTCCAGCAGGTCTGCTTGATTGGCAGCATGAGCCTCATGGACAATGTGCTGGTGAGTGGGCTGCTTGTAGAGAAGAACAAAAAGCAGGTGGCAGAGCGGGGAAGGAAGCTTTTTGCGGAAGTTGGCCTTACTGAAAAGGAGTGGGGAAAATATCCTTCGCAGATTTCGGGAGGTCAGATGGGAAGGGCAGGCATCGTAAGAGCGCTGATCAACAATCCGGAAGTCGTATTTGCGGATGAGCCTACGGGGGCGCTTGATTCCGCTTCCGGGAAAGCAGTTCTGGATCTTCTGACAGAGTTTAATCGAAAAGGGCAGACGACTATCATGGTAACCCATGACCTGAAATCAGCACTGCGTGGAAACCGTATCCTGTATCTGCGGGACGGGAGGATAAATGGGGAGTGCTCTTTAGGAGCTTATCAGGGTGAAAATGAGCCGGGATTTGAAGAAAGAAAAGAAAAGCTTCTCCATTTTCTGGAAGAAATGGGGTGGTAGATATGTTTTTGCTGATAAGATCAAACCTAAAAAAGAGTGGTAAAACATCAATTGCGTTATTCCTTCTGCTTATGGCAACGATGCTTCTGTCCTATACCGGCAGCCAGATGACGGAGGGATTTCGGAGACTGTATCAGGATAAGGCAGCGGAAACGAACAGCGCTGATTTTGCGGCCGTCCTGCCCCGTGGGTTTTGTGAAGAATACGGGGAAGAGATTGAGGGCTTCCGGAAGGCAGATGAAGAAATCCTTACTATAGAAATAGCGGATGCCCTGTTGCTTCGGAGTATGGACATTCAGGCAGGAGGCGGGGAGCCGATCAATGGGAGCTGGATGTTTCGGAACGCTGACAGGCAGGTAAATCTCTCTTGCTTTCAAATAGTGGAGCGTTTGGAACAGGTGCCGGAAAATGGAATCTATGTACCTTATGTGTGTAAGACTTTCTTTGGTTTTGGGCTTGGTGATGTGCTTAACATCTCATCCGGGGAATGGCAGGATTCCTATATCATTGCAGGTTTTACGGAAGATGTGCTCTTTGGAAGCAGGTCAAATATTGCTTTCGATCTGCCGGAAGCGGCTTTCTGTTCTTTGCGGGAAAAATCAGGAACAGACTGCGATGCGGAAATAGTGATGATAAAGACGGAAGGGGATGTAAGCGGGCTGGCAAACCGATTTACGGAATTTGTAGCCGAGAAATCTGACGGGGATATCTTTTATAATACTTCGGATATCGAATATGCCGAAACCAGCCGGAGTAATAATTTAAGTATTTATGTGGCAGTCATAAATGCAGCTTCCTTTATAGGAATTGCAGCATGCTTTATGGTGATCGGGTTTCATATGCGGAATACTTTGGATAAGGAATTAAAGGAGCTTGGGACATTGAAAGCAGTGGGTTACAGGGGTGGTTATATTGTAATGTCCTATACGTTACAGTTCCTGTTTCTTGGATTGCTTGGCGGCATGACCGGTGTGGGAATCTCACAGTGCATTATGCCAATAGTAATAAAGAGTATAGCAACAGATATCGGTTTTGTGTGGAACACTGTATTTTTGGGGTTTGAAGCAGGGAAAAATCTTTTGATTATTTTACTGGTAACTGTGGCGGTAACGGTGTTTTTGTCAAAAGGAATATTCAGATTAAGACCTGTGGAAGCCATTCAGGAAAGGGACAAAGTGATTTCTGGCAGAAAAAGCAGGATGGACATAGAAAAAACACCTTTCCCGGTAAACCTGTCCGTTATCATTAAGATGATAAGTTTTGAGAGGGCAAGGAGCATACTGACAGGCATTGTCGTATCTGTCCTTATGTGTGTTGCCGGGTTTGCAGTAATCCTGTATGCAAGGCTGGTCAATGATCAGAGAGGGCTGCTGCAGATAACGGGTGCGGAAATTTATTCTGTAAATGTCCAGCCAGCCAGACCGGAGTACACAGCGCAGATAGCTAAGGAACTGGAGGGAGAGGGCGTTCGTAAGGTTATGATGGCTGTTGAGCCGGGAAGTTCAAGGATTTTGTGTGATAATGGGTTATATGCGGCGTTAGGTGTGTATAGCGATTATGAGGAATTGGAAAATCCCTCAATCTATGCAGGGCGATATCCGAAACATGAAAATGAAGCTGCTATTTCAGGGAATCTGGCGCAGGCGCTCGGAAAGGATATCGGTGATACTATAGAAGTATCCACGCTCTTTAAAGAGCGGCTCTTTCAGGAAGATGCAGGGGAAGGGGAGTTCATGATCGTTGGTCTTACGCAGGGCACTTATACGGGAGGAATGGATATCTACCTTACTATGGAAGGGCTTAAGCTGATTGATTCCGCAGCGCAGTGGCAGACAGTGCATGTTTATCTGGAGGAAGGAATTGGCACAGAAGAATACTGCCGAAACCTTAAAGATCGTTTTTCGGACCGGCTTTCCTATGTGGGAGGATTTGAACAGGTATTTTATTCCCAGCTTGCCCCGATCATAAACAGTGTGTCCGGAGTGGTGTTCTTTATTATGGCTGTCATGTTCCTGCTCATTATCATTATGGGGTATTTTGTAACAAATTCCATTTTATTGACACGAAAAAGGGATTTTGGGATAATGAAGGCGCTGGGATATTCCAATGGACAGATCATTTCCCAGACAGTGGTGACATTTATGCTGTATATCGCAGGAGGCAGCCTGTTAGGGAGTATTTTCCTGTATTTTGGCTCTAATGCTGTGATGGCAGGGCTTTTTCATGGAATGGGAGTTTACCGGATTTCTTTCCGTTTCCCCTTGGCGTGGATTGCTGCGCTCATCCTGTGCATGGAAGCGACAGGGTGCCTGACAGCGTTTATTTCAGCATGGAAAGTCAGGAAGATTGTCCCTTGCAGTCTCATAAAGGCAGAGTAATAGATTGAAAAATAGGATCAATAGCTTATTATTCAATCGGTAAAAAGGAAGGAAGCGGATAAATTGGTATATGATTGTCTGATGATAGAGGATGAGGCGTCGCTGGCGGAAAATACTTGTAAATATTTGAATCTTTCGGGGATAAATACGGCGGCGGTATCGGGTGTGGAGGAATACTGTGAATTTATAAAGGATAATACCGCCCGTATGATACTGATGGACATTAACCTGGGGGATGGGTGCGGGTACAACCTTTGCAGGCAGATACGGGAGGAGACGCAGGTTCCAATCATCTTTGTAAGCTGCCAGACGGAAGAAGAAAGCATCCTGCTGGGGCTGAACGTGGGCGGCGATGATTTTATCTGCAAGCCCTATTCCCTGCCCATTCTTCTGGCAAAAGTTAAGGCTGTGCTGCGCAGATTTTCTGCCGGGGATGACAGAGTCATTTCTTTCGGGAAATGTCAGGTGAACATGGAAGAGGAAACATTATTAAAAAATGGGGAGCCTGTTTTGATGAAAAGGATGGAGATGAAGCTGTTGCTTTATCTGATTCGCAACAGGAACCGTCTGGTTGAGAAAGAGGAACTATTTAAGGAAGTGTGGCAGGAGGCTTATGTGGGGGACGGGACACTGAATGTCCACATAAGGAAGCTTCGTGAGAAAGTTGAGGATAACCCATCCAGCCCGGTCTATATCATTACAGAATATGGGAAAGGCTATATGTTCCGTTTGGCAAAGGAGAATTAAGTGAAGCGCTTTATTGTGATCACCGTCAGTTTGTATCTGGCTGCCTGCGTCTCATTGTGCTATATTTTGGCAGCCAGACCGCAGAATAAAATAAAGAATACCGAGGCAAATGACATTATATTTACTGTCAGGGAATACTGGCCGGATGTGGAGCAGGCGGTCAGTATGATGCAGGGGTATGAGACGGACTATCTTGTAACTGATGCCGATGGCAGGACGGTAGCGGCATCCAGACAGGGGCTGGATACGGATTATGTGTACGATTTTATCCATAAAGATTACAGTGCAGATATTCTGGTGGATGGTAAAATTCAGGGCAGGATTATCTTTATCAATAACGAAGAGGAAGATTTAAAAAGAAAAATTGAAGTTTGGGCGATATCGTTTCTTGCTGTATTGTTTTTGAAAGATGTCCTTGCGTTTTTATATTTAAAGAAGCATGTGTTCGGAGCAGTAAAAAAGATGAATGATTTTGCCAGCCAGATAGCAAAAGGGAATCTGGACATTCCGGTGGGCAGAATCGATAGTGGGGCTTTTGGTGCTTTTTCGGAGAGCTTCGACATTATGCGGGAAGAACTGCTCTATGCGAGGAAGAGGGAGCAGGAGGCAGATAAGCAGCGGCGTGAAGTGATCGCTTCTATCAGCCATGATATTAAAAACCCGGTGGCTTCCATTCAGTCGATTGCCGAGTATCAGTCCCTGACGACAGATTCAGCGGAACTGCGCCGGGAGTTTGAGACGATTGCCCAGAAGACGAACCAGATCAGCGGGATGATTGGCAATCTTCACACAACGATGCTAAATGAGCTGGAAAGGCTTGAGATAAGACCGGAAGTGACGGAAAGTTCTGCCATAGAAGAAGCACTGCGGCAGGCAGATTTCAGGAAACGGATAAAGGAGCTTGTGATACCGGAGTGTCTTGTTATGGCTGACAAGGTACGGTTTTTACAGGTGGTGGACAATATCATCTCCAACAGTTACAAATATGCCGATACGGAGATAGAAGTCCGTTGCGGTTTTGAGGGTGAATTTCTGTGCATCAGCATAAAGGACTTTGGGAAAGGCGTAAAAAAGGAAGAGGAAATATTCCTTACACAGAAATACTTCAGGGGACAGAATGCAAAAGAAAAGGAAGGTTCCGGAATGGGTATGTACATCGCAGAGTATCTTGTAAAAAGCATGGGCGGAAGACTGCTTTGCCAATCTGAGGAAAGCGCGTGGTTTGAAGTAAGGGTATGGCTGGCGTTGGCTTTTTGAATCCCAGGAGGGTACATTCCCCGATGCTTGCATCGCAACAAACTTTTCCCTAAACGAAAACGGTGATATAATGTAAGCGGAAAGGAGAGTTGTAGATGAGTGAGAACATACACAAATCGCACAACGTATCGAGG
>CAJUTJ010000079.1 GCA_910589655.1 uncultured Acetatifactor sp. | reverse complement strand
GGAGTTCGGAATGAACAACAGGACGGCTGGTGACAACAGAATAACAGCTCTTTATGAGCGGCTCTCAAGGGACGATGATCTTGCGGGGGACAGCAACAGCATAGTCAACCAGAAAAAGATGCTGGAGGATTATGCAAAAAACAACGGGTACACGAACACGGTGCATTTTACGGATGACGGATTTTCCGGCGGCAGTTTTGAAAGACCGGGATGGAAGCAGATGTTAAGCCGGATTGAAAACGGCGACATCGGCACAGTCATAGTAAAGGACATGAGCCGTGTCGGGAGGGATTACCTTCAGGTAGGATTCTACACGGAGGTATTCTTCCGGGAAAAGGGTGTCCGTTTTATTGCTGTTTCCAATGGTGTTGACAGCAGCAACAACACCAGCAGTGAATTCGCCCCTTTTTTGAATATCATGAATGAATGGTATCTGCGTGACTGCAGCAGGAAGATCACCGCAGTTTTGCGGGCGAAAGGGAAAGAGGGAAAACCGATTACGAGTAACCCGCCCTACGGCTTTGTGAAAGATACGGAGGATAAAAACCATTGGCTCGTTGACGAAGAAGCGGCGGAGGTTGTGAGAAAGATTTTCCGTCTGACCGTGGAGGGCATGGGACCGTACCAGATAGCAAAGCGGCTTATGGAGGAAAAGGTGGAGAAACCGTCCTATTATCAGGCGACAAGGCAGAGGGGCAATTACCAGACCATGTGCGATTTTGAAACTCCCTACAACTGGACGGGCGGATCGGTGGTGCGGATACTGGAAAGACCGGAATATATGGGCGATACCGTAAATTTCCGTAGCCACAAGGAATCCTATAAGGATAAGAAAGCTGTTAAGAATAACAGTGATGAGATACTTGTTTTTCAGGATACCCATGAACCAATCGTAGACCGCAGGACGTGGTATATGGTGCAGGAATTAAGAAAGACAGTGCGGAGAGTGGATACCGGCGGAAAAGGAAGCCTGCTGACCGGAAAGCTCTACTGTGCGGACTGCGGCGGAAAAATGCACTACCGCAGAAGCACGACAAGGGCGGCAAGAGACTGGAGGGGTATCCCGAACGGCGGGACAGAGCGCACATCCGCAGGCTTTAACTGCAGCACTTACAACAGCAGCAGGAAGCAGTATAAGCAGGTGTGCTTTTCACATTCCATAAAAGAGGATACGGTAAAACAGCTTATCCTCGAAACGATACGGTATGCCTTAAAAAGCGTCCGCATGGACGAGGCGGCGTTTATAAAAAATATGCGGAGCGCATCCGAGGTCAGGGATAAAAGCGAGGTCAAAAAATTGAAAGCAGACTTTTCTAAAAAAGAGAAACGTTTTGCAGACCTTGACCTGCTGATCAAAAAGGTGTATGAGGACAACGCAATGGGGAAGCTGCCGGACAGACGGTATGAAATGCTTTCTTCCGATTATGAGAAGGAACAGCAGGAGCTTGAAATCTCCATGCAGGAAATCCGTGAAAAACTTGCACAGTTTGAGGATGACACGGACAGGACGGAGGAATTTCTTTCCCTTGTCCGCAAGTACACCGACATTCAGGAACTCACGCCCGCCATTGTGAATGAATTTGTTGATAAGGTCATGGTGCATAAAATAGAGGAAATCGACGGAGAACGTGTGCAGGAGATCGAGATTTTCTTAAATTATATCGGGAAGGTGGAGCTTCCGGTGCAGGAGCTTTCTGAGGAAGAAATGGCGGCGGAGGAAAAGAAGCGGAAACGCCGTGCATACAGCCGTGCCTACCTGAAAGAATACCGTAAAAAGCACAGACCGGAAATCCGGCGTGTGATTGAAGGAGCAAGGGAGGCGGACAAACAGAAACAGATGGCGGAGGCGGAAGCATCAGCGGACGGACTCCTGCATACGGACGGTACGGAACAGGTTGCAGCTATGGTAGCAGGGGAAAACAAGATTATTGTAGAGAGCAGCCTTCCGACCAAAGAGGAAGTGAAAGCAAAATATGGCAGATAGTTTGATAATAACAACAAGCATGAAAGTGAGGATTTTGATATGGCAAAACTTAGAGATTACAACATGAACGGGACAATTATTTTAGGAGTGGATGCAGGCTATGGGAATTATAAGACGGCAAGGTGCTGTTTCCCGACTTCCGTGAGCAGGAGCAGTCAGCCGCCTGTCTTTACAAGAGACTATCTGGAATATGAAGGCAGCTATTACACCATAGGCGAGGGACACAAGGATTTTGTTGCGGAGAAAAGCCTGGATGACGATAATTATATTCTTACTCTTGCCGCCATTGCAAAGGAGCTGAAAGCGAGAGGATTATCGGCTGCAAAGATACATCTTGCGGTAGGGCTTCCGTTAAAATGGGTGCAGGCACAGAGGGATTCCTTCCGTGAATATATGATGCAGAACCGCCATGTAGATTACAAATATGCAGGTAAACGATATACGGTTGACATCGCGGACTGTACGGTCATGCCGCAGTGTTATGCGGCGGTAGCGGAGAGCCTGCCGGATTTTAAGGGGATGCACATGATAGCGGATATCGGCAACGGGACGATGAATGTGATGATACTCAACAACGGCAAGGCGAGCGAAAGCAAGTCGTGGACGGTAAAGCTGGGGGCGAATGAATGTTATATGGCGATCCGCAATCTTATACTGGACAGGAAAGCGGAGGAACTTCCGGCAGAGATTATCGAGAATTATCTGCGTTATGGTGATATAAAAGTGGGCGGGGAATACCAGCAGCTTATGGAAAAAGCGGCAAAGAGCTATGTGGATAAGATATTTGCGGAACTGAAAGCACACGGTTATAATCCGAACCTTATGAAACTGTATATCATGGGCGGCGGCGCAAAGATTGTGGAGCTTGTCGGGGATTATGACAGTGACAATGTTACCTTTAACCATGATATACGAGCAAACGCCAAAGGCTATGAATATTTCTGCTATATGAAACTCCGCAGGCAGAAATTGATGGCTTCCGCCGGATAAGGAGATGTGTCTGAATGAAGAATAAAAACCACAATATCCGTTTCAACATGGAGAGAGGGGATGAGTGCAGGGCATGGGAACTCCTGCACTCCCCACAGGTACGGCAGATGTTTAAGTCACAGAACAGATTTGTGATAGAAGCAGTCAATAATTATTATGACCGCTGTGTGGCGGTAAAGTGTGATCCTTATCTGGAAACAAGGGAGAAAGAGGACGCTTTTGCGGATCGCATCGTGGAAATGGTGGAAAAGAAAGTGATGTCCAATCTCCCGGCGCTTTTGGGGATGTATATGGCACAGATGCAGTTTTTTCCCTTATCTGTTCCTATGGGTGCATACCCAGCGACGCAAGGCGGCATGGTGTATGGTCAGGCATCAGCAAACGGTACGAATAACGGAAATGCAGTAATGGGCGGGGCAGTTTCTCCCATTGTTTCTAATCCTGCAGATATGGAAGCAGCGATGCAGAATGCAGGGGATGTGCAGGAAGAAGCTGTATCAGAGAATGCCACAGACCCACCGGACAATGACTTGATTGATTTTGATGCATTTTAATATAGTTGCAGAGTAGGGCTATGGTAATCAGGTTTACTGTAGCCTTATTTTTGTGGATTTTTTCACATCAGAGCATAAATGCATCCATATTTTCATAAAAGACCGACAAAGGGTAGCCGAAAGGCTACAAAATAAGGACAAAGGGCAGCCATATAAGGCTGCATAATAAAGGGCGGGCATTTAAGCCCGCAAAATAAGGGCAAAGAGCAGTCGGAAGGCTGCAAATAAAGGCGTAAATGTAGCCGTCTGTTTTGAAGCTGGAATACCAGTTTTCTGGCAGGCGGTTTTTTGATGTCTGTAAAGCATCTGCTCTACGAACTGCTTTGGAGTGGTTCGAGGAGTGTCAGGAACTAATTTCCGGGGAGGGCGTAAGCCCTTCCCTAAGCCCTCGGCGTTTGAGAGCGAAATACACCCTACGCACAAAACTTCGTTTTGTACTCCGGGGATTTCGCCCTTGCAGGGGGCAAATTTGCGCCTGCGCAAATTTACAGTCCGAAAGAGCCGGACTGTATTTATCCATACCGCCCAGAGGACGGGCGCATGAATGGCGATGCTGCTTACGGCTACATTTCAGGGCAGATGTGCAGCATCGTCATAGGGACTTCATAAAACGAAGCCCCTATGCGGCTGTCAGAAAGCGACAGCCGTAAACTGCCCGTATCCGGACATCGGTTCGCAGACAGACGTCTGATAATGACTGCTCACAAAAATCTGCGGCGGCAGAGTATCTGCCAAAAGAAAGGAAAATCGCATATGAGGAGAAATTCATTTATAGAAATGGCAAAACTGCATGACTTATCGGGGCGCATCACTTATATTTCAAGCCACGCCAAACAGGAGCATCTGTATGAAGTCTATACAACAGAACCGGACAGGGCATTCTGGCGGGAACTTGCCAAGTGCAATCAGGAAGAATTTGAAAAAAGCGGGACGAATGGAAAATGTATTGAGGCAAGAGAGCTGATGATTGCCCTGCCGGAGAGTTTTATCAGCTATGACCATGATTATCTGCTGAAAAAAATGGTTGATGAGTTTAAGGAAAAGTACGGTGTGGAATGTTTTGCCGCGCTCCACCACAATAAACGGAAAACAAACCTGCATATCCATATGATATTTGCGGAGAGGAAGCGGTTAGACCAGCCGGAAGAAAAGACTGCCACCCGCAATATGTTCTATGACGAGCAGGGGCGTCATGTGCGGACAAAGAAGGAGATACTTGACAGTGACGGGAATATCCGCAAAGGCTGTAAAATCATCAAAAAAGGCGAAGTGTACGAGCGTAAGATTTTTACCATAAAGGACAGCCGTTTCAAGCAGGAATCCTTTCTGGACGAGGCGAAAGTATTTTATACGGATCTGATCAACCAGATGGTGATTGACGATAAGGACAGGCTCAGCATATTTGATAAAAACGGTCCGTACCTTGCCACAAAGAAAGTCGGTAAAAATAATCCCAAAGCGGAGGCGATAAAAGCAGACAATGAAATCCGCATGGAATGGAACAGGGCTGTTGACCGCGCTATTGTAAGCGGCGTATCCGAAACGGAGGTTGTGGAACTGAAAAAGACAGAAATCACGGAAAAGGTAAAGGAATCTGTGGAGCAGAACGGTAACAAGCCGGAGCTGTTCAGGGCTATTGTCAGGGCGGCGATTTTATTATTAGAGTGTTTGATTATAAAAGCTATGCAAAAGGTAATGGATATAGCGGAAAAAGTTATTGATAAAGCTGTTGATGCCATAAAGGAAATACCAAAAGAAATGGAAAGTCATGCCCATGTAAAAGCTGGTTCGGCGACTCAGCAGGAAAAGAAAAAGATACCATTTTCTGTTAATCTGCGTCAAGAAACGGATATGCAGAATAAAGCAGAACAGTCACAGCAGAAAAATACTGTCGCAGTCAAAAAATCTATAATCGAACAGATAAAAGCAGAACAAAAATCTGTTCCTGCCGAAACAAATAGGTTGGAAACAGAAAGACCGCCTCAACCAAAACCTTCCATACTCGCAAGTAAATATCCCCGTCTGAAAGAGATTGACAGTAAGCTCAAAGAGCAGAATAAAGCAATTTTTGAGCGTGAGAAAAAGCGTGATAAGCTGAAAAAGGAATTATCCGAATGTACGGGTATCTTCAAGGGCGGCAGACGGAAGGAATTACAGCAGGAGATTGACAGTATCGACAACCAGATTACCAACATGAAAAAGCGGCTTTCATCCATCGTGAAAGAATATAACTTTGACTCTGTTCAGGCATTCAATAAGGAACTGAATGCGGCAAAGAGTGAGAATCTTGAATATCAGGCAGCTCGCGCGGAGTATGACAAAATTTACGGAGAAAAAGTGAACGATATCATGAGCATAAAAGAACGGCTTAGACAGAAACAGCACGAGGTAAAAGAAAGGGAAAGCAGACGAGAGCATCAGGCAAGGCAGAAGGATAAAGGGGCGAGGTAGCAAAGAAAAACTTGTTTTTAGTCAGGGTAAAGACCATAAAACACAGAAAAAATAATCAGAAGGGAATATTTCTTAAAAGGCATACAAAATTTGTTCGGTTATGATATAATTCAAATATTATGTTTATTGTGTCCGTAGGGTTTCATTTAGATTTAAAATAATTACGAAAAAATAGGAGGGGATCAAATGGCAGCGTTTTTTTCAGAAGTATTGGATAAATTTTTATCTCCGGTTTTTTTAGAGAAAGTACGCAAAAAATTCCATTACGATGAAACACAAGCACGTGAATTTCAAGCAGTGGCTGAAGAAATGCTGCCATTGATGCGTGAAGAAGCCATTTGGGAGAAAAGCGTATATTCCAGTGAAAATAAGCATCAAAGTGAATCGTGCAGCGTGATATATGAACAAGTTGTTATGTCTTTAGGTAATGGTATAGATTGTTTGCAGGAAAGATATAGCGAAAGAGAAATGTTGTCACATAGCTATATGATTGAGGTACTGGCAGGCGAACTTCTATTGCAGGGATATGCCGCTTATAACTGCTATATTCAGAAAAATACGGATTGGCATGTTGCAAAATATCATTTTCTTGGAAGTGAGGAAAATTTTCCTTTGGAGATGCTGCCAGAGCTGTTAAAAACGCTTACGCCGCTGATTACCTGTAATTCATCTTTTTGTATGCTGCCGAAAAAGAGTGTTGCATTTATTGCAGAACTTACGCAGGATGATAAGGTCAGGTGTAGAGGCATTTGCGTTGACTGTAGCAATCTTAATTGTTCAGGCAGAATGGCAGAAGGCAGCTTGGCATGGAAACGAGTGCCAGTCATGACCGATATGCAGTTGACTTATGGATATGGACGAATTTTCGGATTGTTTTAACAAGTTTTTGGTAACAAAAATTTGATTTGCAGTTATTGACATTAGGAAAAAATGTGTTATACTTTGTACAATTGAATAAATAGTATACAGGTGTCAGAACAATGTGGGAAATGAGCATTGGTTTTGGTGAAAAGGGAAACAGGTGCAAATCCTGTACGAACTCGTCACCGTAATTAGGGAGTAGAAGCCGATATGTCACTGGGAATTAAATAAATCCTTTCCTGGGAAGACGGCTGATGTGATGATCTATAAGCCGGGAGACCTGCCTGAATGCTGTACAGAAACATTTGTTTCAAACCACGAGTAACTGGTTGTACGTTTTGAACTTGCAGAAAGCACGATGGAAGATTGTTTATTTTAGTGCATTTGGCAGGCTTATTTTGTGTATGAATCCTTTACCGTAGTTATTATGGTGGAGGATTTTTTATATACAATAAAATAATATCCCTGTAGAGCGACAGGGAAGGAAGCGAGGAGAAAATGAAAAAGAAATTAGTAGCTATTTTATTAACTGGTGTTATGACCTGCTCACTGGCGCTGGCAGGCTGTTCAAAAGATGCCCCGGCATCGGCGGAAAATACCGTACAGTCAGAGGAGGGAGATACAAAGAGTGCAGAATCGGCAGAAGAGAATGACAGCCAAAATCAGGCGGACGAATCGGAGACAGGGGATGACGTTGTTTCTGATCAGGCAGCGGCAGATGAAGTTGCAGCATTGATTGATGCAATCTATGTACAAAAGAGAACAGAAGACACTGATGCACAGTGCGCTCAGGCAAAAGCGGCATGGGATGCGCTGACGGATGCCCAGAAAGAACTGGTGGAAGGGGAAGAAGCCGATCCTGATTATTTTGGCAGGGATACAGGCGATGCTTCCAAAGACAATCCGAGAAATCAGGACGATATCGGAGAAAAGGAAATTCTGGTAGTCAGCTTCGGAACATCTTTTAATAACAGCCGTGTTGCAGATATCAAAGGCATAGAGGATGCAATACAGGCGGCAAATCCTGACTGGTCTGTAAGAAGGGCTTTTACGGCACAGATTATTATTAACCATGTGCAGGCGAGAGACGGAGAGTTCATTGACAATATGGATCAGGCATTGGAACGCGCAGTGGCAAATGGGGTAAAGAATTTGGTAATACAGCCTACCCATCTGATGCATGGGGCGGAGTATGATGAATTGATGGAAACAGTCGAATCATACAAAGATCAGTTTGAAACAGTAAAGGTTGCAGAACCGCTTCTCGGCGAGGTCGGCAAGGATGCATCGGTTGTCAATGAGGACAAGGCGGCGGTAGCGGAAGCAATCCTTGCGGAAGCTGTGGCGGACGCAGGTTATGGGAGCATGGCAGAAGCGCAGGAGGACGGAACGGCATTTGTATTTCTGGGACATGGCACTTCTCATGCCGCAAAGGTAAGCTACAGCCAGATGCAGACTCAAATGACAGACATCGGCTGTGTCAATGCATTTATCGGAACAGTGGAAGGGGAACCGGAAGAAACATCCTGTGAAGCGGTGATAGATGCTGTGAAGCAGGCGGGCTATACAAAGGTAATCCTTCGTCCACTAATGGTTGTGGCAGGAGACCATGCCAATAATGACATGGCAGGAGAAGATGAGGATTCATGGATTAGCATGTTCAAAGCTTCAGGATATTTTGAAAGCGTGGACGTGCAGATTGAAGGTCTTGGTTCTATTGGGGCAATCCAGCAGCTTTATGTAGAACATACGGCAGATGTAATGAAAGATTAACAGGCAGGTGAGAAGCATGAAGAAGAATATAATAATTGCTATTGCGCTTCTCTCTGTCACGTTGTCTGGGGGTTGTGGAAATAACAATAATGCGCAGGAATCAGATTCTGCGGTAGATGTTACTGTAGAAGAGGATACAGAGGAATCATCAGAAATTGTAACGGAAACATTGCCTGAAGAACCAACGGAGGAAGAACCTGAAAGTGATGAAACAGATAAGCAGAATCAGGATACAGCAGAGTTGGCAGATGGGATTTATACAGCAGAGTTTACGACAGACAGCAGTATGTTTCGTGTCAATGAAACCTGCGAGGGCAAGGGAACGCTGACAGTAGAGAACGGGGAAATGACAATACATATTACCCTTGGTTCAAAAAAGATTTTAAATCTTTATCCCGGACTGGCTGAAGATGCATCGGAAGAAGGCACAGAGCTGCTTTTACCGACAGAAGATACAGTCACATACAGTGACGGTATGACAGAAGAAGTTTATGGTTTTGATGTGCCTGTTCCCATGCTGGAGACCGAATTTGATCTGGCGCTTATTGGGACAAAGGGAAAATGGTACGATCATAAGGTCAGCGTCTCCAATCCGGTTCCGCTTGAGAATGATGAAGTATCTTTGGAAGATGGTACATATAGCATGGGAATTACCTTTGCAGGCGGAAGCGGAAAGGCAGAAATTTTGTCTCCCGTATCGGTAACCGTGGCAGGCGGAAAAGCGATGGCAACCGTACAGTGGAACAGCCCTAATTATGATTATATGATAGTGAATGGAGAAAAATATCTGCCGGTAAATACGGAAGGCGATTCTATATTTGAGATTCCTGTTCTTATATTTGATGAACCAATGGATATTATCGGCGACACTGTGGCGATGAGTAAACCTCATGAAATAGAATATACACTCACTTTCCATTTAGATACAGCGGTCAAAGAATAAGAAAAAAATGGGGAATAAGATGAGAGGAAGAAAAAAGGCATATGTTTTGCTTCTTGTGGGGCTGCTATGGCTGTATGGCTGTGGCAGTCCTTCTCCCGATTCTGACGTAATGGCAGATATAGGGGAAGAATCAGAGTTGGATTTGGATATATCAGATCTGGATTCAGGAGAAGAACTGGTTTATGAGAGAAGCTTAGAGTTACAGTATGCGGAAAATTTTAAAGTTGATTATTATGAGGGTGGTTATACCCTGCTTACGATAACAATGGATGGCACGCAGTTTTTGATTGTACCGGAAAATGGGGATGTACCGCAAACTTTAGATAAAGAAATTGTGGTGCTTAGGCGTCCGATGAAAGACATCTATCTTGTGGCATCTTCGGCGATGGATATTTTCAGTGAATTGGATGGATTAAATTCTATTACTTTTTCAGGGCAAAAGGAAGATGGCTGGTTTATTGAAGCAGCCAGAGAGGAAATGCAAAAGGGTAATATCCTTTATGCGGGTAAATACAGCAAGCCGGATTATGAATTGCTTGTTTCAAATCATTGTGCGCTTGCCATAGAAAATATGATGATTTCGCATTCGCCTGAAGTAGTGGAAAATCTGGAAAACTTTGGAATCCCTGTTATGATAGACTATTCCAGTTATGAGTCACATCCGCTTGGCAGGGTAGAATGGGTGAAATTTTATGGGGCGCTGCTTGGAAAGGAAGAGGAGGCAGAAAGGATATTTATGGATCAGACAGCAATTCTTGAGAGAGTAAGTGCATCTGAGAGAACAGATAAAACAGTAGCTTTCTTTTTCATTACTTCCAATGGTATGGTACAGGTACGCCAATCTTCTGATTATGTTCCGAAGATGATAGAACTTGCAGGTGGAAACTATATCTTTCAAAATTTAGGCGATCCTGAAACAAAGCGTTCTACCATGAATATACAGGTCGAAGAATTTTATGCCAGTGCAAAAGATGCAGATTTTCTGATTTATAACAGCTCTATTGATGGAGGTGTTTCCAGTGTAGAGGAGTTGCTTGATAAATGTGAGCTGCTTGCGGATTTCAAGGCTGTGGAGAATGGAAATGTGTGGTGTACAACAAACGATATGTACCAGCAATCCCTTGCAATTGGATATTTCATTGAGGATATCCATGCGATGATACAGGGAGAAAATGATGATATGAACTATCTTTATCATTTAGAGTGAAAGGCTGCGATTATGATGCATAAAAACAGAAAACATAGAAAAATTGCGGCTTTCTTTTTGCTTGGAGCCTGCGTTTTGATTTTTTTTATATTAAATATTTGTATTGGAAGTGTCAGAATCGCATTGCCGGATGTGGCAAGAATATTTAGCGGGCAGGAAAGTAATGGAACGGTAACAAGGATTCTGTGGGATATCAGGCTTCCGAGGGCGATAGCCGTGTTGCTTCTTGGAGGTGCGCTTTCTCTTGCAGGATATCTTTTGCAAACATTCTTCAATAATCCAATTGCAGGACCGTTTGTTTTAGGAATTTCTTCCGGGGCTAAAATGGTGGTGGCGCTTGTAATGGTTTTTCTCATGGGAAAGGGAGTCAGGGTGACATCGGCAATTATGATTTTGGCTGCGTTTATTGGAGCTATGCTATCTATGGGCTTTGTACTTTTGATGTCCCATAGAATCCATAATATGTCAATGCTGGTAGTCAGCGGAGTTATGATAGGTTACATTTGCTCGGCGGTCACGGAATTAGTAGTTACCTTTGCCAATGATGCGGATATTGTAAATCTTCACAACTGGTCACGGGGAAGTTTTTCGGGAATGACATGGGAAAACGTAAAAGTTATGACCGTTGTGGTTGCCGCCACGTCTTTGACAGTTTTTCTGATGTCAAAGCCACTTGGCGCTTACCAGTTGGGAGATGTTTATGCGCGGAATGTGGGTGTTAATTTACGGCTTTTGCGTGTGTGTATTGTAATTTTCTCCAGTATTTTATCTGCATGTATTGTGGCATTTGCAGGACCGATTTCTTTTGTTGGAATTGCAGTGCCGCATTTGGTCAAGAAATTGCTGAATACAACAGATCCAATTTGGATGATACCTGCCTGTTTTGTTGGGGGAAGTGCTTTTTGCCTGTTTTGTGATCTGCTTGCAAAAACAATACTTGCGCCAACAGAACTGAGTATTAGCACCGTGACGGCGATTTTCGGTGCGCCAGTGGTGCTTTGGATAATAAAACGAAAAGAAAATCTAAGGCGCTAAAGAACACCGCCTAAAATTTTCTATGTTTCGTTTGGGAGAAAAGCATGAAGAACTACTATTTTTCTACGAAAAAGATGTGTGTGGGGTATGATAACAAACCACTGATAAAGGATATGGAAATTAAACTGCGGGAAGGGGAAATCCTATGCCTGATCGGACCAAATGGTGCGGGTAAATCTACCGTTTTAAAAAGTATTGCAGGGCAGCTTGGGCTGCTTGGCGGAGCGGTATATCTTGGGGAAGATGATTTATCTGAAATGAAGGCAGAGGAACTGGCAAAGAGAATGTCCGTAGTGTTTACTGAGAGGGTAAGGGTAGAACTGAAAAGCTGCAGAGACATGGTTGCAACAGGGCGTTATCCATATACCGGATGGTTTGGCATATTATCAGAAGAAGATGAGCGGATTGTAGATGAAGTGATGCGGCTTACCCATATAACAGACATCAGTGAAAAAGACTTTGGCAAGATAAGCGATGGGCAAAAACAACGGGTGATGTTGGCGAGGGCAATCTGTCAGGAGCCTGAAATTGTGATATTAGATGAACCAACGTCTTATCTGGATATCAAATATAAGCTTGAATTTTTGCTATTATTACAGGAAATGAGGGAGAAAAAAGGACTGACGGTTATTATGTCCTTACATGAATTGGAACTGGCAAAGATTGTTTCCGATAAAATACTCTGCCTGAAAGGAGAGTATGTGGAACGATATGGGACGCCGGAAGAGATTTTTGAATCGGATTTTATCGAACGATTATATGATATGAATGAAAAAGACTTTATTGGAAATGAAAAGCTTCTTGCGTATATGAAACAGATTAGTAATTCAGAGAGGTAATTATGGCAAAGGTTATTATGATTCAGGGAACCATGTCCGGTGCGGGAAAGAGTCTTTTGGTAGCGGGACTATGCAGGATAATGAAACGGGATGGATACAGAGTAGCTCCTTTTAAGTCCCAGAATATGGCGCTTAATTCTTTTGTTACAGAGGAAGGACTTGAAATGGGAAGGGCTCAGGTCATGCAGGCAGAAGCAGCAGGGATTACTCCGTTGGTCTGCATGAACCCGATTTTATTAAAGCCGACAGACCATACAGGTTCACAGGTAATTGTAAATGGACAGGTTCTTGGCAATATGAGCGCGAGGGAATATTTTTCTTATAAACGAGGGCTGATTCCGGATATTAAGAGAGCTTTCCGAAAGTTAGAGGAAATGGCAGATATCATTGTGATAGAAGGCGCTGGAAGTCCGGCAGAGGTAAACTTACGCGAGAATGATATTGTCAACATGGGACTGGCAGAGATTGTGGATGCTCCGGTATTGCTGGCAGGCGATATTGACAGGGGCGGTGTATTCGCACAGCTTTTAGGAACGCTGCTGCTGCTTACGGAAGAGGAAAAGAAACGTGTGAGAGGACTGATTATTAATAAATTCAGGGGAGACCGCTCACTGCTTGATTCCGGCATTGAGATACTGGAAGAAAAGGGAGGTATTCCGGTAACAGGGGTAGTACCCTATATGGATATACAATTAGAGGATGAGGACAGTCTGACAGAGCGCTTTAGAAAAAAAGAAAAAAGAAAGATAGATATAGCAGTCATCAGGTATCCCAGAATTTCTAATTTTACGGATTTTAATGTGTTTGAACAGATACCGGAGGTGTCTGTTCGCTATGTTGCATCAGCAGCGGAATTAGGATGTCCGGATATGGTCTTTTTACCGGGCAGCAAGAACACAATGAGTGACCTTGACTGGATGCGTGGGAGAGGATTGGAAGCAGCAGTTATAAAAATGGCGGAAAATATACCGGTTTGTGGTATTTGCGGCGGGTATCAGATGATGGGGGAGCATATTTCTGATCCAGAAGGAATGGAAAATGGCGGAACCATGAAAGGAATGGGATTACTGCCTGTCACAACGAGGCTGAAACGTGAAAAAGTGCGCCGTCAGGTACACGGTACAGTGAATAAAATGGAAGGTTTTTTTTCCATACTTTCAGGACTGGAGTTTAATGGATATGAGATACATATAGGGGAAAGTGTGCGAAAAGAAGTTCTAACGCTTGCAGCAGAGGCTGCTTCGCAAAGAACTTCTATG
>CAJUTJ010000078.1 GCA_910589655.1 uncultured Acetatifactor sp. | reverse complement strand
GTCCGGCTGGTATTCCCTGCATATCTGAACTGCGTCCTTTCCTGTGTATGCTTTTTGAATATCTACAAAGTTGTCTTGACGTAATGCTTCCTCTATCAGATCAGAAATATCTTTTTCGTCGTCTACTAATAATATTTTACTTTTCATTGTCTGCACCGCCTTTTCGCTTTTTCCTTTTATCCATAGGCTTCTCTGCGTCCTTTGGTATCAACCACATACGACTAAACTTTGCTATGCCGGGTATGCGGTTTTCTTCACATAGCTTTTGCACCCGTCTTTCTGAAATGCCCCATTTTTTCGCTGCTTCTGGGGCAGAAATATATTCTAACATTTTCACTCTTCCTTTCCATAAGCTTAATTGTTATAATTATATACGGTTAGCCGAATAAATTCAAGTTGTTCCACAAGAATTATTTTAGATAATTAATTGAACAAGGTAGCAGCCCATCATCGAAGCTACTATTGACGATGCAATCAAAATGGAAGTATAGAGTCTGTTTTGATTTAGGGAATTTTTTACTTAGCACAAGAATCTTATTATTATATAGGGTAAGGAAAGCGTGATTAAGTTAAGAGCGTGTAGGTTTATAGAATGTTCCGATAACGTAGGCAAGCAATGAGCCGGAATATCCTTTTGGGATATTCCGGCTCATTGCTTGCCTACGTTATCGGAAATTTCAGATATTGCCGGATTTTCCGCTTTCCCCTCCACGCTGTCTTGAAAACAATGAATACAGAACAGATTCTAATCTTTATTGTTTACATCCTGGGTGTTGATTTATTCGCCGTATCTTCGTAAAATTAGACTGTGTATTGCAGTACGAAAACTGTTGTGAGGTTTCTGTAACATTTTCATGTTACCCTAATAAGGGAAAGGAAGTGAAGCCATGAGGCTTTTAGTCGTTGAAGATGACCGTCTTTTGAACAATACCCTTTGCTACAATCTTTCGGCGGCGGGCTACACCGTGGACGCTGCCATGTCAAAATCAGCGGCGGTCAATTTCTGTGAAGCGCAGGACTATGATTTGATCGTGCTGGATGTCAATTTGCCTGATGGAAACGGATTTGACTTCTGTACGGAAATCAAAGAACGCCGTCCAGATACCGCCGTGATTTTCCTGACCGCAAACGATATGGAAAGCGATATGCTGAAAGGCTTTGAGTTGGGAGCAGACGATTATGTGACAAAGCCGTTTCCGATCAGCGTATTCCGAAAAAAGGTTTCGGCCTTGCTGGGCCGCATCGAGAAGCAGACAGGCGGTGATTGCTACACAGACGGCACACTATCCGTCAATTTCTCGGAATTGACCGCCACTCTCGCAGGAGAGCCGGTTATCTTCACACCGATGGAATACCGCTTGCTAAAGGTGCTGGTAAGAAATCCGCAAATTGTTCTGACCCGACAGATGCTTCTTGAAAAGCTGTGGGACGCAGATGAAAATTTTGTGGATGAACACGCGCTGACGGTAGCAATTAGCCGTATTCGGGGAAAAATCGAAATAGACGGTTTGCAATATATCAAGACCGTCTACGGCATGGGCTATATGTGGATTGGGGGGATAAAAAAGTGAATGAAAGCAAACTTTCCATCAACCGCGCCTGTGCTGTGGGAGCAGTATTTTTAGGTTTGCTCTCCGCTGTGACCGTGACTGCGGCTTTTCTCCTTACCGGAAAACAGGCAATCGCTTGGTTGGGCCTCTTGTTTATCCTGCTGGTGTTCATCTGTGTAGCTCTTTTCGTGGCCTTTCTGCGCCGAAAGCTGGTGCTGTTTTCGGACAGGCTGTGCGAAACAATAGACAATATGCTGGACGGGGCATCGGCCCCACCGCAGGTCTATGAGGAAGAAAACCTGTTTTATAAAATCAATCACCGGCTTGTCCGCCTATATGAAGTTATGCGAGAAAATCGAGAATGTGTAGCGAAAGAGCGGGCTGATTTGCAGGAATTGATTTCTGACATCTCCCATCAGGTGAAAACGCCGATTGCAAATCTTCAAATGGTAAACGCCACTTTGCTTGAACAGCCTGTGACAGAAGAAAAGCGTCAGGAATTTTTGCAGGCATCCAGCGGCCAGCTTGAAAAACTGGACTTTCTTATGCAGGCCATGATAAAGACCTCACGGCTGGAAACCGGCGTGATCTCGCTGGACAGAAAGACGCAGCCGATTTATAATACCTTGGCGTCGGCGCTGGGCGGTATTCTGTTGAACGCTGAAAAGAAAAACATTCATGTCAACGTAGATTGTCCATCCGATATACTGCTGGCCCATGATAAGAAATGGACAAGTGAGGCCCTGTTTAACATTTTGGATAATGCTGTGAAGTACACACCAACGGGCGGCACTATTCAGGTGTCCGTCCAAAGCTGGGAGCTGTATGTGAAAATTGACATTACAGACAGCGGCAAGGGCATCGCGGAGAACAGACAGGGGATGATCTTCAAACGCTTCTATCGTGAGGAAGAAGTACACGATGTTGAGGGCATTGGCATAGGATTGTACCTTGCCCGCGAGATCATCACCATGCAGGGCGGCTATATCAAAGTAACTTCAGCAGTAGGCAGCGGCTCTACATTTTCTGTATTTCTTCCTCGCGGATCATAATTTGTAATCCGATCAGGATTGGGGGGAGTTTGAACATGATTGAAACAGAAAGCCTTATTCTAGATAAAGCAAAGTTTTCGGATTGGACGGAAATGTACCACAATGTCTGGTCACAGCCGGAAAGCGCGAGATATATGGAGTGGACGATTACCACAAGCGAAGAAGCCGCTAAAATAAGAATCACGAAAACCATCGCATTTCAGAAGGAGCATGACACTTATTTGGTTTATGAAAAAACAAGCGGTAAGGCGATTGGGTTTGCGGGTGTAGAGAAAATCGAACCTTTCATATATCAGGAGGCCGGAATATGTTTGGGGCCGAACTATGTGGGGAAAGGATTTGGTAGGCAGATTCTTCAAGGTCTGATTCAATATTGCAGGGAGAAATTTGACGCAAAAGAGTTTATCTATTCAGCGAGGGATGAAAACACAGCTTCTAACCGATTGGCAAAGTCATTCGGCTTTTCACTGATTTCTTCGGCAGCTAAAACAGACAGCAAAGACGGCCATCAATACAATCTTTTGCGATATAGTTTGAAACTATAAGTTTGGGTGGTTATTTTGCATCAAAAACCTTATTTGCTTTCAAGTGTGGCCATTAAAAAAGGAGAATACCAAAATGTCAGAATTACACAACATTCCACTCATTTACAAAGCAGGCGCGTACAGCCTCGCCGGTTTCAGCAGAGACATTGACGATGACGACGCAATTTCCTTTGACTATGACGCGCAATATCAAATGCTCACCTATGACATTCCTGTCGGGGAGGACTGGCGTGGGATGACGCTGTATAACGTGTCGGAGGACGACCTCATCCGGACGCTCCGCGCCGTCTATGGCAAAGATGGAGCACTCCAGAACATCACCGCCATATTGGGCGGCCATGAGACGCTCTTGTACATCCGCTATGAAAACAAGGAGCACGCCAGACAGGAGATTCGGAGCTTTGCTGTTCGGAACGCGGACGCCATTATTGAACAGATCCGGCAATGTACGGATGTTGTGGCAAGGCTTTTCATCGAGTATTATTGCGACTCCGATAACATGGATTACCATGCCGTGATTGGCACAGCGGATCAGGTGGAAGCAGTAAGGCAGAAATACCATGACGAGGATTCCTGCGACTGTGCCGGCAACTATCCGTCTGAAAACATCGAAGGCGATAACAGGATGCTGATTACAATGGTGCGCTGTGCTCCAGGTCATCCAGGCGAGAATTTCCGATATGCAGAGGAGATCATGTCAAAATATATTGAGGAACACGCCTTGTCAGCGATAAACAGGACGGTGGATTTCAAGTATATCTGCGCGGAATATGATTAAGAAAAAAACTGCGGCTTGTGACATTTCTGTGACAATTGGCTGTTATGATAGCGGAAGCACAGGCAATTTTGAATTTGTATAGAGGCGCTGTCATTCAACAATATGAATAATTTGAAGGAAGGGACTATGATGAGCGAGAAGCGGTATCAGATTTCCCCCATCGAACTGGTTCAGTGGGCGGAACCGCTGTTCGGCTTTGGAGAGGGGAAAGCAACAGGATTTTCCGAGAAGACGATTGCCGCCTATGAGACGGCGGCAGGGATACGCCTCCCTGCCGCCCTGCGGGACTATTATCGCGCCTGCGGCAAGGCCAGTCTGAACTGCGCCCTGCATGAGATATTCATCCCGGACAAAAAGGCCAAGCGCTTTCAGAAGCGCCTGACCTTCTCCTACGATCATATCGACGAGGACCTGGAAACGTTCAGCCAGCCGGGCGAAGAGGACTACCCGGAGCTGGCAAAGATACGCGCCCTGCCCCGGGAGAAGTGGGGCGAGGTCACGGGCAACTATCTGCTGTTCTGGTGCGAAAATCAGGGCTGCTGGTACGCGGGCATCAAAGCGGAGGATTTGACCCAGCCCAACCCGGCGGTATACTACAACGACCAGGACGATATATACAGCTGGACTCCATTTTCCAATTCCATCCAGTCCTTCCTCCTGGACATCATGCTTCTAAATCTGGAGCCAAGGGCCCAGCCGGATGAGATCGAGGACCCTGTCGAAATCCAAAAGGTCCTGTCCGCAGGCGGCGTAGACTTCCGGCGGCTGTGTGAGCCCTACCCCTTCCCCGGCGGGCGCTTCTGCCACACCTGCCTGGATACCGAGACCAATACGCTGTATGTTTACGGCGAGGAGGCGGAGGGCCGTCCCGCCTATTTGAAGGTATTCAAGCCGGACGAGGAAGAATAGACAGCTTCCAGTTTGTAGATTTTTGTAGATTAAAGTAGAAAACAGCATGGAACGGATGAAACGTGGGGCAGGATTTTATAACTCCTGCCCCACGTTTTCAAAAGCAGAATAGCTGCGGCAAAACCTCTGAAGCCACCATATATATGAAAAAGTTTTGGGAATGTCACAAACTTGTGACAGTTCAGGGGTAAAAAACCAGCGGCCCGTGACATTTCTGTGAGAATTGGCTGTTATAAAAGTGACCGCGCAGACAGGTTCATATTTGGAAAGGAAAAGAATTATGGGACAATATAAAAACGAATGGGGAGAAATATCACAAATAATAGATGAACACGTCAATTTAATGATGGGGAGGTATCTTGAAACAGGGTGTGTATTCAAGTGTATTTCAGCACACATCGGATTCTTTCCATATGCACAATGTCTTGGGAAAGTGCTGATGGACAAAGACTGGAACAGGTTGAATAACCTTATTTACCAAGAAAATTGTTTCAGAAGTTTGTGTTCTTTGATGTGTGGAGATACTCATTATTGGGCTTTTCTTGAAATGCTGGAAGCGCTTGCTGTGGGAAATATGAAAACACTGGATTTGCTTGTTCCCCAAAAAACAGAACCAGTAAACCATATTTTCCCTGTATACAGGCCTGCCACCGATTTGCTGATCGGACTTTGGCGCAAGGACAATAGCGTTTTAGATTATGCCGTTCCGAGGGCAAAAAAATTTGTATGCGGAAAGAGGCCGCAATGGGAACGGGCGACAATCGCTTACTTACTTGCAATGTATGATAAAAACCCAAAAGAAGCGGGAGTGCAATTAGGACTTTTGTGTAAAGGAGTTATGCGGGCAGATTTTGATGTTGATACAGATAAAACACTTTTTGTACCTGCACACGGATTATATCAGCTTGCCGCTTGTTTATGGGACAAAGAACTGTTTCAACAGTTACCCATGCCAGATCATAAAATTTTTTCCAAAGAGTACGCTGTTTGGAGAAATACACAAAAGGTACATCCTGAGTTATTTGCAAAATATCCTGAAACAATGATTAACAACGTTTTAGTAAATCCTGAAATTGAAATGTTAGAACCGAATAAGTAATGTTTTTGAAATGTCACAGGATTGTGACATTTCAAGGGTAAAAAATCAGTGGCCTGTGACATTTCTGTGAGAATTGGCTGTTATGATAGCGGCATCACAGAAAGGATGGTGCAACCCATGAGCATTTTGCAAACAACTGACCTTAAAAAATACTACGGAACGGAGCCGAACATCACAAAGGCGCTGGACGGCGTGACCCTCTCCATTGAGCAGGGGGAATTTGTCGCCATTGTGGGGACCTCCGGCAGCGGCAAGTCCACTCTGCTGAACATAATGGGCGGTCTGGACGTGCCCACCTCCGGCAGCGTTCAGATCAAGGGCAAGGAGCTGTCCGAGCTGAACGATGAGCAGCTTACCATCTTCCGCAGGCGCAACATCGGCTTTATCTTCCAGAACTACAACCTTGTCCCTGTCCTGAATGTCTATGAAAACATTGTCCTGCCCGTGGAGCTGGACGGCGATACAGTGGACGAAAAATTCATGGATGAGGTGGTGCGCCTGCTGGCCCTGGGGGACAAGCTGAACAATATGCCCAACAACCTGTCCGGCGGACAGCAGCAGCGCGTCGCTATCGCCCGCGCCCTCGTTTCCAAGCCCGCCATCGTTCTGGCAGACGAACCGACCGGCAATCTGGACAGCCGGACGAGCAGCGATGTGCTGGGACTTTTGAAAGCGACCAGCAGCAAATTCCATCAGACGCTGGTGATGATTACCCACAACAACGAGATCGCCCAGCTTGCCGACCGTATTATCCGCATTGAGGACGGCAGGATTTTTGAGTAAAGGGGGCGCAGGCAATGAATGATATTTTATTCGGCAACAACAATGGTGCGGTCATCAAAAAGCTGTCGGGCCGCTATTTTAAGGCCAGCAAAAGCAGGAACATCATTGCGATTATCGCAATCGTTCTGACAACCATACTCTTTACCACGATCTTCACCCTTGGGTCTGGCCTGATGGACACCGTTCACGATCAGAATATCCGCAAGGCTGGTGGTGATGGGCAGGCGGTCTTAAATTATATCAGCGATGAAGTTTACAACGATATAGCGGGAAGCTCCCTGATTGACCGTATCGCCTATACAAAAGCGGTGTCCTACCGGCTGCAAAATCCGGGCCTGGAGCGTTGGCGCTCTGACCTGTGGTATATGGACGACACCGCATTGGAATTTGCCCGCTACACGCCCACAACAGGCCGCCGGCCCGAAGCGGAACATGAGATCATCGCGGACACAAAGACGCTGGACGCCCTGGGTGTACCGGCGCAGATCGGGGAAACCGTTTCTCTGACCTATGAAGTAAAGGGAAAGCTATATACCACCGATTTTACCCTCTGCGGCTTTTGGGAAACGGACAGCTTGAGCAACATCGGGAGGCTGGTCGTGTCGAAAGCCTTTGTGGACGCCCATTCGGATATTTTGACCTATACCTATCCCGTGGACAATGATTATTCCGGCGTTGTCTCCGCCTATGTGATGTTCAGAGGGAACGGCGACATAGAAGCCCAGCTCCACCAGCTTCTTTCCGAAACCGGCTATACCTGTGACACGATGGGC
>CAJUTJ010000077.1 GCA_910589655.1 uncultured Acetatifactor sp. | reverse complement strand
CCATGGTAAGCCGCCCTCCCTGCGTGGAACTGTCAATGGCATCCTCCACGCATACCAGGTCAACCTCGCAATCTGTAAGCAGCTGCATGGATTTCAGCACATCTGCCGCATTCCTTCCAAACCTTGACAGCTTGAACACCAAAACAAAAGAAACCCCATCCTTTTCGCATACGATGTCATCCAGCATCTGCTGGAACACTGGTCTGCCCTTGATGCTCCTGCCGGATTTCCCTGCGTCACAGTATTCCCCGGCTATTTCCAGTTCCCTGTAGGCCGCATACCCCCTCAGTTTTTCCGTCTGTGCCTCCAGGCTGTACCCCTCAATCTGAGCAGCCGTGGAAACCCTTGTGTAAAGATAACATTTCTTCTTCATTTTCGGTTGCTCACTTTCTGTTCGTCTATCTGTTACAAGAACTACTATATCGGAAAACTTTTCTTTTGTCAGCGCCCCAAAATAACTTTTTTCACCAACTGCCCGAAAACTCCGGCAGAGACAGAAACACATCCCTTTTTTGCATACTGTGACATAGAAAATATGCCGATTATCTCAAATATAACCGGCAGCTTTCATCATTGTTCCCTATTCTCTTTTTCCTCTGACTCCCCGGCTTCCATTTCCGCCAACACCTCCCGCCCATATTTTTCTATCATGCGGGCTAAAAATTCCGCACAACGCTCCATCTTCAACATCACACTTCGATCGGGTGATTCAGCATTCGGTTTTATACACTTCTGTTCATTCATCCAAATATCCCCCAGTTTTCTTTCTGGAGGTCTATGTACCTTGGAGCTGGTTTTTCCGATTTCTTATATAGCTTTTTCAAAAACTTAATTCTTTCTAATTCTTCTGACATATCTCGACAGAAACACTTGCTATTTTCGCATCCGCTTTTTATATTGAAAAAAGATACCATGAAACAAAGGGGGAATTGCATGAGAGTTGATTATAGAAAACTTGGGCAGATTGCTTTAAATCCAGCCTATCGAAACCAGCCGGCAAAGGACACAAGTGATGTTCTCGCCAATTATCTGTATCTGATGTCAAACCTTAATGCAGATGTGGATGCCTGGTCTGCCTCTGAAATGGCAATGATCACAAACAGCTTAAACAGATGGCAGGACAAAAAGACACATGTGTACAGCCAGAATGTTTCTGTCGGAGATATCCTGATGGTCGATTTCGGATTACGCTATGCTCCGGAACTGTCATACGGCCATCCGGCTCTTGTCTTGGAAACCTGGAATAATCTCATGTTTGTCATCCCTGCTACAAGTTCATCCTCCAAACTGGCGCAAGCATATCACCCAACAGATAATCCGAGTGGAAAATGGTATTACCGGAAAGTTGGCGCTTCAGACGGTTTTGCCCATGACTGTGTGCTCATAATCAATAACGCAAAAACCATATCCAAAACTTCCATCCTCTCACCTATGGGAAAACTGACCTGCAACCTGCAGGACGAAACACAACTGTTCCGTGAAGTAAAATACACCCTTTTGGAACATCTGTTTCATAGAGAATGGGCAGCAAACCAAAATCTTATTCGTGCATATGATAAATTACAAACCGATTTTAATACCTTGAAAAATGCCAAAGACGCGGCGGAAGCTAAAATTCATGAGTTAGAACAGCAGATAAAAAATTTACAGCCAAAATCCATTGACAATCAATCGAAATAATTGTAAAATTTATTTAACAGAAAATGATTAAAATATTACGTCTGAGGACATAATATAGATTGTACGCCGAAGGGCACGGGCACCTATTATGGTGTCCATTTTTTTAGATTTTACAGTAAAAATGACGGCACAGCACGCCCAAACCAGATACGCCATGCCGCCCCATATTCCCCCTATGCTCTTACACCCGCTCGCAGAATGACAATGCAATCCATCCAGCTCCGGATTTCAGCCTGCCCCAGCCCATCTCCGAGCCTGCCCTGCCTGACTTCCTCCACGGTAAATACTCCAACCCCGGTATGCCGCCCTGTCTTCCCCGTGTTAGTCCCTGCACCTTTTCTGATATTCAGATCCGGAATGCTCACCTTCACCAGAAACGGACAATCTCCATTTGCCATCCCACCGCCATCTGCCACAGAAACTGCATCCTTCACATCCCATTTCGTTAATTCCCATCGCTCAATAATGGTGCACAGCTTCTCCACATAATCCGGGCTTGTGGCATATCCGCCATCCTTGATGATCTGCACCGCTTTTTGGTAATCCGTACATCCCTTCAGCCCCTCATACCGCAGCTTCTTCCCATCCACAGCACCCAGCAAATATGCCGAATGGTCCGCAATGGAATCTTCCACACACGAATACTTTCTAAAGTCGGCCGTCACCGTCACATACTTCCCATCCACATATTCCTGTGTCTGTTTCCCATAAACAGAAACACCATCCCAGGCAGAACCACCCCATGTATTCCCTGACAGGTTCTTCTTCATCCCGAATACATTGTTGGCATTCTGCGCCAGTTCTGATTTTCCGTATCCGGATTCCAAAATAAACTGCGCCAAAGATACAGATGCCAGAATACCGCCTTCCCTCTGGTCTACCGAAAACAAAGTACCCACCTTTGCAATCACATCTGCGTCAGATAGATTTTTCAGTTCCGCCGTCTGCATCCTTTTACTATCGGCATCACTGGCAGAACTGCTTTCAGCCACAGAGCCACCCAGAGCCGCCTTCACATCCCTCCGGAACCCATCCATCGAGCAGGGCAATCCCAGCTGCCTCCACAAATGCTCCGAATCCCCATGATTGGATGCAATTCCTCTCTTATGTCCTTCTGCGTGGGAAACAATCACGCCGTCTGCAAGCGGATCAAGCCCGAACTTCCCACACAGCATAGCAAACAGTTCCACCGCCGCATCATAAGACCTTTTGGCACAAGCCCTCGCCTCTTCCAGCTTTCCGCCAGCCACCTTGAATGTTGCTCCACCTGTATATGTAGTACAAGCCGGCTCACACATCTCCACTCTGATATGCGTATCATTCCCGCTCCCATTTTTTCCTGAACCGCAATGCCATCCCCGATGGTTCCACGGCAAGGTCTGGTAAATCGTACCGTCCAGTGCGTCAATGAACCCATACACGCAGGCTCTTGTATAATCCACCCTGTTCCATGAATTGATAAAGGCTGACGCCCTCGGCTGGGGACACCCCACCGAATGTAACATCAGCCCTTTTACCGCAATCTTTTTCCCCACCGTATAGCAAGGATTCTTCGTCATGATACTCTCAACCAGCTTCAT
>CAJUTJ010000076.1 GCA_910589655.1 uncultured Acetatifactor sp. | reverse complement strand
TTCTTTTCAGTTTGCCTGCAAGAATTTCAAGGACAATGCGGAAAATGCCGCACTCGCTCAGACAATGGGGTTTGAATCGAATAAGGAATATAACGAGATTATGTTTCTCAGGGAAATCACCCACACCGTAAATATGTTTAATGATATGGGCGATATTGTGAGGCTCTATTCCAAAAATCCCGAAACAGCCACCGTAAGGCTTGCAAATCTTCTTTCTATGCTATCGGGGGAAGAATCCGAATCGGTATAGATTGGCAACCGGAGTTATGATATACTTACACGCAGAAAGCATTTCATCAGTTCCGATTGCCCATTTCTGAAAGGAGAACAGTTATGGCAAAAGGTTCTGTAAGAAAAAAAGGAAAGAAATGGTACTACCGCTTCTATGTTGAGGACGCAAGCGGGAACCTGGTACAGAAAGAATGTGCAGGAACAGAGAGCAAGAGCGAAACGGAAAAGCTGTTAAGACAGGCAATGGAGGATTACGAAAGCAAGAAATTTATTACAAAGGCTGACAATATCACTCTCGGACAGCTGCTTGACACATGGGCAGAGGAAGAATTAAAGACAGGGACACTCAGCAATGGCACTGTCGGTACTTATTTGCAGGCAATCAACCGCATCAAGCAGCACCCTGTAAGCGGACGGAAGCTCAAAACGGTTACTTCGGGGCATTTACAGCAGTTTATGGATATCATGTCTTTTGGAGGCGCGATTGAAGATTTTGTTTCCAAAGGGTATTCCAAAGACTATGTAAGGTCATTCTCCGCAGTATTACAGCAGTCATTCCGCTTTGCGGTGTTTCCGAAACAATACATTACGTTCAATCCCATGCAGTATGTAGTCATGCGGCATAAAAAGGACGATATGGACTTGTTTGCGGAGGAAACGGACATCGAAACGGGAAAGGTCAAGCCGCTTTCATTTGAGCAGTACCAAAAACTGATTGCACAGCTTGGCAAGCGGAGCAAAGATGCAATCCTGCCCGTCCAGATAGCCTATTTTACAGGTCTCAGGCTTGGGGAAGTAGCAGGGCTGACTTGGCAGGATATCAACCTTGAGGAACAATATCTGACAGTCCGCAGGAGTGTCCGCTACAACGGTGCTACCCATAAGCATGAAATCGGCTCGACAAAAAGGAAGAAGGTTCGTATTGTGGATTTTGGCAATGCCCTCTCTGAAATCTTGAAGAAAGCAAGAAAACAACAGCTTAAAAACCGTATGCAGTATGGCGAACTCTACCACAGAAATTTCTACAGGGAAGTCATTGAGAAAAATCGGGTGCATTATGAGTATTACAATTTGGGAATGACAGAGGATGCGCCTGAGGATTATACGGAAATCTCCTTTGTATGTCTGAGGGAAGATGGCTGTCTTGAACTTCCAGCTACCGTAGAAACAGCTTGCCGGACAGCGGCAAGGAAAGTACCGGAGTTAGAGGGTTTCCATTTCCACACATTAAGGCACACCTACACAACAAACCTATTATCAAACGGGGCACAGCCAAAAGACGTGCAGGAACTTTTAGGACACTCGGACGTAAGCACCACCATGAATATCTATGCACACGCTACAAGGGAGGCAAAGCGGGAATCTGCAAAGCTCTTGGATAAGGTTGTGGGAGTGAATTAAGCAATGAAAACTGAATAACCAAAACGTTCCCTTGTGGCTTGCCAATAAGGGCAAAAACAAGGGAAAAGGATACATATTTTGAGGTTTGGCATACCGCAAATCCCTGAAAATTAATGAAAGTTAAGACAGTTAGTAGACAAACTTGAATTCATCTATAATTGCTTTCCTAATATAATTCTGAATCTACAGCTTTCCCCACCCATTCGAACTGTTTGGATTGTTTCGACTGTAATCTCACTATTAGGGAGTAACTGTGAATACAAATAGATTATGGCTTGTCTTGAACACTCACATTTATCTTTGCTATCATCATTCTGCCAGCATATACATCTGGGATATCCTGTTTCGTAAATATGTCCTGGTTCAATTATTTTTCTATAAAAATCTTGATCGCCTGTATCCCTCGAAAACAACAAGTCAAAATCTTGATTGCACTCATCAAATTGTTTCTTATATTGCTTCAATGTGTCTCCACCAACACAATTGATAGCGCATTGCTTATAGTTGATATCCATCTGTCTCTCCTCCAAATTCAAGTTTGTAAGCTTTTTCCATAACTTTCCCCTATTTTCAAGGCTTTGCACGATGACATCCTTAAAATATGTATCCTTTTCCCTTGTTTTTGCCCTCATGGGCAAATCACAAAGGAAAGTTTTCTTATTCAGTTTTTGTTCCCAATAGGCTATCTTTCTCATTCGCTAAGGATTTTGTATAAATAGAAAAATTGCCCCTCTTTTTCCATTAATTCATCAAATTTTCCTCTTTCTACTATTTTACCGCTATCCATCACAATAATTTCACTGTATTTTTGCATAAGTGCGTTATTATATCTATGAGTAATATTTATAATAGTCATATCTTCGTCCAACAGTCTCTTTTCGATTTCAAAAGCAGTAGCATTGTCAAGTCCTGATGTAATTTCATCAAGAAAGGTCATTGCCTTATTTCTTAAAAAAAGCCTTGCCAAAGCAATTCTCTGCAATTCACCTCCTGAAAAATTTTTCCCGTTCTCCTGAATTTTTTCATCTATTCCCTCTGGAAGTCTCTGAATGGTATCATAGATGCCTGCTTTCCGTAGTGCCTCAATGACCTCGTCTTTTGAATAATTCTGATATAAGGCTACATTATTGAAAATCGTGTCGTTGAATATGTAGGTTTGTTGATAACAAACCGGACTAATATGCATGATACTTTCCTTATTAAGTCCTGACAGCTCCTGTTCATTAATCAGAACCTGACCTGTATAATCCGCTCCATACTCTGTAAGTAATTTAATAATGCTTGATTTTCCACTTCCGCTTTTACCAACAATAGCATACTTCTTGCCTTTCTCAAAGGTCAATGTCAGATTGTTCAACGAAAAGCTTTCGCTGATTTTTTGATTGACATTATCCAGACAGATTTCTCGTATATTTTCATCAATATTATCTTTCTTATCATTTTCACTTTCCTGTTCCAACAAAGCTTCCAATTCAGCTTTTACCTTTTCCATTGCCTTTAACTGAATCATTCCATTGGCAATCGTCTTACATGGTGTTAAAACGAAATTCATCATATTAGTGATTGCCACTACTTCACCAACCGTGATTCTTCCTGCCATAACAAAGAACATACAACTCACCAAAACAATCAGAAAAGCCCCATTGTTTACAAAAGAGGCTAACGCTTGTGCCCAATATAGAGTTTGAGTTGCATATTCATTTTTTCTGCATACGAAATCGCTTATTTTTTCCTGCTTTCCTAAAATCTGCTTTACTGCATCGAAGGTTCTTATGACCTTATGACCTCCTAAATCGCTTTTTATCCCGTCCAGATAAACCTCAAGGGCTTCTGTATACTCTTTTGTTGAGGAACCAATTTTCTTTTTCAATATGTTCGGAACTCCAAACTGTACAATACTGACTGCGGCTACAATCAATAGAATAAACGGTTCTACCCAAAGTAAGTAGATGACAGCAACCACCAAAAAGACAAATTGCATAATCATGCCATATACATTGTTGACTTCGCTATCTAATATGATTTTTATATCTGTAGTAAATTTTGAAAGATAATATGCCAACCCCTTTTTTTCAAATTGATTGGCAGAAATATAAAACAGCTTATGCATCAATTGATTACGCAGATCCTTCTCAATATTCCGCACAACAATTGCTTGACTTTTCTTGCTTGCCCACTCAAAGATAAATACCCCTATACTAAAAACAATAGCGATAAGGCATTTTTCCAACAACTCCCTATAATTTGAAGAATCTATCAAAAGCTGCATAATATAGGAACGTAAGGGAGCCATGACGCCAACAATAACCACCGGAATCAGGCTAAGCAAAAACTTGTATCTGTTCTTTTTATAAATTCTTTTTATCATTGTCCTTCTCCTTAAATTTATCAACTCAATTGTATTACACCAACCCATTATATTCAACAAAATCTTAAGGAATAAGAACCTTATCCGCACGCAATATATCTGCAATTTGTTGGACAGCCGTGCGCGAAACCGCTGTTGTTGAGGTTTCTGTGCATGTGTTACTGGTCATGATATGAACAGTAACGAAGCCCAAAGCCGCAAGCCATTTGATAAATGGGACGGCCTTGCCCTACATAGTCAATTCGTGTATAATGGTAATAGTTCAAAGAAACTCTGTACCGTTACATATGATGTAACCATATCTGCCACAGGAGGAAATATCATGCTGACAATCCGCTGCGTAGAACCGGAGGATAAAAGTTTCTGGTTCACATTAGACAAGCATATTTCCGAGAAGGAATTCTTCAGAAAAGTACGGGACAAAACAGGATATGTGCTCCTGCAGGATACGGAGCCCATCGGCCTGCTGCGCTACAATCTTTTCTGGGATAATACCCCTTTCTGCAATCTGCTCTATATAGCGCCTGCCCATCAGAAAAAGGGACTTGGAAAAAAATTAATGCTTTATTGGGAAGATGAGATGAGAGCTTTGGGATATGAATGGATTATGACATCCACGCAGGCGGACGAGGATGCACAACATTTTTACAGGAAAATGGGATATCAGGATGCAGGTGCCTTAATCATCAATATACCGCCGGCGGCTCAGCCCGCGGAACTGTTTTTCATCAAAGCCATCGAAACCAGACAGTCTTAGAACATATTTGAAATTCTTTTTTCCGGATTATTCAAAGCGGGGAAATGTTTTTAACACTTGGCGCTGTAGTTATGCAGAATAGATTTTCATCCTGCAAAGCTGTTATTTAGAATCACTTCCGAGGAACGAACACTTAAGAATGGACAAATATATATCAAACACCAAAATCATTAAAAATTCCTATGCCAAAATGGATCTGCACACTCATACTTGCGCCAGCGGACACGGTACTGTTGACCGGATTACCGACTTAGCAAAGGAAGCAGCCTTGCGCCACCTTCAAGTGCTGGGCATCAGCGACCATGGCCCCGCCACCGTGGGCAGCGCCGGTCTGTCCTATTTTCGCAGTTTAATTTTATGCGAGAGAAATCGTTTCGGCATAAAGCTTCTATACGGTGCGGAGGCAAATATTTTAGACAAGGAAGGGCATTTGGATCTCCCTGACGATATCCTAAGCACCTTGGATTTCTGCATTGTAAGTATGCACCGCCCCATTTATACTTCCGGTTCTGCCGCAGAGAACACCAAGGCATATATCCGGGCCATGGAGCATCCAAACGTAAAAATAATCGGCCATTGTGACGATTCCCGTTTTCCCGTGGACTATATGGAGTTGGTTCGGAGTGCCTTGACCATGGGAGTACTGCCTGAACTGAACAATGTATCCCTCCTGCCGGACAGCTATCGCAGAGACTGCCGTGCCAATGCCGCCGCCATGCTTCAAATCTGTGAGACTCTCTCCTGCCCCGTAATCCTATCCAGCGACAGCCACGGCCGGGAGCATGTAGGCGATGTGGCGGAAGCAGAAAAGCTGCTCCGGGAACTGGATTTCCCGAAACAGCTTATCGCATCAAAGCTTTGATTCTTCTTTATTTTTGAGACAGCGTATCGGCATTTTGGCGTTTCTGCCAAAAAAGCAACACAACGAATACAATCAAAAGCAGCGCAACGGATACCGCCACCGTAATCCAAGGATTACGCACAAATCCCGCCACCACATATCCGACCGCACACACAGCCGCCACCAATGTGGCATAGGGCAGCTGGGTTTCCACATGACGCAAATGATCGCATTGCGCTCCTGTGGACGCCAGAATGGTAGTATCCGAGATCGGGGAACAGTGATCCCCATACACGGATCCCGCCAATGTAGCTCCCAGCGACGGGATCAGCACCGATGCGCCGTCGCTGCCCACACAGAGCATGGAGACAATGGGAAGCAGTATTCCAAAGGTTCCCCATGCCGTACCCATAGAAAAGGATAAGAATGCCGCCACAATAAAAACAATGGCCGGCAGAAAACGGAAAGACAATTCTACAGCAGACACAAAGTTGCTGACAAAAATGCCTGTGCCTATCATTTCTCTGCAAACTCCGCCCAAGGCCCATGCAAGAATCAATATAGTCAACGCAGGAATCATGGTCTTAATTCCGTCAATAACCCCCGCCATAAATTCCCGCAGGCTCATCAGCTTCCGCGGGATATACAGAACCATTGCCACTGCCAGCGCCGCAAAGGTTCCAAGGGTAAGACCCGCCGTAGGATTTTCCCCAATGGCTTCCGTGAAGGGTCTTCCGTCAAAATAGCCGCCCACATATGCCATTCCCAGAATGGCAGTGACAATTAAAGTCAATATGGGTAAAATTAAATCCGGCACGGCGCCCTTTTTTACGGTATGATCCGCATCTGCTGTCTGCGCTTCCTCTTTCCTGCTGTCCTGTTCCGCTTTCTTCATGGGTCCGAAATCAAAATCGGTGATGCTTAAGAAAAATACCGTAACAATGGTTAAAACAGCGTACAAATTGTAAGGAATGGTTTTCACAAACGCATTCAAGCCGCCTGCATCCTCCACCTCCGATGCCACGGCCACGGCCCAGCTGGAAATAGGCGCAATAATGCATACCGGAGCGGCAGTGGCATCCAACAGATATGCCAGCTTTTCTCTGGAAATCTTACATTTATCGGTAATCGGACGCATTACCGTGCCGACTGTAAGACAGTTAAATCCGTCATCCACAAAGATCAAAAGCCCCAGCAGAGCGGTGGCGAGCTTGGCGCTTACAGCCTTTTTAATCCGTTTCCCCGCCCACTGCCCATAGGCGCCGGAGCCTCCGGATCTGGTCACAACAACCACCAAAGACCCCAACAGCACCAGAAAGATAATCATATATCCGTTCTCTCCGATTTTTAAGGCTATCATATCAAATACATAGGTAGCTGCCTGAAGAATATTCCCTCCGGTGGAAAAACAATAAACACACATTCCGGATAAAACCCCCAAAAAGAGAGAGGAGTAAACCTCTTTACTGATCAATGCCAATGTAATTGCAATCAAAGGCGGCAGGACAGACAGCCAGCCCACATCTATCATTTCTAATCCCATATCCGTTTTATCCTTTACTATTCAATATCTGTTTTATCTATCATTTACGCGGGAATAAACACACAACTCATTCCGCATACTGCACTCATAATACTCGAAAACAGTTTTTATCCCCAGTTCCACAGCTTCATACAAGGGCAGTCTGCCTTCCAATAATTCCATTGTTATATGGATATAAATACCGCATCCGATAAGGCTTATAGGATGCCGGCGGCTTCATTCCGCGGCCATAATTCATAATGGCTCTGCCGGTTGCATTCCCCACATCCAAAACCTCACCGGTTGCAGTATAGTCATTATGTTCCATATTCCCGCATTGAAACAACCGGATTTTTTGCTATTTCCTGCCTGCTTATAAATTTAACAGGAACCCCCATTGCATCATCAACTGCCACTCCCAAAATCCCGCCAGATACGTTTTTTATACATTTACCTCTTGCGTACTTTATAAGCACTTCATAAAACAGACATTTGCAAGGGACACGCGTAACAGTTCAGACATGCGATTCATCGCATAACAATTCAAAAACATAGGATGATTCCGAAAAACCACCCTATGTTTCCTTTCATTTAAATGCCCGCTCAGCCATTCCGTTCATAAACAGCCGGAAGGCACACCTTCATCAGCTGCGGAACTATTCTGCCGACGGCTTATTTCATGGTGGGCATCAGCCTCACATTTTCAAAGCGTAAAAGCTTTTGCCTGCATTGACCGCCGTATCAGAACATGTCGTCTTCGTCCGGCTTATAATTCAATATCTCTTCATTCAATTCCACGCCAAAGTCCTTGCCAATGTCACGGATATTATCATCGGTAATCATCTGGCGGGGCGCTCTGCCTCCGTTTGCGGACAGTGCAATGGATGCAATCTGTGCCGCCTTTTCAATGGTATGCATCAGGCCGAACGCCGTATCAAAGTCGGGGCCGGAAACAAACAAGCCGTGGAAAGACCAGATTGCCGCATCATATTTTTCCATAAGCACACAAGTAGCCTTAGCGATTTCGGGACCACCGGGAACCATCCAAGGTACAACGCCCACACCGCCGGGGAATACGACACAACACTCCGTCGCGCTCTTCCAAAGCATTCTGGTAAATACTTCGGCCTTTAAAGGCAGCACGTAAGTCAGTGCAATTACATAAGGCGTATGAGCATGGTAAATGACACGGTTTGCCCCTTTTGTCACTCTCTTTCTCACAGAGTGGTTCATGAAATGCGTAGGAAACTCGCTGGTGGGCCTGCCGCCGCTCTCCAATCCCCAGACAATACGGTAGGAATCACCCTTATCGTTAATTTCCACAATGCAGATACTGTTTTGAGGCTCCAAGCCTACATTCTGCAGGAACTTTCCGCTTCCGGTAGAAATAAAATACTCGCCTTGAAGATTTTCGGCCTGTACGCCGAGTTCCACCCATGGACCGGGCTCCGCCTTAAAATAAGGACGGCATTCGGCAACCTCCTCTTCCATCATACGATAGGTCAGATTACCTCCGTTTCTCTCGTGCCAGCCTTGTCTCACACCGTCATGGCACATACGGATATAATCATCCATTACTTTAACACCGAAAATATTATTCATGATACCCTCATTCCTGCGCTGCTTTGATTGAACATATCAAAGAAAAATTCCTATATTTTCCTTCGAAAAAGTTTCGTACACTTCTATACGTACAAGCTTGGATGACAGCGCTGACACAAGCTCTTCCGCCTCTTAACATCTGCCGCTCCTGACAGCATAAAATCATGCCGCACCGATTGGCATCATGCAGGAAAGTGTATTTCAGGTAGTGTGTCTGATATTTTGTCTCCGTAATCAGCCGTCCCGCTTTACACCTTGCCCTCCCCATATTTTGAGGATACGATTTGCTGCTCCTCATACAGGAAAACAAAATGCAGCGCAAATCGGGACGGACTCTCGCAAAAACCATTCAGACAAATCCGGATATCTTATGTTTTACGAAAAACTTACAAACTTTTAAACATACAACGCAGTCGACACAAACAATGAAAGAATCATTCCGTTCACACTTCCAAACATGCCGACGCAGTCAGCACAAACAATTTATAAATTGGTGCAAATCCGGAAGAATCGCGCCAGCGATTCTTCCAGAAATGATTTAGCTTCTCTTAGAAAGTACCTCATCCTCATATTTTTGAATTTCTGCAAAGAAATCCTTATCGGA
Source organism: uncultured Acetatifactor sp. (assembly GCA_910589655.1). Classification (GTDB taxonomy): domain Bacteria; phylum Bacillota; class Clostridia; order Lachnospirales; family Lachnospiraceae; genus Acetatifactor. Next base: position 25,134 of record CAJUTJ010000076.1, on the reverse strand, counting down.
TACTACATTCTGGCGTGCACAGTACTCTTCCCAGATATCACCGAGAGGAAGAAGCTTAACTGCTTCATGAGCTGTCATCAGCTCGGTAAATCTGGACTCGTCCTGAAGCTTCTTCAGCATCTCACTGGGAGTCAGAAGCGCCGCGAGAAGCGCCTTCTCCCAGCTTCTAAAGCCTACCGCCCACGCGGATACACGGTTAATGCTGGCATCAAAATAGTCAAGAGCCATATATACACGGTTCAAACCGTCACATCTAACGATTTCTTTTGCCATCTCCTTCGTCTCATCATCAAAGAGCACCACATGGTCACTGTCCCAACGGATAGGTCTTGTAATGTGCAGCGCGATCTCAGGATAGAAGCAAAGCAGCGCGGGAATCTTGTCGGATACCACTTCCGTAGGATGATAGTGTCCGTTATCCATCAAGGGCAGACAGCCGTCATGGCTTGCCGCAAAGCTCAAAGTAAACTCTGCGCTACCCACCGTATAAGCCTCCACGCCAATACCGAATACCTTGGACTCTACACAGGGCTTAACCTTATTCTTGTCAAAAGGCTCTGAGAGAATCTGCTCAATGGAATCTTTATATCTCATACGGGGACCCATACGGTCGGCGGGAACATCCTTAAATCCGTCGCCGGTCCAAATATTCATTACACAGGGAACTCCGGTCTCCTCCGCAAAATACTGAGAAATGCGGACACATGCCTTACCATGGTTAATCCAGAACTTCCTTGTCTCCTCGTCGGGACTGGACAATGTCAGACCGTCTTTTACTTTGTCGCTGGAAAAGAAAGTGGGATTAAAATCAATGCCCATATTTCTTTCTTTTGCAAATTCTACCCATTTCTGGAAATGCTTGGGTTCCAGCTTATCGCGGTCCACAAACTCACCGGGCTCAAAGATCGCATAGCTTGCATGTAAGTTCAATTTTTTCTTGCCGGGCATCAGGCTCAGTGCCTTATCCATATCTGCCATCAGCTGCTCAGGCGTTTTTGCCTTGCCGGGATAGTCGCCGGTTGTCTGGATTCCTCCGGTAAGGGGGCCGTCATGGTCGAAGCCGATTACATCATCTCCCTGCCAGCAGTGAAGGGAAACAGGCGCTTCCATACACTTTTTCATAGCTGCCTCCACGTCCACTCCGTAGGAAGCATAAATTTCTTTTGCGGATTCAAATCTTGTCATCTTATCTTCTCCTTTTTATAAAAATTTTATTGATTTTCCTTGCGGACTATTTCCTTTTCTCTCGAAAGCTCGCGCTTCCGCGCTCTCCGTCTGCCTTCGGCAGACACTTTCTCGTTAAATAGTCCCGGAAATCAAATGTCTGCCTTCGGCAGCCGCTTGATTTCCTTGCGGACTATTTATATTCTGTAATGGGGAAGGAGCGGTATACGCAGGCTCTTGCTGCTTTTAAATCTTTTAAAGCTCCCAGTGCCATCATCTGTGCGGCCAGATTTCCGATGGCAGTCGCTTCGGTAGGCCCCGCGTATACGGGAATCTGTGTAGCTTCCGCCGTGAGTCTGTTCAGATAGTCTGCGTTGGCGCCGCCGCCGACAATATGGATTCTGTCATATTCCTGTCCGGTAATCTCTGCTATTTCCTTTATTGTCTTTGCATAGCATTTTGCCAGACTGTTGTAAATAACACAGGCCACTTCAGCAATCCCTTCCGGTACTTGCTGTCCGGATTCCTTACATGCCGCCTGAACTTCTTCCGTCATGTTGGCGGGAGCCAGAAAGCGGTCGTCATTACAGTCTACAATAGAAGAAATACCGCATTGGGATGCCTGTTCACAGATTTCACCAAAGCCCAAACTGCCTCCGATTTCTTTCTTCACGGACTGTATCATCCACAATCCCATAATGTTCTTTAGATAACGGAAACGATAGTCATAGCCGCCCTCATTTGTCAGATTATTGGCTTTGCTCTCTTTGGAGCAGTTTGCCTCAAAAAGTTCCGTTCCCATCAAAGACCATGTTCCTGAGCTTATGTACAAAGTATTGTCGCTGTCGGTGGGAACTGCAATTACGGCTGATCCTGTGTCGTGTGTAGCAGGAGCAATCACCTTACAGTTAAATCCCACTTCCTTCCGGATCTCTTCGCTCAATTCTCCCAGCACCGTGCCGGGAGGAACGATTTTTTGGAATATTTCCGCAGGATAACCCAGCTTTTGAATTAATTCCATATCCCAGTCCTTCGTCTCGGGATTCACCAACTGTCCGGTAGTGGCATTGGTATACTCTGTGGCCGCAACACCCGACAGCAGAAAATGAAAATAGTCCGGCATCATCAACATAGTTTTTGCCTTTGCCAGATGCTCCGGTTTCTTGACCTTTAAAGCCATCAACTGATAAACGGTATTAAACAGCTGCTTCTGTATGCCGGTTCTGGCATACAAATCCTCTTCCGAGATGCATTTATATACCTCCTCGTCCATGCCCTTTGTCCGTCCGTCCCGATACGCTACTGCATTGCCGATCCGTTTTCCGCCCTCGTCCAGCAGGACAAAATCCACGCCCCATGTGTCTATTCCAACACTGACAGGAATCTTTCCTATCTCGGCACACTTTTTCATGCCTGCCTTAATTTCCCGGAAAAGTCCGTCCACATCCCAGACATTCTCCCCATCCTTCTCCACCATTCCGTTCGGAAAACGATGTATTTCCTCCAACACCATCTTACCGTCCTCCAGATGGGCAAGAATATGTCTTCCACTGGATGCTCCGATATCAATTCCCAAATAGTATGGATTCATTGCTTCCCTCTCCTTTCTAATCATCATTTTTCAAACACATTCCAACTCTCATTTACCCGCTTTAGCAGACACTCCGGTCAGGATTACAAGATGCACTTTTCCGTATTCCCCATGATTTCGTACTGCCGAATCACAGATCCGGAGGGAAAATGTCGTGCTGCATTGTTTCTTTATCATATCACATCTCCGGGTATAAAAAAAGGACACCTTTTGTTGAAAAAGTGTCCTTATTTGCACATTCGTCAAAACAGCCCCGTCACAAGAACCGCCAAAATACCACCGATAGAAGAACCTGCCAGATTTACGGTAAGCTGATAAGGCCAATCAACCTTTTCATTGTTCTTATTGGGAAAGGGCAGAATTACAAACCAAACACTGCTGAATACGGAACGCATTGCATTCATGCTGTATCCGGTACTATTCAGAGACAAAGCCATAATAGCAACCGCCGCAAACCCCACCGCACCTGTCTGCAAAGCCGCAGACTCTCCGCTTACGGCCTTTAAACAAGTAAATACGATAAACATGAAAAAAAAGGTGGCTATAATCTCCTGAGCAAAGTTTAGAACCATATTTTTTTCAACAGGATATGCGGAAAAAATCCCTCTCTTCGGAGCATTCGGTGATGCCTGAAAGGAATCCCAGAAAAAAATCATACATAACAGTTCGGCCGAACCGGCTGCCAAAAATTCCATCAGCAAAAAGAGCAAAGCCTCCGTGACCGGCAGATTACCTGCTATAATATTGCCAAACACGACACCGGGATTCAGATAGGCGGGACCGCCCATGACCACTGCCGTAGCAAGCCCCAAGCCAACCGCAAGACTCCACGCAAAAACCAGCTCCAAGTAATTTAAGTTTGACACCAGAGTCTTCTTCAGAGATATATTACACATATACGCGTAACCGCCCAGCAAAAGCACAAGGCTTCCGACAAACTCAGATAAATACCGCATACTGCCGCCCCTCATTATTCTCTCGGTTCCTGCTGATTAATACAATGAATATTAAGTAATCGGCAGTTTAACTTTCCTAATTTGCCTATTTCCCCGATGACACTACTGCTCAAGCCCCGCCGCAGCTGCGACTTCGTTTATGAAGCAGCGCTCTCAGAAAAATATTCTGCGCCAATGTATCAGAAATAAAATCTCCGTTATACTGGCGCAAAGCCGTCGAGGTGAAATTACTCTCTCATAGCCTCCACCTGTGCGGAAATATTGGCCACAATCTCCTCTATTTCCTTATTCACTACAGTACTCTGCTCGGACAGCTTTCCTACTTCCTTTGCAACCACCGCAAAGCCCGCACCTTTCTCTCCTGCTCTCGCCGCCTCTATACTCGCATTCAGCGCCAGAATCTTTTGCTTATTCTGCAAAGCCTTTAATTCGGAAGTTTTCAGGGTAATACGCTCAACCAGCTTATTTGTGCCTTCGACTCCGTTGGAGAGTTTCTCAATAATCACTCCGTTCTTCTTTTTCCTGTATTCTGCATTGATAAAGTTATTCAGCACTTCTCCCAGCAGTTCTGCGGAAGCGTGAATAGCTTCCTCTGTACGCACGTTTACCTTATGTAAAGCATCAATATATAAGTCTTCATTCACTCCGATCTCTCTGGCAACTCTACGGAATTTATCCTCATCAGGATCTTCCGGAAGCACCTGCCCTCCGATCACGGATCCCACCTGCTTACCCTCCACTACAAGGGGAATTCCAAAATCAATCAGTCCTGCATGACAACGGTACACACCCTGACCCTCTCTGTCACACTTTTCACATCTTGCGCACCCCTCCGCGCTTCCTCTTGTCAATTTTATACAAAAGTCAGTGAAATTGTAACACTGGGAGATATATTTGCCGTCCCCGCCTACTGCAACTGTAGCCAAACCGGTAGCTTTTGCCCAACATTCCATAATATTTTCGAATTTGACCATATCCGTAAATTCTTTGATTTCCATTACCCCATACCTCCAATGTTTTGTGTGATTTATAGTTCTGCAAGCTGCGGGCAGAGACTCCTATGATACAAATGGCCATCCACGGCGCTCTACCCAAATGCGGATGATCATCCGGCCGCTTCCTGCTTAAAATATGGACACATTCTGCCAAGCGGCTGCGAAGCAGACATTTGATTTACAAGCTATGGGTTGCCGGTATAATACATCGCGTAGCGATGACAAGACAGCGTGAGCTGGCTTGAATTCTGCGTCAGCAGAATTATTATACCATATATCCCATACAAAAATATAGTGCATTTTAAAAATTTTTTGTCTATTTTGTCATTTTTATTTCTTATGCTCTTTTCTATGATTTATGCGCTTACTCCACAGAACGGAGATACATTTCCGCCTCTGTCATTTCACTGCCCCGCTTAAGAGCTGCCAGCCGGATAACCGGCTGACCATACGTATTTAAAGAGAGAAAAGTTACTGTGCTCTCATTGCCGCCGGAAGGTGTTTTCACGCTGTTTTGCGTGACAAACCCAAGACAGGTATGCGCGAAATCGCTGTTTCTACTATTTCTGTGCATAAGCTGCCGTGAGCGGAGTGAACAAAAAAGAAAGATTATTTCATTAAAAATTTAATATCCTATTCCGCTTAAGAAATCATTGCAGTATAATGTAAAAAAACTGCAAGTCAGTATTTGAGGAGCCAAGACTATGATAGCGTTTAACACAATTAAAAAGTTAAAGGATGAAGATGAAGATCGCCTTCCTCTACTCACCCTTGACGAATTTTTTAATGGGAATACAGAGGAATATTCCATTGCTCCCAACCAATTCGGCTTCGGCCGTCCTCCATTGGCTGAAATATGGGATATAATGCAAAAAGTTGAAGCAATGCCGAATACAGCATGGGTCCGTGTGGCTCTGCACGATGACACGGAAGTCGTAGAATATGACGGGAAAGAATTACTCCACCTTTCCGGAGACGAAATCATAATATGTACATCTGTCAAGGCATCGGAACTGGAGGAGCTGGTAAATTGCGAACGGCTATGCTCTGACGGAGCAGAAGAATGGGAAACTTCAAGTTTGGACTCTTTTTTCTCCTGCAGACCGCCTGTTCCGGATGGCTTTCATTGTTTTGGAATTGTGTGGGACTGATGAACAAGCTTGTGTACTGTATCATACACATTTCGCAAATGACTTGCCTGAATCTTTATCTGCCGCGTTGTCGTCGGTCAACAATGCCCTCACACTGCCTCCCTCATCCGCCTTGCAGACTGAAAATTGATTCTGCGTCATTCAGCTGAAAATGAATGATACAGTAGAGCGTGTTTGGTTATCAATATAATTTGTGTTTTTTATAAGCTGCATATAGATAAAAGTAACGGATTATGCAGCAAAAACACTTTTCCGAAAAGAGAGAATTGAAAAGGAGAAAACCGGGATATGAAGTTTAAAGAAAAAGACATTCACCTGACGATAGACGGAATGGGTATCGTGTTTTATTCACCGGAAACTAATAAAAATATTCCTGATGGCTATAACTTCCTTAATGAAGAATATACAAAACCGGAGGATGTGGCAAAGCACATCAAAAAGGGGGATGTAGTAGGTTTTTGTACGGGAAGCATACTATCACATGACAGTATGTACAAGAATACCCGATTCAGGAATTTGGGGTGATAAACAGACTATATTTGTATATTTAAACAAATTGGATTCCATGCCGGAATCAGCATGGCCCGGAGTGCCTTTGCTGCTTCCCCAGTGATCAACCAGACACGCAGCCACCGTTTTATCAAGAATAGGGACGGCACAAAAATCAAAGGTTAAGAAAATTTATGAACACTACAAAACCAATAAAAAAATCCTACTTCCGCCAGACAGCCAACGCTGCTATATTAGCCGGAATTATTATTTTATTGATAGGTATATATTATTGCGTAATTAAATCCGGAATCCCCTATCAAGATCCTCCGTTAGAGTTACAAATACAATATGCCATCAATATGGGAATCGGTGAGATACTTGTAAGAGATGGATTTCTGATTTCCACATGCGGAGGAATTACCCGATTCCTTATTACATTAATATCAAAGAAAAAGCAAAGGAAATAAAACTTCATTCCTTTCACACTTCCAAACATGCCGCCGCAGCCGGCACAAACAATTACTGAATCGGTGCAAGTCTGGAAGAATCGCGCAAGCAATTCTTCCAGAAATGACTTAGTTTCTCTTACACTTCCAGACATGCCGCCATCGGCGGCACAAACAATTTATAAACTGGTGCAAGTCCGTAAGAATCGCTGAAGCGATTCTTCTAACTGCTTTAGCAGTTTGGGAAGAAGCTCTGCTCCGCAGAGCGTGAAATCACTTAGCGAGGTCTTTTCGAGCTTAGTGATTTCCTTCACACTGTCCCAGACGATATTTTCTAGGTGTGGTTCCGTATTTTTTCTGAAAAATCCTGTGGAAATAGCTGATGTTATCATACCCCACTGCCTCCGACACTTCCGCCACGGATAGACCTGTGGCAGACAGCAGATATGCCGCCTGCCCCAGCCGCTTGGCCTGAATCAGCTCCGTATACGTCTTTCCGGTGCGATTCTTAATCTCTCTGGACAGCCAATACACATCATAGTGCAGGCTGTTTGCCAGTTCCGTCAGTTCTCCTTCTTTATAATTATTCTCTATATAGCTGAGAACGGAGATCATCAGCTTCTGCTGCCCCGCCCCCTCGTCCGTAACCAGCTTCTCCGTACAATTCATCAGCTGCAGAAACAGTAATCCCATTGTTGCTTGATTTGTCCGCCGCTTATTAGGCTGCTTATTCCAGAGCGTCCAAATCAGATTTTCCACCAAATTCTGGACAGGGAGCACATCCGTCACTTTAAAATGAAGATACCCTGCCGCCTCCCTCTCCCCCTTGAGACAGTCGATCACAAAGCTCCTAAGCTGGTTCTCCTCCGGTTCCATCATGTTCAGCCCATATTCAAAAAACTCGGGCAGCACAATAAAATTCACGGCAATGTCTTCTTCTCCGGCAGGATATATTTCCTGTGTGGCATTTTGGCTTAAAAACAACAGCTCACCCTGCTGCAAAATCACATCTTCATCATTGATAATATGATGCGTGCTGCCACAGCACATATAAATTACTTCTATATAATTATGGGTATGCTTCGGAAAATGTACAAATCTGGTATGGGTACGGATTTCAATGACCTTTCCCGCTTCCAACAGCTTCTCCGCATCTATAATGTCCGTTTCAGACGACATGTACAGCGCTTTTTCGATTTCCGATTTTCCGGCCAGCAGCTTTTCCTCTTCCGGTGTAATCTTCCGCAGCTCCTTCAGCAATTCCTCTGTCATAAATCCTATTTCATCCTTTCTGTTCTATATTCATATCCTACGCCTTCTGTTTTGGTCGTCCCTTCCGCTCTGGCCGTTCCCTTCCGTTCCGGTCGTCCTCTTCCCCTCTGCCTGTTCCCTTTTCGCTCTAGCCGTCCCTTTCCGCTCACAATGAGGACATCTGCCAAATAGCAGTTATAGTTTGACCGGACTTCCATAAACTGCTATAATCATAATGTATTTGGAGCCGGTTTCTGTCTGCCGCGTTAGTTTTGGGGAATTATTTTCTTTGGCAGTTTGATACCGCTGCGCCGCCGGAAATCTGACTTACAGGTGAAAATTCACTCTGTGTAATTCGCGGATGCCAGACAGTTAATACACTGGTTGATGTATATAATAAATACCGTCTAAAACCATACATTGCGGAAGGATATGGATGTAATTATGAATAAATTAAAAACAATGGATGCAAAAAAATGGATGCAGGTTCTGTTTTTCCTCTTCATGGCAATGGGTATCTTCGCACGTGTCTGGGAATTCGGCATTGTTCCCGGTGATATCAATCCCGACGAAGCATTTGCGGGCTATGAGGCATATAATCTGCTGCACTATGGGATAGATTCCGCCGGATATCGTTTCCCCGTCTATCTGACTACATGGGGAAGCGGCACCAGTGCCCTCAACACCTACCTGATGATTCCTTTCATGGCCGTTTTCGGAGCGAAAATATGGGTGATCCGTCTTCCTCAGGTCATTATCGCATGTCTGACCTTATGGGCCGCATATCTTCTGGTAAAAAAACTATTCCACGAAAAAGCTGCCCTCTGTGCGCTGTTTCTGCTGGCCATCTCTCCTTGGCATATCGGGATGTCACGCTGGGGCATGGATTGCAACATGGCACCGGGCTTTCTTATTTTCGGATTGTATTTTTTTGTGAGAGGACTGCAGGAACAAAAATACCTGATGCTCTCCGCCTTAATGTACGGTCTTTCCCTATACTGCTATGCCACTATATGGCCCCTTGTACCGCTGATGGTGGTGCTGCAATTGATTTACGGCTTCCTGTTCCGTAAAATTCGTTTTAACAGGTATCTGGTTCTTTCCGGCATAATTCTTGCCGTGCTTGCTTTACCTTTACTGTTATTTATGCTGGTGAATATGGATTATATAGAGGAAATCCGTCTTCCTTTCCTTTCCATTCCCAGACTTCTGGTCATGCGGGACAGTGAAATCTCTTTCTCGGAACTGCCCTTGAAAGCCCAGCGGCTCTGGTCCGTCATTAAGCTCCAAACCGACGGCTTAGACTGGAACAGTACCTCCGAATACGGTATCTACTATGCCGGCACCCTTTCATTTTTCGTTCTGGGATTATTTTACTGTGTCAAAAATTCTATTGAAAAGGTACTGCAGAAAAAAGAAGCTCCCGAGCTATTACTGCTGATTCAAATCGGGGGAGGCACTTTATTAGGGCTGTTGATATATATCAATATAAATCGTGTAAATATTCTGTTTATTCCTATGATTATTACTGCCGCATTGGGAATCTATTACCTCTGCAGCCTGATTGATCTGCGCTATCTAATCCTGCCGGCCGCTTTTTATCTGTGCATGTTCATAGGCTTTGAACATTACTATTTTACGGAGTACCGCGAAATTATGGAATATCATTTCTGCGAGGGGCTGGAGGATGCCGTAAGAGAAGCCGTTACTTATGAGGGTCAAATTTACGTCAGCCGCGGCTTAAAGCATCCCAGCATCCTTTTTCTGGCAGAGGAACCGGTAACGGAGTACATTGAAACCGTGGAATATTATAATTATCCCAACGCTTATCTGGAAGCCCGCTCCTTTGGACGGTTCAGCTACGACTTTGATCCTGCCTCTCCCGATACAAGCGCCGTCTACCTCTTGAACCAGAATGTAGATCTGGCTCCTTTTGAACAGGCAGGCTTTACATTGCACACCCACCACTTTTACACTGTGGCCCACTATGAGCAATGAAAATCAACAGCAAGTGACCACAGTTTTGCCATAGCATCACCGGCTCGGAACAAATTAAATCCGGCTTCTGAACACTGCACATCCATGCGTCGGCAGCTTTTCCGTTATAATAGTCTCTCCGGCGCTTCTCTTTTCCCCTGTCCAAAGCTCCTTCCACGGTGCGTGTACAGCAATATCTGCTTTTCTTAAGTCCAACGCAACCTCCAAAGCCTCATCTCTAAGATTAAACAATGCCACATAGACTTCCCCGCTGTCCGAATTGGCGGCAGTCCAAATTGCCTTGTCTTCATCCAGCGCGAGCTGTCTGGGTTTGCATTCCGGAGGCAGCATGGCTAAAATTTCTCTGTTGGTAAGCAGTTCTAATGTATGGGCATCTAATTTTGTCAGTTCCGCGCCAATCATCAACGGAGAACCGAACAGACACCACAAGGTCATCATGGTACGCTGCTCCTGCTCCGTAAAATTCGTCAGCCGCTCTCTGCCAAAGCCTTTTCCCAGAGATCCCAGAGGAAGCATATCGCAATCCGGATAGCAGCCTTTGGACACGTGACTCTGCCAGAGTTCACAGCGGTGGAACATATCCTTCAGCAGTCTCCAATCATCCCAAAAGTCATCGGTAATGCGCCACATATTGGCAAACGTTTCGTAATGCCACGCCTGAGCAATCAGAGCCGGTCCGGGGGAGAGAGAAAGCACAATTTCCCTTCCGCACTTTTCGATCGCCTTTGCAAGCATTTCCACCTCGTGCCGCGCCGAATAAGGATTATTGGCATATAAATTCGTATTGCATATGTCGTCGCATTTGATAAAATCCACCCCCCACTCGGAGTACAGCTCCAAAAGCGAGTCATAATACGCCTGTCCTTCAGGACAGTTTCGCACACCATACATATCGGGATTCCAACCACAGATGGATGAGGGATCCGCAATCTCGTCCGCCGTCACTGCACTTCCCCATACGGGCAGATGCTCCTGTGCCGCAGTTCTGGGGATTCCTCTCATAATATGAATTCCGAACTTACATCCAAGGGAATGCACATAATCAGCCAGAGGACGAAAACCCGCATTATCCGCAGAAGACGGAAATCTGGCCGGATCGGGCTGCAGTCTGCCATATCCGTCCATCTCCAGCCTGCCGAACGGAATATATTGATACCTCTCCCGCCGGGATCCTGCATCATGGGCATACCATTGGATATCCACCACAATATACTCCCAGCCGTACTCCTTTAAATGCTCTGCCATATAGCGGGCATTTGCCCTTATTTGCTCCTCGTTCACTGTCGTGTCATAATAATCATAACTGTTCCATCCCATGGGCGGTGTTACCGCGAAATTGTTCTTATTCATTTCCTTACCTCTCCTTAATAAGTGTGAACGGAATGAAGATTTTCTAAGGTTGGAAAGAGGGTGTGTAAACACTCCCTCTTTGTACCTAACCTAAGAAAATCTAAGTCATTCCGGGAAGAACGCAAGAACAGCGTTCTTCCGGCCTTGCACCAGTTCATAAATTGTTTGTGCCGACTGCGTCGGCATGTTTGAAAGTGTGATGGAAATCACTAAGCTCGGAAAGACCTCGCTAAGTGATTTCACGCTCTGCGGAGCAGAGCTTCTTCCCAAACTGCTAAAGCAGTTAGAAGAACGCAAGAGCAGCGTTCTTCCGGCCTTGCACCGATTCATTGATTGTTTGTGCCGACTGCGTCGACATGTCTGGAAGTGTGAAAGAATTCTTCCTTTGATTATACCGGTTATTCCTTATACTTACAACCATATTTTATTCCGGCAGATCAGAGTCAGCAATTCAACTGTTCACTTCGTTCACAGCAACTTATGCACAGAAATCGCAAAACAGCGATTTCTCGCATGTCTGTCTCGGGTTTATCACGCGGAAACAGCGTGAAAATACCTTGCGGCGACAGCGAGTGAACTGCAACATTCAGCCATAGGATATTTTTAAGATGTAATCTGCAATCAACTGTGGTATTTGTTGTCTTGCTGCCGGCATAAAAAATCCTCCTTTTCGATAAGAATTATCAGATCTTGATTCTTACTAAAAAAGAGGTATTTTTTCAAAGACACAAACTATTTTACTCTATCCCCCGAAGCAACGCCGCAGCACTTTTTATAAATGGTTGAACGTGGGAGAACCGCAGTTTTTACTTTGCCAAGAGCATCATAATGTCATTGCTGCGGGCTATAAATCTGGTCATTGCCTCGGAATTTAACGGTGCATGTTGAATCCGCGCCAAATCATAGAGCTGCTCACAGATCATTGCCACATTTTCGCCCTCTTGATTTCCGGCCACATACTGTACCAGCGGATGGTTCGCATTCAATATGAGAGTTTCACCCTCTCCTCCGAATCCACCCATATCCATTCCGGGCATGGAGTACATTTTCATCATATCCTGCATACGTCTGCTTTCCTCGGACAATGTGATCATAGATGCAACCTTCTTGTCCTTCAGCTTTTCCATCTTCACTACAAGCTTATCATTCTTCAATGTCTCTTTCATAATCTTGGCAATGGATTCCGCCTGCTCCTCCATCTCCTTCTCGACCTGCTTGGAAGTCTCGGATTTCAGTGCATCGGTCACATCCGCATCAATGCGCTGGAATTTGATTCCTTCGTTTTTAGCCTCCAGCTGGGATATAAAGGGCTGGTCGATATTGTGATTCAAAATCACGGCATCCATCTTGGCTGATTTGAACAGATTAATATATTGGCTCTGCTGCTGCTCGTCAGTGACATAATAGATAATTTTTTCTTTCTTTTCTTCATCGGCGTCTTTATCAGCATCCTCCTCAGAAACTTCATCCGTCCCTGAGGATGCCTCCGCGGCATTATCGGAGGCTTCTACAGCCGACTCTTCGGAATCTCCCGCAGCGTCATCGGAAACCTCTGCGTCTCCGGTTTCATCCACAGCTTCTTCTGTCTTCTTCTCCGTAATAATCTCCGCCTCGACCTTTTCACCGTTTTCGTCCACCGCATTTTCGGAAGCAGCGGACTTCACCTCAAGACACTCGGGCAATGTCAGATACTTGCCCTCCAGATTCTTAAACAGAATATAATCGGTCATTTTCTCGCAGAACTTGTCATCCTTCAGGCAGCCAAACTTGATAAACGGACTAATGTCGTCCCAATACTTATCGTACTCCTCCTTTTCCGTTTTACACATCCCGGAAAGTTTGTCGGCTACTTTCTTGGAAATGTATTCTGAAATCTTCTTTACAAAGCCGTCATTCTGCAACGCGCTTCTGGACACGTTCAAAGGCAGATCGGGACAATCAATGACGCCCTTTAACAACAGCAAAAATTCCGGTATCACTTCCTTGATATTGTCGGCTATAAATACTTGATTATTGTACAGCTTAATGGTGCCCTCGATGGACTCATATTCCATATTAATCTTAGGGAAGTACAAAATACCTTTCAAATTAAACGGATAATCCATATTCAAATGAATCCAGAACAGGGGCTCCTTGTAATCCTGAAATACCTTCCGGTAGAATTCCAAATATTCTTCCTTAGTGCAATCATTGGGATGCTTGGTCCACAACGGCGAGGTTTCGTTTAAAAGTTCCGGACGCTTCTGAATCTTAAACTTTTCTTCCCCTTCTACCGTCTTAGTACCGTCCTCGGCGGTTTTTTCTTCGGGATGAATCTCCTCCAAAATCACATCACCTTCCCGAAGCTCCTCCACCTTGATAATTTGAGTCTCCTTGGTATCGGCCTTTGACAGATAGATTTCCGTGGGCATAAAAGAGCAGTATTTCTTAATGACCTCTCTGGCCTTATACTCATTGCAGAACTCCAGACAATCTTCGTTCAGGAACAGGGTAATGGTAGTTCCCACCTCCTGTCTGTCGCCGTCTTCCATAGAAAATTCCGTGCCGCCGTCACATTCCCAGTGAACGGGAACCGCACCCTCTTTAAAAGAAAGGGTATCAATGTGTACTTCGTCCGCAACCATAAACGCGGAATAAAAGCCCAATCCGAAATGTCCGATAATCTGATCCGAGCTGCTCTTATCCTTGTATTTCTCGATAAAATCCGCGGCTCCGGAGAAGGCGATTTGATTGATATATTCTTCCACCTCTTCCGCCGTCATCCCCAGACCGTTATCGCTGAAGGTCAGCGTCTTCTGTTCCGGATTGACAATGACATCCACCCGGGCTTTGTAACCGTCGGGCAGAGAATATTCTCCCATCATGTCAAGCTTTTTCAGCTTGGTCACTGCATCACAGCCGTTGGAAATCAACTCTCTGTAAAAAATGTCGTGGTCGGAATAGAGCCACTTTTTGATAATCGGAAAAATGTTTTCACTGTTAATTGATAAACTGCCGCTTTTTGCTGCCATCTTACAACATTCCTTTCTTCGTTATAACTCTTTTTATAAATCTTCCGGTACTCCGGGGAATCGTTCCGAAATCACCTTATCTTTTGACTTAAGAACTGTCCCTTGCTATAGACAAGTTTAAAACCGTAGAAAATAAAAGTCAAGGCAAAATTAGCACTCGTTTTACGCGAGTGCTAATAATCTTTGAAAAACGCCCTATTTCCGGGCTTTCCCACAATTATAAAATTTTTATGAACTATCATTTTAGCATATCCTATGAAAAATATTTCGCATAAATTTCAAAGAATTCCGAAGTAGTCACCTCCGAATCATGGATCAGGGTAATCTCCTCCCACAATTTTGTATTCAGGTTCCTGACTAATGTATCCACAAATTCATCGTATTCCTGCCCGAAAACTTCCCGGCGGCGTTCTTCCACAATCTCCTGTTTACTGATATCCGTCTGCTCTCTGTCAAAGGTGCTGATACATTTGATAATGTGATAACCGCTTTCGCTCTCCACCACTTGGCTGATTTCTCCGGTCTCCAATTCAAATGCGGCCTTCTCAAATTCCGGATCCATCTCACCTTTTCCGAAAGAATAGGTTATGGTAGAATCCTCGCTATAGCGGGATGCCAAATCCACAAAATCATTTTCACCATTCACCGCAAGCTCTCTGATTTCCATTGCCTTCTCATAGACCGCCTGCTTCAGATTATCCGTAAAAGGAACTTTTTCGCCCCCGTCAGACGTGGTATAGGTGCGGATCAGTATATGCTGTACCGTGATGATTCTGGCCTCATCATCACTGATCTCCGGATTCACATCCTGAATAATATACCGGTATACTTTATCCGCCATGGCATACTCTGTGTAAAGCTGTTGGATGGTCTTCAAATCCACCCCCATCAGCTCCTTTTCCCTGTCGTTCAGAGACCGGAAATATTCTTCCGATGCCAGACGCACCTGTTCCTGCTCCTGCTTGTCCAAGGTCACATCCTTGCTCTGTGCCAGCAGATACATGGTTTTAATCTGGGCAATTTTGGCAAGCACCGTCTCTTTTACATTTTCCTCCAAAGTCAATCCGTCCAAAGCCACGTTCCAGACTTCCATTCCGTAGACGCTCTCATACTGATTCTGGGTGTTGGTCAGATATACCATGACTTCCGATGCGGAGCAGGATGCGCTGCCGATGCGGAACACCTCGTCCTTGTCAAAGCCGGTGGTAAACACTACCCTTGTACCGTTGCCGCCCCCGCCGCAGGAAGTGACGCCGGCCAGCCCTAAAGCCGCCGCAAATGCCAATGCCAGCAGTCTACTCCCGTATTTTTTCCTGATATAGTTTAATTTCATTTTAACCCTCATGCTGTTTTTAACAGTGTTTTCGCCTGACAAATGCATCTGTCTCATATATCTGTCTGAACTATCCTGCTGCCGCTTCCTGTTTTCTCGATAACAAGCTGGCTCTCTATCCGCTCCCGCAGCTCCGGCACATGGGAAATAATACCGATTAACTGCTTCTTCTCCGCCAGACTCATAAGTGTATCGCAAGCCTGATCAAGGCTCTCCGAATCCAGCGCCCCGAAGCCCTCGTCCACAAACAAAGTATCCACACGGATACCTCCGTTCATGGCCTGTATTACATCGCTCATGCCGAGTGCAAGGGCCAGAGACGCCTTAAAGGATTCTCCTCCCGACAAGGTGCGGACGGAGCGGTTTTTCCCCGTATAGTAATCCATCACCTGAATCTCCAGATTGTCCTTGACTCTGCCGTCTCCCACCTGCTCTACGCGGGACATTTCATAGCGCCCGCCGCTCATTTTGGCAAAACGCAGATTGGCGGCTCGCAATATTTCTTCAAAATAGCCGGCCAGCACATACTGTTCAAAGACCAAACGCTTCGGGTTATTGCCCGATGCCATATTTTCCAAATCCTTGATAAATCCATATTCCTGACTTTCCTTTTGGATAACCGAACGTTTTTCGCCCATCCGTAAAATAGTCTTATCCACCTCGGAAAGCTGACGCTCCCAAAGCTTCTGTTCTTTTAAAATAGTATCCCCCGTTTGCCGGAAATGTTCCCGCATTTCCGTCCGTCCGGTGAGATCCACAGGCTCTTTCACGGAAATCGATCCCTCTAAATGGCTGTACAGCTCATTGTTTGCCGCCGCCTTCGCGCGGTACTCTTCTATACCATTGCGCAGTTCTTCCCTCCGGGCTGCCGAAAGAACGGCAGAGACATAATCCTCCGTGTCGCAAAAACCATATTGCGTCAAACAAACCCGAAACGCCTCCTGCGCTTCCCCACAGTCCGCTCCCAGCGCTTTTTCCTTTTCCGCCAATCGCTTAGCGGCGCCGTCCTTCTCCTGTATCAGTCCCGACAGCTCCTTTGCCCTTCCGCATTTCTTTTGCAGCTCGGAAAGAGCTTTTGCCGGAGGAAGCGCAAGAAAAGCATTATACACTTCTTCTTGAAATTCTTCCGTAATCTGCTTCTCCTTTTCCCGTCGTTTTTCCTCCTGCCGGATAAGACGATCCGCAAGACCCTCCACAGTCGTCCGTAAAGCCACGCTCTCCTCATGAAGTTTTATCAGCTCTTCGTAAGCTTCCTCCATGCTGTCCTTCAGCTCCTTCAGCACCTCTTCGGAGACGTTCTCGCAGTCCGCCTTTGCCGGATTGGGATGATGCAAGGAGCCGCAGACCGGACAAGGCTCTCCTTCCTTCAACAGCTCGGCCGCCAATCCGATGACATTCAGCCTTCTCTTTCTCTCTCCATCCTCGTAAACGGCTTTCTTCCCACGGTAATCGCTGTCCTTTTCCAGATAAGCGCTCTGCTTCGAAGCAAGCAGCTTCTGTTTTTCCTCCAGTTGCTTTGACAGCTCGTCACAGGCTTTTCTTTCCTCCTCAACCGCTTTGCGCAGTTCCAAAAGGCTGCGGATTCTCTCTTCCTTCTCCGCCGTCTCTTTCAAAGATGCCGCTTCTGTTATGAGGTTCTGTCTCTCCGCCTCCATACTCTGTCTCTCCGAGAGACACTCCGCAAGCAGCTTTTCCAGAGTTCTGCACCGTTCCTCCGCTTTTTCCGCCTCGGCAGCATTCACGGCCCGTTTATAACGCTCCTGTGCCTCCGCCTGCTTCGGAGCCGCGGCCGCAAGCTTCTCTTTCTCCTCGGAAACTTTTAAAAACGCTTGTATTTGTTCGTTTTCCTTCTGGAGCTTGGCCAATTCCGCCGTCAGTTCCTCCACCCGCTTTTTGGTTTCTTCATAGGCGGATTTCTGTTCCTTCAAGCGGTCCTCCGCCTCCCGTTTCATTTGTTCCAGACATTCTTCTATGGCGGCATAGTTCCAATTTTCCGCCATAGTCAGCTCCTTCAGCAACTCTCTTTTTTCCTTGCTCCAGCAGGATTCCTCCAATCCTGCCGTCAGCAGGCTCACATCCTCCTCCAGCTTATGCTTCTGCTCCGTTACTCTGTTGTAGGCGGCTCTGGCCTTCACACCCAAATTCTGGGTAAAGCGTTCGTACACGCCGGTGTCGAAAATTTCACGGAAAATTTTTGTCTTTTCTTTCGGAGGCGCCACCAATAATTTTGCAAACTCGCCCTGAGCGATCATGGAAATCTTTTTAAACTGCCGAAAGTCCAGCCCCAGAATCTCCTTCAGGGCTGCATTTACTTCCTTCACTCCCTCCAGCACCCTGTCGTCGGGATAATAGAGAACGGCATTTTCTTTTTCCTTCGTGTAAGCCTCGCCCTTACTTCCACGCTTTTTGGGGCGCAGATAATCCGGGTTGCGGCGGATCCGGTAGCAGTTTCCCCCATGCTCCATCACCAGTTCCACATAAGTAGGAGTGGACGGCTCCGCAAAATCACTGCGCACGCTTCCCTTTTCTTTGTCCCTTTCTTCCCCGCTGAGAGCGCCGTACAGCGCATAGGAAATAGCGTCGAAAATAGTGGTCTTCCCCGCTCCGGTGGCTCCCGTAATCAGAAAGATTCCCCGTCTCTCGAACACGCTGAAATCCACCCTCTCCTCCCTTTTATACGGCCCCCATCCGCACAGTGTCAATGTCCTTGGTCTCATATATCTATCCTCTTATTCTCTTTTGGATCATCCGCGGCTCCCTTGAAAACAGTTCATTCTTCTTAACGCAAGCATAAATCCGCTACTCCTCCGCAGCCGCTTCTCCGGCTGTCTCTTCCACGATTTCTCTCCGCTTCTCGTCCATGGGCTCACCCTTCAACATTTCGTAGAAATCCCCGAACAGCCGGGCCGTACTCTTTCTCTGTCCGGCGAGGCGGCTGGTATATTCCTGCGTCTGGCTGTCCATATTCTTTTCCATTTCTATACACAGTACATTGGGGTATGCGCTCCGCAGAGTTCCCATGGGGTCTATCAACTCTTCCGTGTCGGTAAGAACTGCCTGAAAATAATCCTTGACGCCTTCCCCTTCCGAAGCCACTCTGTCAGGCTCCATCAGTTCCGCCAGCCTACCGCGGATAATCCGCATATCCCGGAGAGGTGTCAGGGGCACCTTCCTCACCGTAATATCCCCCGGCTCCCCCAGCTCTACGATATTGACGGATTTGTCCCACCGGGCTTCGCTGAAAGAATATTTCAAAGGCGAACCTGCATAATATGCATGGCCTTTTCCCATATGTTGAGGCTTATGAATATGTCCCAATGCAACATAGTCAAAACATTGGAACAGAGAGGCGGGAACACCGTCCAAGCCTCCCGCCTGTGTGTCCGATTCGGATTCCGATAGTTCAGGCTCCTCCCCCTTTTCCCCCACCACGAAAAAGTGGGTGACAAGCACATTTCTCCGGTGCATATCCAAGGGCATGGGATGCCTGCCCAGCAGCTCCTCCACTGCCTGAGCGCTGGTGGCAGCTCCCACCACCGCCGGACGCACAAAGGGCATGCAGACAAAGGCTACGGTTCCACAGGAATCTTCCAGTATCACCGTCTTCAAAGTTTCTCCCGTGCTGCCTGTAATATGAAGCCCTTGCTTTTCCAGAATCCGTCCCGCGAAGGACACGCGCTCCGGAGAGTCATGGTTTCCGCTGACGGCAATCACGGGAATCCGCTTCTCAATCAATTTCGTCAGAAACTCATCCAGCAAGGCCACCGCCTCCGCCGACGGAATGGCTCTGTCGTAGATATCTCCCGCGATAACCACGGCTTCCACCTGCTCTGCCAGAGCCGTTTCATAGATTCTGTCCAGTATATAAGCCTGATCTTCCAGCAAAGACTGTTCGTATATTTTCTTGCCGATATGCAAATCGGCAGTGTGTAAAAATTTCATATAATTAATCTTTCTCCGCTTCCGTCTGTTTTCTAATCCATTTATACAGACCACAGACATCCGTACCGAAACCGGCGCTTCTACATAATCCTACTGTCTACGGATACGTTTGTTCCAGTAACTTGTGTGCCTAATTCTATCATAAGTTTTAGGGTTTTTACAAGATAAGATAGAGAGAACTTCTAAGAACTTCTAAGAACTTCTAAGAATTTATAACAATTTATAACAGTTCGTTACTGCCTTGAGATAGCTTTTTCGCGGCCGGACGCTTTCGAACAGTCGGGCGTACATGCCGTCAGTCCTGCATGTACGCCCTATGCATTACGTATAGAATTTTGCGTGGAGTTTTATATTTCCGCCTCCGGCACCTCTGCTGCAACGGGGTCGATTCCTTCCGGCAGCGCAATGTCAACCTCGCTGTTCTCTGCCTTGCCCTGAGGATCATACTCCGTCTGCTCCTCGTCCTCATCCTCCCAGAGCGAATCGTATTTCTCGCTTTTCTTCCGCATCTCGGCCAGCATCGCCGCGTTCTTTGCGGACATGTACAACTCCATACTGTAGTCCATCAATTTCTGTTCGTCCGTGGCAGGAACTTTACCTCCGTTGGAAATACGTCGTGCCACTTCCATGATTTTAGCCATATCATTGGCATAATCGCTCATTGCGTCAGTCTGCTGTCTGCACACTTCCGCATTCCACACGGCACACTCCTGCTCTGCCAGTTTATCCAAAACCTCTAAATTTTCTTCAAATTTCTCTTTGTTTGCGTTAATGGAAAGCTCCAAGGTTGCCGCTTCTTCCGCAAACAGCTCTTTTCCGTTGACAGTGACATTCATCTTCCGTTCCAATGCCTTCTGCCGATTCAGCAACTCTTTTCTCTGGTCAATAAGCTCCTGCCGTTGAGCCCGGTATGCCTGCTGCGCTTCTATTAATCTCATGGGATCCACTTCCTTATGGTTTATTAGACACTTCCTTGTGTCTATATATTATATCGGCATCAAGACTCGAATAATAAACAGATTTTTATGCCCTTTTCTGTGAACATACCGAAAAAACTCTCTTAAATGCAGGAATCCGACTGGCCGTCCGACAGATATCACTTCCGGACCAAAAAATGCTCGTCCGACAGAATTCGGATGACAATCTCTCTGTCATCTTCCTGCAGCAGATCCAAAACAAAATTCAGCTCATGCCACAATCCCTTCGTATCCTCCAGAATGAAAGCAGGCGACACCTGAAACAAATCATACATCTTCCAGATCATTTCACTGTCCGGCATGATTCTTCCGTTTTCCAATTCCCGCAGCTTTTTAATATCGATTCCCAGCTCGTCCGCCATTTTCTGCTGGGTGTAATTCCGGTTGTTTCTAACGCAATAAAAAATATTATTTTTTCCTCCGGCGCCTCCTCTTCCATACTGCGTAAACTCCAGTTGTTCCCGAACCGCGCCGAAAGAAGTTCTGTCTCTGTTTATGACCTTCGCAGTCTTGGCCACGTTATATAATGTATTTAAAAAGCACAAAATCTCTTCCAGACAATACTCTTGTGCTTTCAAAAATTCCTCGTTCTTTGATTTTTTGCCGGTAAAAACATAGAGAACGTCCACGTCCGACGTACACAATCCCTTGAGTTCATTGTAGGAAAAGCGTTTGTTTCCGGACTCCGCCCTGCTGTAATGGCTTTGCAGCATCTTCATATTATAACACAGCAGACGCTGCGTCAGATTCCTTCTCTCACGCTCTTCTCTTAATCTTCGCAACACAAGTTGATAATCATGATCCATGGGTAATATCCACCTTTATACACAGGATGAAGTCATGTTACCCATTTTAAGTTTTAAATATTCCCCATGGTGCGCCTGTTAGTGCATATGGGAAGCTGCTGAGAATTCCTTTCTGTCAGCCGTTTATCCCTAAAATCCTGCCGTAAACAATCTGCAATACCGCATCAATTCCTGCTCGTTTTCCAAAATGCGTATCACCATTTCCCGCTCATTATTCTCCAGCAAATCCAATACATAATTTAATTCTTTCCATAACCCTTTGTCGTCTTCCAAAATATATGCGGGGGATATCTCAAACAAATGATACATTTTCCACACCATCTCACTGTCCGGCCGTATTTTTCCGTATTCCAGCCCGCGCAGCTTTTTTATATCAATCCCCAGATAATCAGCCATTTTCTGCTGGGTATAGCCCCGCTGATTCCTTACACTGTAAAAAATATTGGATTGGTTTCCCATGTTTCCGCTTCCGTACTGCAAAAAATCCAGCTGCTTCTGAACCAGCTCAAAAGAAATTCTGTTTCTATCCACTAATCGCACCGTTTTCGCCAACAGGTACATAGTGTTCAAGTAGCATAAAATTTCTCCTCTGCCAAATTCCCGAAGAGCCATAAATTCCTGCCCGCTTCTCGATTTTTTACCGGTAAATACATAGAAAATATCTACATCGGAGGTGCAAAGCCCCTTCATTTCATTATAAGAGAATCTCTTACTTCCCGATTCCGCTCTGCTGTAATGGCTTTGCAGCATTTTCATGCGATAGCACAAAAGACGCTGCGTCAGATTCAGCTTCACACGTTCTTCTCTTAGTCTCTGCAATACCGCTTTGTAATCACTGTTCATGGGCAACTCCCTCCGTATGTTACCCATTTTACGGTCAATACAATACCTACAGGACACCCATTCGGACATATTAGCCCTTTAAAAACTTCTGACAGGAGTTCGTTTGAAAAGAGCTCTTCTTCTAAATAAAGCACAAGCGCGCCTGAAAATCTGCCGCAATCTGCCGTCCCTTTTGACATCTTATATCCGGCCAAATTCATCGGCTTACTCATTTCTTGAATTCGGTCAGACATGATATCCATTGGAACGGTATCAGCGGGAACGATTCTCCGACACGCTCTTGTGGTTCTCCGGTCAGGACTTGAAGCATATAAAGCACATGTTCATTTTCCGACCTGACAGGGGATTGATTCCCAAATTATAACGGCGGGGGGTGGAATCACAAAAGCTGCCGGTTCCTTCTGTTATACCGGTTCCTTCGCTTCCGATAGGTATATCACCGCCCGCCATACTGCCATTATCCGATGGGAAAGGATAACAATACATAATATGGTCTACTGCCATGATATGACGTTGGATCTAAAACCGGAGATACAGCCGTCTATCGCTGGTTCCAGACAACTGCAATAGAATATTTACAGAAGCAACTCACAATTATGTTTGTCGCGTTACAAAGATACTTTAGTAAACCACATAGCATTATTATATGATAAATCTTTTTTTAAAAAAACCTGCTATGGTTCCTGCATCCACGAACTAATAGTAATATTACTTCGCCCCTTTGTCATTCCCCGCTTCCTTATCCTGTTCGTTGTAACCTTGTTTTATATTACATTGTCTCGTGAAATAGGGTATCTC
This sequence comes from uncultured Acetatifactor sp., assembly GCA_910589655.1. Taxonomy (GTDB): domain Bacteria; phylum Bacillota; class Clostridia; order Lachnospirales; family Lachnospiraceae; genus Acetatifactor. The sequence continues at coordinate 2,030 of CAJUTJ010000076.1, read as the reverse complement.
CATTTAATAGACAGCAATGTGTTTCCTCCCCATATCGATATTCACTGATAATATATGCTATGGCGGTATTTCCTATAAAATAAAGCAATCCCGGAAATGCCCATTTATCAGCATTTCCGGGATTATATCCGTTACTCGAACTTATTCGTTTCATTTCATTATTACTTTATTTATACCGTTTGGCTTTTCTCTTATTCCTTTGCCGGAGCCGTCTTACTGAATCGCATGAATCCAGCCTTCCGGAGCTTCGATTCTGCCCATCTGTATTCCGGTCAGCGTATCATACAGCTTCTTAGTGATAGGCCCCATCTCCTCCATGCCGCTGGGCAGACATATTTCTCTGCCGTGGTCAACGATTTTCCCCACAGGAGAGATAACCGCAGCCGTACCGCAAAGTCCGCACTCTGCAAAATCCTTTACCTCCTCCAGAAGCACTTCTCTCTCCTCGACCTCCAAGCCCAAATACTCTTTTGCAACATAGATCAGGGAACGGCGGGTAATAGAAGGAAGGATACTGTCTGACTTGGGTGTGACTACTTTATTGTCCCTCGTGACAAAGAGGAAATTTGCACCGCCGGTCTCCTCCACCTTTGTGCGGGTGCCGGGGTCAAGATACATATTCTCGTCGAAGCCTTCCTCATGAGCACTCACAATGGCATGTAAACTCATGGCATAATTTAATCCTGCCTTAATATGACCGGTTCCGTGAGGTGCGGCACGGTCAAAATCACTGACACGAATCGTCAAGGGCTTCACCCCTCCCTTGAAATAAGGCCCCACGGGAGTACAAAAGATACGGAACTGATACTCGTCGGCAGGCTTTACACCGATGACGGGGTTAGAGCCGAACATATAGGGACGTAGATAAAGCGTAGCGCCGCTGCCATAGGGAGGCACAAATGCCGCATTTGCAGCCACTACTTTCGTAACAGCCTCCACAAAACGCTGTTTGGGGAATATGGGCATTTCCAGTCTTTCGGCGGACGCTTCCATACGCTCCCCGTTTAAATCGGGACGGAAGGTAACAATGTGCCCGTCATCCGTAGTATAAGCTTTTAAACCTTCAAAAATTGTCTGTGCATACTGCAGAACACCGGCACACTCATTCAATACTATGTTTGCATCCTCGGTAAGCGCTCCCTCATCCCACGCACCGTTTTTATAATTTGACACATATCTGTAGTCTGTTTGTACATATCCGAACCCCAGATTTCCCCAATCAATATTTTTCTTCTCCATTGGTATTACCTTCTTTCCCTATTATATTTTTAATCATTGGTGCCAGTGAAAAAAATAAATTTACAGTATTTTTCTGGTAACAATTATTATACTTTTATACACAAAAGTCAATGCTTTTCCAGCTTCTTCCTGCGCTCATATTTCAAAAAAGTGTACGCAATGTCAAAATACGTCTGTTCTTCACTGTCAGCCGTTATTTCCCACTCGGGATCCTCATCCAGATTGGGGAAATGAGAATCCGCCTCATATATATGATCAATCTTAGTCACATGGGCAGTATCGCAGTACGGAAGAAGCTGACGGTAAACGCTCTCTCCACCCACAACATAGACATCTTCCGAAGCATACTTTTTCAGCTCCTCCAGCAGCTCTTCCACGGAATGCACTACAACGGCGTCCTTCACCCTATAATTTCTGTCCCCGGAAAGTATAATGTTAAGACGGTTCTGCAAAGGCTGTCCCTGAGGAAATGTTTCCAAAGTCTTCCGCCCCAGCACCACCACTTTACCGGTAGTCTCCTCCCGAAAATGCTTTTGATCTTTGGGGATACTGACAAGAAGCCTGTTCCTGCTGCCGATCGCCCAGTTATTATCTACTGCCACAATCATATTCATACGCTCTGACTCTCCAAATTTTTAATGTCTGATCGCCATGCCGCCATCGGCGGCACAAACAATTTATGAACTGGTGCAAGTCCGTAAGAATCCGCTCGCGGATTCTTACGTGTGAAGAAGCTCTGCTCCGCAGAGCGTGAAATCACTTAGCGAGGTTCTTTCGAGCTTAGTGATTTC
>CAJUTJ010000075.1 GCA_910589655.1 uncultured Acetatifactor sp. | reverse complement strand
TTCCTTTCAGTGTTTGTGGGTTGGTAATAGTATTTACACAAAAAAGGGAGGTCATTGCTTTTTCTTTTGAAAAAGTGGTGTAATCCTTGAAAATATGGGGTTTGTAATAAAAAAACATAGAGGTAGATTTGACACTACCACTGAAATAGAGGAGGAAATAAGTATGAAACGAATCGGTATGTTGACCAGCGGCGGGGACTGTCAGGCTCTGAATGCGGCTATGCGCGGTGTCGTTAAAACCCTGCACTACAGTAAGGATGATGTTGAGATATACGGGTTTCTGGACGGGTATAAGGGATTGATCTACGGAAAGTTCCGGATGCTGACGGGCAAGGACTTTTCAGGCATTTTGACCAAGGGAGGCACGATTCTGGGAACTTCCCGTACACCTTTCAAGACCATACAGGAGCCGGATGAGAACGGTCTGGATAAAGTGGAAGCAATGAAGCAGAATTATTATAAACTGCAGCTGGATTGTCTGGTAATACTGGGCGGCAACGGTACTCATAAGACGGCGAACCTGCTGAGACAGGAAGGACTGAATATTATTACTCTGCCTAAGACGATTGACAATGACCTTTGGGGGACGGATATGACTTTCGGCTTCCAGAGTGCGGTGAATATCGCTACGGATGCCATCGACTGCATTCATACCACGGCGGCTTCCCACGGACGTGTGTTTATTGTGGAGGTTATGGGGCATAAGGTTGGCTGGCTGACTTTAAATGCCGGCATGGCAGGGGGCGCGGATATCATTCTGCTTCCCGAGATTCCCTATGATATTGACAAGGTGATAGAGAAAATCGAGGAACGGGATCAGAGGGGCAGCAGTTTTACCATTATAGCAGTGGCGGAAGGTGCGATCTCCAAGAATGACGCAAAGCTTTCCAAGAAAGATTATAAGAAGAAGCTGGAAAAGAGAACCTATCCTTCCGTGTCTTATGAGGTGGCGGCAGCCATTCAAAAGAAGACGGGCAGAGAGGTTCGTGTAACGGTTCCCGGCCACACTCAGAGAGGCGGGAGCCCCTGTCCTTATGACAGAGTATTTGCAAGCCGTCTTGGCGCCGAGGCAGGCAAATTAATTCTGGATAATCAATTTGGCTTTATGGTAGGCTATAAAAACCGCGAGATTGTCCGTGTTCCTCTGGAGGATGTGGCCGGTAAACTGAAGATGATCGAGCCGGATGCTACCATTGTGCAGGAGGCAAAGCTGCTGGGCATTTCTTTTGGCGATTAATAGGACAGAAAGGTGACGAGAATGTCATATACAGCATTATACCGGAAATTTCGTCCGGACACATTTTCGGATGTAAAAGGGCAGGACCACATAGTAACCACCTTGAAAAATCAGTTGAAAGCAAACCGCATCGGACATGCTTATTTGTTTACCGGAACGAGAGGAACCGGTAAAACCACCGTGGCAAAAATTTTTGCCCGCAGTGTGAACTGTGAGAATCCTTCCGAGGACGGCCCTTGCGGGGAATGCCGCATTTGTAAGGCAATTGCCGTGGGGGCGAGTATGAACGTAATCGAGATTGATGCCGCATCCAACAACGGCGTGGACAATATCCGTGAAATCGTGGAGGAAGTATCTTATTCTCCTGCGGAGGGCAGGTACAAGGTTTATATAATAGATGAGGTGCATATGCTCTCCATAGGAGCCTTTAACGCATTGTTAAAGACGCTGGAGGAACCGCCTTCCTATGTAATCTTTATTCTGGCGACGACAGAGGTACATAAGCTGCCGATCACTATTTTGTCCAGATGCCAGAGATACGATTTCAAAAGGATTTCCATCGATACAATCACCGACAGAATGAAAGAGCTAATTGATGCCGAGAGCGTTCGGGTGGAGGAAAAAGCGCTGCGTTATATTGCGAAGACCGCCGACGGCTCCATGCGTGATGCCCTGAGTCTGCTGGATCAGTGTATTGCGTTTCATCTGGGGCAGGAGCTGACATACGATAAGGTTCTGGATGTGCTGGGAGCGGTGGACACGGAGGTGTTCAGCAGGCTGCTGCGGTACGTTCTGGACAGGAATGTATTGGGATGTGTGGAACTGCTGGAAGAAATTGTGATTCAGGGGCGGGAGCTGACGCAGTTTGTGACGGACTTTACATGGTATCTGCGGAACCTGATGCTGGTGCAGGCATCGGATCATCTGGAGGATGTAATCGATATGTCCACGGATAATTTAAACCGCCTCAAGGAAGAGTCTCAACTGGCGGATATGGACAGGATTATCCGTTATATCAGGATTTTTTCGGAACTGTCAGGGCAGATACGTTATGCGGCACAGAAACGGATATTGGTGGAAATTGCATTGATAAAGCTTTGCAAGCCGGAGATGGAGACGGATCAAGAGGCGATTCTGGACCGCATCCGTCAGGTGGAAGACAAGGTGGAGAACGGTGCCGTAATTACGGCACCGGCAAGCGCAGCGGCTCAGACGGCCGGAAACGTTTCAAAGACGAAACCGCAAATCCCCAAGGCCATTCCCGAGGATGTACAGCAGATTGTGGCAAAGTGGCCTGTTATCGTAGGAAGTGTTGATAATCCTATGAAAACTTACCTGAAGGGGGCAAAACTCAGTCTTGGCGGTGATAACAGATTGATGATTGTGCTGGAGGACGGCATGCCGTCGGATTACTTTACACAGCACACCGAAAATAAAAAGCAGCTGGAAGCATTGCTCTCCGACTTTTCCGGAAAAGAGATCGAAGTAAATATTCAGACGATAAAAGGACAGCAGGAATTTGAAGAGAGCTATGTGGATCTTTCCCGGCTTGTCAATATGGAGATTGAGGAAGAAGACGAAGAGTAAAAGCCGGAGCGCAGAAAATATATTTTCTGTGCGTACCGGAAATGATAAATAGAAAGTGTTTAGGAGGAAAACGAAATGGCAAAGCGAGGAGGATTTCCCGGAGGGGGAATGCCCGGAAATATGAGTAATCTGATGAAGCAGGCACAGAGAATGCAGCGGCAGATGGAAGAAGGACAGAAAGAACTTGAAGTGAAAGAATTTACGGCATCGGCGGGAGGCGGAGCCGTGGAAGTCACGGTGAACGGTAAGAAGGAGATTCTGGGGGTAAAATTGTCTCAGGAGGTCGTGGATCCGGATGATATCGAGATGCTGCAGGACTTGATTATGGCGGCTGCCAATGAAGCGCTGCGCAAGGCGGAGGAAGCCAATGCGGAGATGATGGGCAGGATGACAGGCGGACTGGGCGGAGGATTTCCTTTCTGATGGATCTGTACAGCGGGCATATCAATAAATTAATAGAGGAACTGGCAGCCTTGCCCGGTATCGGAAATAAGTCCGCCCAGCGTCTTGCGTTTCACCTGATTAACATGCCTAATGACAAGGTGCAGCGTCTTGCAAGTACCATTGTGGAGGCTAAGGAGAATGTCCGTTACTGCAAGGAATGTTATACTTTGACGGATCGTGACGTCTGTCCTGTCTGCGCAAATAAGAACCGTAATCACGGATTGATTATGGTGGTGGAGAATACCAGAGACTTGGCGGCTTACGAAAAGACCGGAAAATATGAAGGTGTTTATCACGTTCTTCACGGAGCCATCTCTCCCATGCTGGGCATCGGTCCCGGAGACATCAAGCTGAAAGAATTAATCCAGCGCCTTCAAGGACAAGTGGAGGAAGTCATTATTGCCACAAATTCCAGCTTGGAGGGGGAGACCACCGCTATGTACATCGGTAAAATGATCAAACCCACCGGCATCAAAGTGACGCGGATTGCCAGCGGCGTACCCGTGGGCGGCGATTTGGAATATATTGATGAAGTAACCCTTCTGAGAGCGCTGGAAGGCCGAACCGAGCTGTGAGGAAAAAGAGGGGCACGGGAGAGAAGGGGCGGAACCGGATAAACAGCCCCGGAACGGAAGTGCCCGGAAGGGATTTCAGACGCGGATGCGGCTGAACAGCCCTTCCAGAAAGAAGGGCACGGGAGAGAAGGGGCGGAACCGGATAAACAGCCCCGGAACGGAAGTGCCCGGAAGGGATTTCAGACGCGGATGCGGCTGAACAGCCCTTCCAGAAAGAGGGGCACGGGAGAGAAGGGGCGGAACCGGAATAGAAAGGACAAATTATGGTGATTGAGGAAAAAGAGTTTGGCACATATTCTGACGGAACAAAAGTAAAGCTTTACACAATAACCAACAGAAACGGAATGAGTATCTCCGTGACCGATTTAGGTGCGGCACTGGTAAAGGCGCTTGTGCCGGACAAAAACGGTGTGGCTGCGGATGTGGTGCTTGGGTTTGACAGAGCAGAGGATTATCTGGATAACCCTAGCTTTTTCGGGGTAGTAATCGGTCCCAGCGCGAACAGAATCGCAGGCGCTTCTTTTGAGATAGACGGTTGTACATATCGGATAGATGTCAATGACGGTGAAAATAACTTGCACAGCCATAGAACAGAGGGTTACCATAAACGTATCTGGAAGGCAGAGGTACAGGAAGACGGTGTGATCTTTATGCTGGAGGATAACGGCAGCATGGGATTTCCCGGAAAGAAAACGGCGACGGTACGTTATGCCTTGACAGACGACAATGAACTGATACTCCGCTATCACGGAGACTGTGACAGGAAAACCATACTTAATTTCACCAACCATACATATTTCAATTTGGACGGACATGACAGCGGCAGCATGGAGGAGCATGAGCTATGGCTGGGAGCGTCCCGCTATACCCCTGTGGCACCGGGCGCCATTCCCACGGGAGAAATTGCGGCGGTGGAGGGAACACCCATGGATTTCACCACACCGAAAACGGTGGGGAGAGATATCCGTGTGGATTTTGAGCAGCTGGAGCTGACCGGCGGTTACGACCATAATTGGGTGATAGATGATTGGGACGGTTCGCTTCGCTGCTTTGCCACCGTAAGGGCGCCAAAGAGCGGCAGAATAATGAAAGCATTTACCACACTTCCCGGAGTGCAGTTTTACGCAGGCAATTTTATCGACGAACAGAAGGGAAAAGAAGGGGCGTACTATGGCGCCCGCGGGGGACTCTGTCTGGAAACGCAGTATTTTCCGGATTCCGTTCATCATTCCGAATTCCCTTCCTGCGTATTCGGTGAGGGAAAAGAATATTGCTCCGAAACGATTTACAAATTCGAATATTAAAAATAATGTCGAGTAGTTTTTAGGTCATCACGACAAAGAATGCTAAAATACCTCGCATACCGAATGCTATGATTAACAAAAACGGTGTGGGAGGTGTTTTTATGGAATTGCCCAAAAATATTACACAGATCGGGGAGTCGGATAAATCTTGTAAAATTTATGCGGAAGATTATGTTGTCTCCTATCTAAAACAATTGAACAGAGTGGCAGGAGATAAAAATCTGGCGGTTGCGCTGTATGGAAAGAGAAAAGAAGAGGCGGGTATCAGCTATCTTTTCGTATACGGAGCAGGCAAACTCAATTTCCTGCAGCGTGAGAGCAGACATTTATCACAGGCGGTACAACAGGAGACGGAAAAGCTGCGGCAGCGATATTTCAGGGAATACAGTTTTCTGGGATATAAGATATTGAACGGGGAAATGATAGAAGGTTTCCAGATATGCGAGCACGGAGTATGCAGATACATATCGGGCTACGCGCAATTTTATGAAAAAAATGACAGTATGCTGCAATATATGCTGGAAGAACGTCAGGAAGAAGCGGTTCCGGAACAGGTGGAACAGGAAAAATACGATATGGTGAAGAGGCGGCAGGACGAAAGACGCCTTCAGGCGGAAGCGGAAAAGGGACGAGGAGAAAACAAGGGAAGATACGCAAGGGAGAGGCAGGCAGGAAGCACCTTGCGCAGAATGAAATTTTCCGCCGCGGCTGTCTTTGCCGTTTTGTGTGTAACAGGGCTGACTACATTAAATAACGGAGACGGACTGCGTGAGCTTCAGACGGCGGCAAGGCAATTGATAAACGGAATTTCACAGCAGCAGATTCCCGATGCAATGGAAGTATCCAATTTCTCTGCGGAGGCAGGAACCATTGTAGCGGAGGACAGGCTGGCGGAAGCCATCAGGATAGAAAATGATGCGGTTGCGGAGCCTTCACCCGAACCTACACCGGAGCCTGCGCCGGAGCCCACACCCGAACCTACACCCGAACCTACACCGGAGCCCACGCCCGAACCTACGCCGGAGCCTACACCGGAACCTGCCTCGGAACCCACGGCATATGTGATCAAACGGGGGGACACTTTGATCGGTATCTGCATCAATGTTTACGGAAGCGATGCAAAAGTGCGGGAAGTGTGCAGCTTTAACGGGATTGAAGATCCCGATGACATTAAGGTGGGGCAGAAAATTCTCTTACCATAGTATGACAACTGTGGTATACTTATACAATACATTGATAAATAATAGGATGCGGGGGTGCCATGGCAGATATTAAAAATTACATGAAGGAAAGAGAAAAGCGGGAACGGCAGCAGCTGGATTACAAGAAAAAAATCCGCAAGCATAAGCTGGCATCAGTATACCGGATTCTCCTCATTACGGTAATCGCTATTGCGCTGATCGTATTGATTGCAGTGCAGTATAAGCGTCACGTATATACCGATTATGATACAATTCATTCCGTCCCGAGAGAAACAATAGCGGGTACGGTTGACGTCAGACTTGGTAATACTATCCTCACATACAGCAAAGACGGTGCTCATTGCACCGATGCCAAGGGAAATGTGATTTGGAATCAAACTTATGAGATACAGGATATCAAGACTGCCGTCTGCGGAAATACCGCAGCTATTGCCAGTTATAACGGAAGAAGCATATATGTACTGAACTCGGAAAAGGGGATTACCGAAATTACGACCAACCTGCCGATCAGAGACATTTCAGTGGCGGCAGACGGAACCGTTACGGCAGTGCTGGCGGATACCGATATTACGTGGATCAATACATATCCTGCCGGCAGTGATGATATTTACACCGGACGGACGCGCATGAATGAATCGGGGTATCCCACGGCAGTCAGCCTGTCCCCCGGCGGTGAACTGCTGGGTGTGGCGTATGCATATGTGGATGCGGGCGTGTTGAAGACAAATGTTGTGTTTTACAATTTTGGCCGTGTGGGAGAGAATAACAGCGACTTTATAGTAAGCGCTTATTCCTATACGGATATGCTGGTGCCCATTATTAAATTTATTGATGACAGAACTGCATTTGCGGTGGGAGACAGTCGTCTGATGATATACGGAGGAGACGGTCAGAAGCCGATTTCACTCGCAGAAACTTTGTTGGATGAGGAAATCAGGTCTGTTTTTTATAATGATAAATATATTGGTTTGGTGTTCCCTGATGACGGAGACAAGAAATACCGCATGGATGTATACGGCACCGATTCCGGTAAAATAGGTAGTTACTTCTTTGACATAAACTATACGGATATTTTCTTCGGGCAGGATAATTTTGTGGCATACAACGAAACGGAATGTGTCATTATGACGCTGTCGGGAATCGAGAAGTATAACGGGAATTTTACGAAGACAGTGCGGCTTATGGTTCCTGTGAATAACGCATATAGGTATATGATTGTAACGGATTCTTCTGTGGATACCATTCAGCTGAAGTAAAAGAGATACCGTATTTCAGCCGGTGTTGACAGCGGCAAAAACAAAAGAGAAAAGATTGAACGAATAATGCTTCAATCCGGAATTTGTGTCGATGCACAGGATTCCCTCTGATTACAACGCCGTATAACGGCAGAATGAGAGGAAATATGAATATATTATTGATTATTGTTGTGATTCTGGCTTTGCTTAAGCTGATGGACGGTTTTAAAAAAGGAATGGTGAAAGAAATTATTTCATTGATTTCCATGATTGTGTTATGTATGGTGGCAGGGTTGATAGCTCTTGGCGCAAAGGGATATATGAACGGAAGCGTGGGCGGAGTCATTGTCGCCGTTGTTTTGCTATCTCTGATCGGGATTGTGCATCATTTATTGAGTTTGGTATTTTTCTCCGCGAAAGTCATAACAAAACTTCCGGTAATCCATTTTGTTGATAAGCTGTTGGGAGCGGTCTTTGGTGTTTTTGAAGTAGTATTGATTCTTTGGACAATTTATACTTTCATATTGATAGGAAATCCGGCCACGGGCGACATGAGCGTGGTGGCAGATATTATATGTGATTTTACGAGGGACAGCCGGATATTGGACTGGATCTACAATCACAATATGATAGCCGTAGGCATCGAGAGGATTATCGGAGACCCCAGCCGTCTCCCTTGGGTGTTGTGGGAAAATTAATGTTGCTTTAAAATGATTCGGCTGTGCCGGCCATATGAGGCCGGAAGAAAGAATAGCGTTAATTAGGCAGGAATGTGGCAGGCGGCCTGTTTCAGAGCGGGCGTTTAGGCCTTTGGGAGTGCCTGTACAAACGTTTAAAAAAATTTTTTGAAAAAATTTCAAAAAAGGTGTTGACACCATAAAAGACTTATGATATTCTAAGTAAGCTGTCGCTGAGGACAACGGATGAAGAACAAAAACACCAAACCGGATCAGACAGCAGCACCTTGACAACCGAACAGTAATGCAACCCTGAAAAATTCCAAAAGGGCGCCCTGAAAAGGGAGCCGAGAATAATTCAGAGAACAAATCCTTTGAAAAAAGGATTCCAGAAAAAAAGCCAGATGAAAATCTGACAGGAAAAAACAATTATTATGAGAGTTTGATCCTGGCTCAGGATGAACGCTGGCGGCGTGCTTAACACATGCAAGTCGAACGGGGGCAGGAGGAAACCTAGTGAATCCTGCCCTAGTGGCGGACGGGTGAGTAACGCGTGGGCAACCTGCCGCATACCGGGGGATAACACTTAGAAATAGGTGCTAATACCGCATAAGCGCACAGAGCCGCATGGCTTGGTGTGAAAAACTGAGGTGGTATAGGATGGACCCGCGTCTGATTAGCTTGTTGGTGGGGTAACGGCTCACCAAGGCGACGATCAGTAGCCGGCCTGAG
>CAJUTJ010000074.1 GCA_910589655.1 uncultured Acetatifactor sp. | reverse complement strand
GATCCGAGAATAATCCCGTCTGCCTGCGTCATCTTCTCAAAAATTTCCTGAAACAAGTCCTTTTTATGCACACAATTTTTTCTCCCACCACAAGCCCAACAAGCCTTGCAGGGTTCAATGATTTTCCCGGAAAGCTGCACCATTTCCGTTTCAATTCCTGCCTGATGCAATTCCTCAAACACTGTATTGATAAGGATTGCTGTATTTCCGTCTTTTCTTGCACTTCCATTAATCGCTAAAACTTTCATATATTACCTCATATTTACAAATATTGGAACATTCTCAATTTGTATTCACAAATCGAGAAGCAGCAGCTTCGCTGCTTTAATACCAGTCATGTTTCTCTCCACGGTCAAGGGCATTGATCCGTTCCATTTCTTCCCCCGTCAATTCAAAATCAAACAATTCCGTGTTTTCCTGAATATGGTCGGGATTGCTGGAGCCGGGAATGACTACGACACCCTTTTGCAGATTCCACCGGAGAATTACCTGTGCTGATGACTTCCCATGCGCCGCAGCAATCTCCGAAATTACCTCATTACCAAGCAGCTCTGCCGTATATCCCCTGCCGCCAAGCGGATACCACCCTTGCACCACAATCCCAAGACCATGAATATATGGAATTACATCATTTTCCTGATAATAAGGGTGTATTTCGTTCTGAACCAAAGCAGGCATAATGTTTATCTGAGGTATAAATTCCTCCAGTTCTTCCACATACCAGTTTGATAAGCCAAGGGAACGGATTTTACCGTCCGCAACTGCTTTTTCCATCGCCAGGTAAGCCTCCACATCGTCCGTTCCTGGGTGGTGGAGCAGCATCATGTCAATATAATCTATATCTAATTTGGCAAGCGCCTCCTCAATCGCAGCTTCCGCATCAGAAAACTGGTTCGGATACAGCTTTGTGATAACAAAGATCTCCTCCCTCGGTATGCCGGAGTTCCTGACTGCCTCCCCCACGCTTTCCTCATTATGGTACATATAGGCGGTATCAATCAGACGGACACCGCTGTTTAATGCTGCCGTGACGGATTCTACACAGGTATCCCCGGTCAGGCTGTATGTTCCAATCCCGTATATGGGCATTTCATATCCACTGTTCAATAAAACTGTCTTTGTTTCAAAGTTAAAAGAAATATCTCCCGTCACCGTGTTATCACCTCCCTCTATTTTCTGTTCTTCTCTATCAGTCAAAATATTTCCTGTCTGTGCCTCAGTCTGTTCGGCTTCCGATACTGCCGGCTGCTCCTTTTCATTCTGTTCCGTTGTTCCTGCACTTTCTGTCCGCCCATACTGTTCCGGCACTCTATCCGCAGAAAAATCTGCCCCTGCCTGCTTTCCACAAGCTGATAACGAAACGATAAGCAGACAAACCAGCATAAGATTATACATCTGTTTCATAGTGTTCCTCCTCCTGAATAACCTTTAAAACTTTTGCGGGAACCCCTCCTACTACCGTCATGGCAGGAACATCCCGTGTCACAACAGCTCCCGCCGCAACCACCGCATAATCGCCAATCGTCACTCCCGGCAGTATCGTTGCGTTAGAACCGATCCATACATGCGTGCCAATTTTTATCGGCGCATAATGATTTTTCCGGTTTTCCTTCGGGTTCAGGTCATGGTTAATTGTCGCCAGTACAACATTATGACCGATCAATGCACCATCCCCGATTTCAATCCCGCCCTGATCCTGAAAGTGGCATCCTGAATTGATAAAGACATCTTTTCCGATTGTGATATTTTTTCCAAAATCCGTATAAAATGGAGGAAACATCCGAAAAGAACGGTCTACCTGTTTTCCTATCAACCTGCCCATAATCTCCCGGAGCTCCTCCGGTGTATGGTACTTCGTATTCAGCTCCATTCCTATACGGACAGCCTCCTGAAAAAGTTCATTTGCATAGGCATCACGCTCGGCATTTTCTTCCGCCCCTTCCCGAAATCCTCCTATCACATCCTTTACCGTCATTGTCTACATCTCCTTTTCCCATTCCCGAAGTGTATGGACACCTGTTTCATCACCAAGCCTTTCCAAGCGGCTGATTTCATCAGCAGTCAGCTCAATCCGCATTGCTTTTGCAGCTTCCTCAACCTGATGCACTTTCGTCACCCCGATAATCGGGAGCGTACCTTTTGCAATCGCCCATGCCGTCGCAACCTGTGCAGGACTGGCATCAAAACGTGTTCCAATGATTTTCAGTTCATCAATCAATGCGGTCAGTTCTTTCAGGTGCGGATTATAAGCCTCCGCCCTCCCGCTTCCCTCCGGGAATGGATTTTCCTCACTGTACCGTCCGGTAAGCGCCCCCTGCTCCAGCACCATGTAGGAATAGAATGTAATTCCATTCTCCTTACAGTAATCAAGGATACCCGCACGCTCCGAAGAACGGTGTAACAGACTATAATGGTTCTGCACCGCAGAAACTTTCAAACCCTCCGCTGCAAGAATTTCATTTGCCCTTTTTATCTCCATAAGGTTGTGGTTAGAAACGCCGATTGTCTTAATCTGTCCGCTTTTTGCCAGAGGGATTAAATCCGGTGTCCATTTTGGGATATCCATCGGATTGTGTATCCAGTAAACATCAATTACACTGGTATACAGACGTTCTTTGCTGCCGTCAATCATTTCCTGCATTGCATCCGGTGAACTGCCTGCAATCTGCGGTGTGAATTTCGTGGAAAGGATAACGCTGTTCCGGCGCACATCTTTTACAAAATTACCAAGAATCCGTTCCGAAGTCCCTTCTCCGTAAACCGCCGCCGTATCCCACAGGTTCAGTCCGCACTCCAGTGCTTTCTCAAACACAGGCTTCAATTCTTCCTCGAATAAATGGTTTCCGAATACCTGATCCCCTCCGGCTGCTCCTGCGCCCCAAGACCAGGCTCCTAATGCAATTTTCGGTATTGTTGTACTCATCTAAAAATCCTCCTGTCCTCTATCTCAAATTTGTGTTAAAAAACTGTTCCAGCTTATCAAACGGGATTTTTTCCATATTGTCATATAAATCCACATGATCCGCACCCGGAACAATTAACAGCTCTTTTGGCTCTGACGCTGCGGTGTAGGCATCTTCCGAATAATACCGGGAATGTGCCTTTTCCCCTGCAACCAGTAAAATCGGGCGGGGAGATACCTCTTTGATATTTGCCATCAGCGGGAAATTCCAAAATGACACAGGCATGGTTGCAGTCCATGAAGATACAAAATTCACAGCACGAGGGTGTTTCGCTCTTACTGCATAGTAATTGTAAAATGCCGCAAATGCAGGGTCAGCGCCCTCCGGCAGTTCCTTTGGTATTTCCATCATTCCTGTAATCGGCTCATTATCTTCATCAAAAGCAATTTCGTGATTGCCCAATGCAAATGTACCGTTTTCTGCATCTTTCCAACGCTGCTTACCAAGATATTTCTTAATCTTGTTTCTCTGCTCCTCCGTATAATAATCCATGTGTCCTTTACTCATATCACGGGACATATCGTACATGGAGAACGTAGCTACTGCCTTAATTCTGGTATCCGTTCCTGCGGCAGTAATCGCCATTCCTGAAAGCCCGCATATACCGACTGCTCCGATACGTTCCCTGTCAACATAGGGGAGCAGACCAATATAATCCACTGCCGCACTGTAATCTTCCGTAAATATATCCGGTGACGCTGTATTTCGTACCTCGCCGCCGCTCTCCCCGCCAAAGGACGGATCAAAGGCGATGCTGACAAAACCACGGGCAGCCAGCTCCTGCGCATAAAGACCGGAAGCCTGTTCTTTTACCGCGCCAAAGGGTCCTGCAACAATGACTGCCGGATTCTTCTTATCCTCATAGTTCTCCGGCAGATATAAATCACCCGCCAGTGTAATGCCGTAACGGTTTGTAAAACGTACTTTTTTCATCTCAATCTTAGGGTTAATCTCAAATGTCCTGCTTTCTTTGTTTTCCATTTTTTCATTCTCCTTGTTATAATTTTTTTATTTCCGCGGGCAATGAGCCAAGCGGACGTGCTGGCACATCCATTTGGCGAATGCCGCGAGAGTCAAAAATCTCTCAGCCTGCTTTGAGGTTTTTGACTTTATTAAGCAGATAATCAAGGCAGTCTATCTGCTTCTGACTCTCATGGTGGGAACCAAGCAAAGCCTTTCTATGCCTTACAAGTACTGGCAGCATATCTGTAAACCGACCTTTCTTTGCAAAGACAATACATTGCTCTGCCGTCTGCTGGTCACAGCCTGCGTCAATTAAATTTTGGTAAATGTTACCATACACATCATTTGCTTTTGCCATCCCTCACCCTCCTGACTTCATTTTAATTCGCCGCAAGCAGAATATCAAATACATATTAAATATCAGTTTTCATACTAAAAAAGTATTGCTAATACCGTGATGTAAGGAAAAACGGCATCACCATCAACACAACATAAGATGCCAAACGAGACCACTTTACTGCATCCGGTATTTCCTTTCCCATTTTCTTTGAAAGCGCACCTGTTACCACAACCAACAGCAAAACAGGGCTTACCATACTGGAAAGGCTAAAGGCAACGCCAGTTATTCCAGCCAAAGAAACCGGAAGTCTGCCTGATTGGGTTTTCATTTCCATTCGTTACCGACATTTCTCCAGTCTGCGTCAGTGCATAGACTGTCATGTTTTCTTCCCGTATTTCATCACTTACCCCGTAATAAACTGCTTTTCCTGCATCTCCATAGGAAAACCATACTGAAGTGTCTGCTGACAATGGTTTTTCTTCTTCTGTTTTTGCATAATGGTAGTCCGAAACATTCATATGATAATCATACAAGACAAAATCCTTTGCAAAAAAAGCCGACACAATCCTTTAATCCTTTTGATTTCAGGATATAAGCCAGTTTTCTTGTGCTGTCATTCACTAAAGGTATCAAAATCAAAGCATTCTCCGCAAAGCCGGAAACAATCGATCCTAGCCCTGACCTGCTGACCGGATCAGTATCCCTCGGCACAATGTCATCCGCCCACATGGAACTTGCCCTGCTTCCACCCAAAATCCAGTAGGGCATCTTACCCGATACAAGGACTAATTCCTCTGGAATATTGGAACCAATCACGACAATATCGGAATTATTTTTTTCAAAGTCTGTCAGATAGTGATTGATAACGCATTTCACAAAAAACCGCAGTTCCTTATATGCAGGCATTGTTTTCACAAGCCTTTCCAATACGTCCTTCATTTCCTTTTTATATGCACTTAGATTTACCTTATTTTTCATTTCAGACATTCCAATCCACCTCCGGTTATTATCATAAGTGTTTTTATCTTTAATATCAAATACATATATAGAATGGTATTCCATACTTGAAAAGTATCTGTTTTTCTGTTATTGTTGTGACAACGATATTATCAGGGAGGTTTTACGCTTGGACATTCGGGTATTACAGTATTTCCTTGCGGTTGCAAGAGAAGAAAGCATAACAAAGGCAGCGGAAGCTCTGCGCATGACACAGCCGCCGCTTTCCAGACAATTAAAAGATTTAGAAGAAGAATTAGGCAAACAGCTACTTATTCGTGGAAGTAAAAAAGTTACGCTGACAGAGGACGGAATGCTGCTTCGTAAACGTGCGGAGGAGTTAGTTGATTTAATGGAAAAGACAAAGGCAGAATTGACATCTTCTGGCGAGAACATAGGCGGTGATATTTATATTGGCTGCGGAGAAACCGAAAGTATTTCCTTTTTGGCACAGGCAGCACAGGATTTGCAGATCAAGCACCCTCTCATTCATTACCATATTTACAGCGGTGATGCGGAGCGTGTTATGGAAAAACTGGATAAGGGCTTAATCGACTTCGGATTGCTGGTTGGAGAAGCAGACATCAGCAAATATGATTACCTCAAACTTCCTCAAAAAGATTTATGGGGCGTGTTGATGCAAAAGGACAGCCCCTTAGCAGAAAAAGAAACAATCTGCGCAGAAGATTTGTGGGATAAGCCCCTTATTTTATCCCATCAAACCTCAATAAATACAGAAATGTCCCGCTGGTTAAAGGCGGATATTTCCAGGCTCAACATCGTGGCAACCTATGACTTGATTTATAACGCTGCCCAATTTGTCAGAAAAGGTTTTGGATATGTAATTGCATTGGACAGGCTGATTAACACAACGGGGGATAGCAATCTATGTTTCAGACCACTTTCCCCTACACTAGAAGCAGAACTTTGTATTGTTTGGAAAAAATATCAGGTTCTTTCGAGAGCCTCCAGTGCTTTCCTCCAACAATTAAAAAGCCAGATTTTAACAGGCGAAACATGATATTTTTTCTGTTTCTTTATTTTATCAAATCGGTAACATTAAGCTTCATCAAGACACAGTTTACAATCCAGTACAAACGCATAAAATAAAGAAAACACTGTGAATGAAAACCTCATTAAGCAGTCATTTCACAGTGTTTATCCCCCTATTCAAGAAAAATAACGAAACCACACCATTTTTGCATAGCTGTATAATGAACTTGCCTCATCTGTCCGCAAATATTTTATATCCAGCCCGACCGATCCCTAAACGGAATCGGTCGAAGGCATCTGCATCTTTAATAATCCGCCGCCCTTTGTCCATGCCCCACATCATACCAGTCAACCTGTCTGCGGGAATCATGAAATACAGCAGACATATACAGAATATCCGTTTCTTTTTGCAACAGTCCCCGTTTATAAGCGATCAACAGACAAAACAGTAATTTTTTTATTTGAGAAACAGATGGACGGACAGTTCTTGTCCCTGTAACGATGCATTGGCCTCGCCCCCGTGGAGCTCCACGATGCGTTTTACAATGGCAAGCCCCAGCCCCGAGCTTTGGGGGGTGCTTCTGGCTCGGTCTCCGCAATAGAAGCGCTCAAAGATCCGGTCAGGTTCAATGCCGTGGGGATCCGTCAGCCGGTTCGTGATACAAATATGAAGCCTGTCCGTGTCCTGTGTCGTCACGGTTACCGAAGCGGAACGATCGGCATATCTGCGGGCGTTGTCCAGCAGATTCTGGAATACCCGTACCATCTGCTGTGTATTGATATAAGCGGTATGGCTTTCCGCCCCAAGCTGCCATGAAAGCGTCAGACCCTCTGCCTCCATAAGAATTTTATATTCATAAAGGATATGCCGCAGCAGTTCCAGCACATCCCTTTTCTCCATATCAGGAAACTGACCGACGGAGTTCAGCTTTGTATATTCAAATAGTTCGTTAACCAGTCCGTTAAGCCCCGTCAGACGCCGCTCTACCACTTCAATGTATTCATCAAAGCGCTGCCTGTCTTCAGGCTCTGTTTCCTTCAGCAGTTCCACATAGCCGATGATTGAGGTAAGAGGACTGCGCAGATCATGGGAAACATTGGTAATCAGCTCATTCTTACTTTGTTGCTGCCTTTTTTCCCTTTCCTCCTTTTCCCTGAGCTGGACGGACATCTCGTTGATGACGGCGCATAGCTGGGTGATTTCATCATCACCCTGCAGTTCCATGCTTCTTCCAAAGCCCTCCTCCCGGATCTTCTGAATTTCCTGGGACAGATACTCCACATACCTGACTCTGTGGTTGACCCTGACGGAAAAGGAAACAACAAAGCATATCACGGGAAACGCCACTGCCAGCACCGACGGAAGATATTCGGCGGCAATGAGGTATCCATAGCCCAGCTCATAAAAAAAATCCCACATACCGGAATGAAGCAGAAGCTGCATCATGGCCAGTACCACCGCCAGCACCACTAAGCTGATCACAAGGGAAACGCAGACCGCTTTCAGGAAATATGCCGTGAGGCGTTTTTGGAATGAAGAGGACAATTTTCTGTAAACCAGAAAAATCACGAAAACCGTTCCTCCGATGACAATGCCATTGATTAAAATATAGTTTGGAATTACCTTTGATAGCATCATATCTGATAACCTCTTCCCCAACAGGTTTTGATAAAATCCGAATGTACATTATCCCAGTTCAGTTTATTGCGGAGATTGGCAATATGCATCATCACCGCATTTTCCGAACAGAAAAATTCTTCATGCCATACCGCTTCATAAATCTGCGCCATGGTCAGCACCTGTCCTTTGTTTCGTAACATATATTCCAGAATGTCATACTCCTTGCGCGTCAGCCTCACTTCCCGTCCGCTTACCCATACCTGATGGCGTTCTATGTCCACCGTAAGATCCTCCGTCTGGAGCGTGTGCGTCGGCTTTTCCGTTTCATTATACTGTTTATAGCGGCGGATCTGGGCTCTGACACGGGCGAGAAGCTCAATGGGCTTAAAAGGTTTCGTCACGTAATCGTCTCCTCCCGCCGTGAGACCTTTTATTATGTCTATATCTTCCGTTTTCGCCGACATAAATATAACTGGCATTTTACTTCTTTCCCTTATCCGCAGGCAGGCGCTGATACCGTCAATTTCCGGCATCATTACATCCATCAGGATCAGATCAACCTGATAGTGCTCCAGAAAATGCAGCGCCTGCGCTGCATTTTCACAGGCGAGGTAACGGTAGCCCTCATTGCCTAGATAAATGCCCAGAAGCCTGCGGATGTCTTTATCATCGTCAACAACCAATATGAATTCTTTCATGATAGCTTTGCTTCTCCTTTTTTGCAAAAGTGCTGCAGAGCCGCTGAGGCAAGGAGCATGAACAGAAGCTCCACAGCGATCATCTGCCATCGCCTCAGACCGCACAAGTCGCCAAGAAAACCCGAAAAGGCAATCGATGGATATGACTTTAGCAATTATACCAATTTTCAGAAACTGAGGCAATGGTATTTTTAATAAAGCAGAGCCTGCACAGAGTACTTCATCGGACACAAGCGGAACAATCAGCAGTACGCCAAGAATCCAAACGCGGTACCGTCCTGTCAAATGCTTTAACCACGCAAGCTGCCTTTTCTCTTTTCTCCCTTTTGAAATACGCTGTGCAATCAGTGAAGATAAGGAATACATAATCACCAATCCCAGCACGGAGCCTATGACCCCCCAAAAAAAGGCTCCCGGGCTGCCAATCTGTCTGGTCCCCCACATTATCACTGCCGTTTCTGGTACTGGAACACATATAGGAAGCAGCACACAGGCAAGAAAATATACACACCACATAACGACATCTCCTAATTTTGCTTCATACCACACTGTCCGCAGAAATCTGCTTTGCATGGCAGCATTTCAATTTCATAAGCAGCACATATGCCGGGGGCAGATTTCGCCAAACCCTTACAATCTTCTGGATATTGAAATAATTTTCAAGAAAGGTTTTCCGCAACAGTGTATACTGAAATGTGATAAATACACCTTCCATTCCGATGGCCTTTTGGGTCTGTGACAGTATCCTGCGGGACACCTGTTGCGGAAGTGATGTAAATGGCAGTCCTGAAATGATATAATCCGCATGCCGTAACCCCTGTTCTCTTAAGAAGCCGCATACATTTCCAGCATCTCCATGTATTATCACCACCCCCGGCATTCCATAAAACTGTTTCCGCAGTATTTCGTAAAAACGTTCATTCTGTTCAATTACAATATAAGTCGTGTCCTGCCTTTTTCTTGCTACCACATCTTGGGTAAATACGCCCGTCCCCGCCCCGTATTCTACAATGCAGTGCGCTTTATTGAAATCAATAGAAGCCGTCATGGCCGCCGCCAGATGCCTGCTGCTGGG
>CAJUTJ010000073.1 GCA_910589655.1 uncultured Acetatifactor sp. | reverse complement strand
GAAATCACTAAGCTCGAAAGAACCTCGCTAAGTGATTTCACGCTCTGCGGAGCAGAGCTTCTTCACACGTAAGAATCCGCGAGCGGATTCTTACGGACTTGCACCAGTTCATAAATTGTTTGTGCCGCCGATGGCGGCATGTTTGGAAGTGTGAAAGGAATGAAGTTTCTCTAAGGTTGGAAAGAGGGTGTGTAAACACCCCTCTTTGTACCCAACCTAAGAGAAACTAAGTCATTCCTCGAAGAATCGCTGGTGCGATTCTTCCGGATTTGCACCGATTCATAAATTGTTTGTTATACATATTATTGAGCGGAAAGGGGATGCATAAATGCTGGCAGCCGAGCGCAGGAATCTGATCTTAGAAAAATTGCAGGATGAGAAAAAGGTAATTGTCAGTGAATTGAGTGCACTCTTCGAAGTTTCGGAAGAAACCATACGTAGGGATCTGGATAAGCTTGACAAGGACGGTCTGGCTACTAAGGGTTACGGAGGCGCAATCCTGAATGAAAACGCAGGTATTGACATGCCCTTCAATATCCGAAAAAAGCGGAATTTGAGAGGAAAGCAGGTGATTGCCGAGCTGGTAAGCGGATTGGTTCAGGAGGGTGAGCACATCATTGTAGATCCCAGTACCACGGCGGTTTCTATTGTGAAGGCATTGAAAAGCCGGAAGCGCCTTACTGTAATCACCAATTCTATCGAGGTGCTTGTGGAGCTCTCCGATGTCAGCGGCTGGGATATTATTTCCACCGGAGGGACGCTCCGGGAAAATTATCTGGCGCTGGTAGGCCCCAAAGCCATGGAAGGGATCAGCACCTTTAATGCGGATAAGGTGATTCTGTCCTGCAAGGGACTTGACATGGAGAAGGGAATAACGGATGCCAACGAGATGTTTTCACAGGTAAAGCAGACAATGCTGAAATGTGCAAAACAGCGGATTCTGGCTGTGGATCACACGAAATTTGACAATATAGCATTTTCACGGATCTGTAAATTGTCCGCTATTGATATGGTAGTAACGGATATACGTCCCTCGGAAGAATGGCTGAATTACTTTGCGGAGAAAGGAATAGAGTGTCTCTATGGCAGGACGGACGGAGAAGGAAACGAAGACAATAGCCTTTGCGAATAATAAGGGCGGAAGCGGTAAGACTACCACATGTGCCAATGTAGGATATTCTCTTTCTGCGTTGGGGAAGAAGGTATTGCTGGTGGACGGCGATATGCAGCTGAATTTGTCCTTGTCCTTTTTTGAAGAGGAGAAGGTGCTGGAATTTGCCAAGGGAGAAAAGAATTTGTACAATGCCGTGCGGGAAGAGAAGGATTTGGCGGATTATGTGGTGCACACGCCCTATGAAAGGCTTGATTTGATTCCTTCCTCCACTTTGATGAGCGGCATAGAATATGAGTTGTTTACCAAGTGGCAGAGAGAATTGATCTTATCCAGAGGATTACAGAAGATTAAGGATCGCGGGGAATATGATTACATCCTGATAGATGCGCCTCCCACCTTGGGCGGCTGGGTTATGAACATCCTCTGTGCTTCCGATTATGTGATCCTGCCTGTGGAGGCGAGTCCGTGGGGGCTTTTCGGTGTGGCGAATATGTTTGAATTTTTGGAGAATGTCAAAAGGCTTTCCCCGAATTTGCAGCTGCTGGGAGTGGTTATCACAAAACTGGATGCCAGAAAAAATTACGGCAGGCAGACCATGGAAATTTTGAATGAATTCGAGGAAGTAACGGTATTCGGCACGGTGGTTCGTGTGGACAGTGAGATTGAATGGGCACAGGACAACAGCAGGCCCGTTATGGTACATAAGAAAAGTGCGAGAAGCGCCGGAGAGTATCTGGAGCTCGCAAAGGAGGTAGACAAGAATGTCCGTAGGAGCAGGTAGCATCAAGAGAGCGGCAAAGGCAGCGGAAGGCAGTGGGGAAACCAAAATCGTGAAGGCAGCGGAAGGCAGTGGGGAAACCAAAATCGTGAAGGCAGCGGAAGGCAGTGGGGAAACCAAAATCGTGAAGGCAACGGAAGGCAGTGGGGAAACCAAAACAGCAAGGGCAGAGACGAACGGGGTAGAAGCCAATACAGTAAAGGCAATAGAAAACAGCGGGGAAACCGAAACAATGAAGACAGCAGAAGGCAGCACTGAAACCAAAACAACAAAAGCAGCGGGAAGTATCAAGGGAACCAAATCAGTGAAGTCTGCAGCCGGCAGTGCGGGAGCCAAGGCTGTAAAAAGCAGCTCTGAGGCAAAAGCTGCCGCAAAAAGCGCGGGAAGCAATACGGCAAAGAAAACAGCTTTTCCAAATTCCGGAGTGAAAAAAACCGGAGGGAAAAATACCGGAGGGAAAAATACCGAAGGGAAGAAAACGACGGTTAAAAATGGTTTTGTGGAGGATACGGTTCCTACCGATAAAGGAACTGCCCATAAAAATACGTCTGAAAACATAACAGAGAAGGGATCCGCACCTTATGAGGCATACGGTATCGGACAGGAGCTGCCGGTATATTTAATATAAAAACTCCTTTTGTAGAAATATGTAACCACCAAAAAGAGGTAAGTATTATATAACCAAATGTATAAATCCCAACGGGAAGGTCAGGTAGTGTGATTACTGCAAATCAAGTTAAGCATATCGTCGGTAAATTATTTTGGGGCAATCTATCTTCAAATGATGAGTTAATTGAAAATATAGCTTGTATCATATATCGAGACGATATATTTAAGTGTGGCAATAGTATTATACACAGTAAACATATTGATATAGAGTTTGTATTTGGTGAATACTGCGAAATACCTCAAACTGCCCCGGAATTTCAGTTTATTTGCAGATTATGCAATCTCACACTGGCATATGAAGGACAAGAAATTATTATCTACCAAAAGTAAGTTGATTCCTATCTGCAGAATTGTTAAGTGAGTGCAAGCTCTATGATTATATGCAATAGAAACATTTTTTGAAGATGGGAGTATAAAAATAGTTTTTATTTCACTTTACCGCTTCTTTCCGGCGGCCTTTCGGAAAGGGGCGGCAAAATTTTCAAATACATTTTGATAAACTGTCTGAAATCATTAAATGTGTCTTTCACAGGATCTATGTACTGTTACATCTGCAAATACAGCGAATCAAAGTTTGCAGTATTTTTCGGAATAATTTTTACTGCAAACGCCCCTCTTTTTTCCATAAATCCCAATATGCGGAAAACGAAATAAAACATGGCAGTGAAGTCATTCTATGAATGTATGAGTGTCTATACGGCAGCACCTATGCGGAGGAGAAATTTACCATGCAAAGAAAAGGTTCCAGAATTGGGAAATCATTAATTGGCAGGCTGGCGGTCAGCATTCTGGCGATCTGGGTTCCGTTTTCCGTGGTTGTCATCATTGGGATGGCGGTTTTAAGCAATAGGATCACTGAGGAAACCATAGACAATCAGACGGACAAAGTAAAATATTATTCCGCCATAATCAATGCGGATATTGCAAGAGTGATCCAGTCCACCAACCAACTGTGCGCCAACAAGTTTATTGTAGATTTTACAGGTGCATGGAAGGGCACTATGGAGTCCGGATATTACAGGCTTTATTATGATGCCTATAGAACCTTAAAGGAGTATAGGGATACCAGTATCTGTATTGATGATATTTTTATCTATCTGCCTTATGCGGGAGAAGTTTTGAGTGCTAACCAGAGCATTATAACCGAGGACGGGATTTACCGCACTATGCGGGAAGAATATATGGAAAAAGAGCAGAATTTTTTTCATGACGGAGATGCGCTTTATTACCTTTCCCAGAGCAGTAATGAGATGGTCACAGGAATTAAGGTGTCCTTGAAGGATATTCGGTATACGCTGAAAGATTACGATAGTGAGGGAAGTTATGATTATTTTTTCGTAAATTCTTTGACGAAAGAGCTTCTGGACGCAGAGGAGAATATCGGCGATGTGGGAAAAATGATTTATGCGGGAATGGACTGGAACAGGAAGGGAGCCCAAGAAATCAGAATCGGGAGACGGAAATATCTGGTGGACAGGATCGGAAAAGATGCCAATGGTTTTTTGATTTTAATTTATATGGATAAATCGGAAGCTTACGCCAATATATATGACTTGTACAAAATATGGGGAGCGGCAACGCTGCTGCTGTTGCTGGTTCCGGTAGTGCTCGGCCTGCGGGTGCGCAGGATTGTCAACAGACCTATGGAGAAGCTGCAGAAAGCCATGCAGATGGTGGAGCGGGAAAACTACGGTTATCTGCTTGCCATGGATGAATCCAGAGAGTTTAACTACGTGTTTGCCCAATATAACCAGATGACAGAGAAGGTGAGGAACCTGATTCAGGAGGTGCTGGAGAAGCAGGTTCAGGTGGAGCAGGCCCGCTATAAGCAGCTCCAGACGCAGATCAACCCTCATTTTCTGTTTAACAGCCTATACATGGGATATCGATTGGCACAATCGGAAAATTGTGAGGCAGTGGGTGACTTGTGCATGTATCTGGGAGACTATTTTTCGGTGCTGACTTTTGTCTCCAATGAAAGTATTTCCATGGAATATGAGCTGAAATTCGTCAATACTTATCTGTGCCTGAACCGGATGCGCTTCGGGGCCAAGCTGTCCTATGAAGTTGAGGTGCAGGAGGGGCTTGAGGAAGACAGGCTTCCGCCCTTACTGCTGCAGCCTCTGATCGAGAACTCTATCTCTCATGGACTGGAAAAATGTTCCCATCATTGTCTGATCCGGGTAGAGATCGGTAAGAAGGAGGACAGGCTGCATTTTGCGGTGGAGGATGATTCCAATGTGATGACGCAGGAGACCATGGGGGAGCTTAGGCAGGCGATTAACCGGGAGAAGATGCCGGTAAAGAATTTCGGGCTGTGGAACATACAGAGCAGGCTGAAAACTTGGGAAGAAGGAAATCCGGGGATCCGCATGGAGAAAAAAGGAAAGCTTTTCCGGGTGTCCTTTTCCATCCGAGTGTCCGGGGCCGACGGGAAAACGGTTCAGGGCGCTGAGGATGGTTCCGATAATGATAATAGGGAAAGTTAGAATTGAGGAGCCGAATCTGACGTTTGGAATGGGCCTGCATAGGGAAAACTGATCCGGTATGTGGAATGCGTCTGTACAAGGGAAATTTTGGCGGGGAGGATGGGTATGTATAGTCTGATGATCGTGGATGACGAAGAAATTATTTTGAACGGCATAGGAGATGTGGTGCGGGCGTCAGGCCTTCCTCTCAGATCCGTCCAGACAGCGCGGTCTGCCGGAGAGGCTTTGTCGCTCCTGACGGCGAATCCCTGTGATATCCTGCTGACGGATATCCGCATGCCAGATATGGACGGCTTGGAGATGGTGGGCAGGGCAAAAGCTCTGTGGCCTGATATCCGGGTAATATTTCTCACGGGGTATCGGGATTTTGAGTATGCCACAGCGGCTTTACGTCTGGACAGCGATGATTTTCTGGTGAAGCCTGCTCCGGACGGAAAGCTTCTGGAAGCCATAGAGAGAGTCATCGTGGCACTGGACAAAGCATGGATGGGGCGTTTTCTGTCTTCCGGCGGGGGAGGGCTGAGAGATGCGGGGGACGGAAATTACGGAATCCGCAACCGGGAGAAGGAGCTTCGGCTGATTTTCCTGAAAATAGATATTCACAGCGCCAGAATTTCGGAGAAAGAAATCTGGGAGGGGCTGCAGAATATGCTGGAGCGGGTGCTGAACCATGATTACAGCCGGATCGGTTTCGACAGATATGGGGCGGGAAATTATGTGGCCAGACTTTCGGAGAGCAAGGAGGAATATCAAGAGCAGGGCACCAGTGCCTTATCATCGGATCCGGGAACCGCCGCATCTTCCCCAATGGGCAGGAAGGATACTGCCGCGGAGATTAGAATCAGAAGAGTGTTGGAGGAAGTACAGAGCTTTTTTCTGGAACAGCTGGATATCGGTATGTCCGTGGGAATATCGGAGAAAACTTGTATGGAAGAGGAAAGTGCACAGTGTACCAGATGGGAGGAAATGTGCGGGACAGAATATGGGAAGCTGTTTATGATGGGGGAAATCCGGGGGGGAAGGGAGGAGCCGACAGCGGAAGGTAATTATGTGGTATATGCCGTTCAGGCTTATGTCCGGGAAAATCCGGAGAAAGATTTGTCTCTGGGAGCGCTCTCGGAACGGTTCCGGTTAAATCCTTCTTATCTGTCCAGAATCTTTTCTCAGGAGACGGGACAGCCTCTGTCGGAATACATTTTACAGATAAGAATTGCCTTGGCCAAAAGGCTGTTGGAAGAGACGGAGCTGAGGATTTATGAGATTGCGGAGAGAACAGGCTTTGGCACTCCGGGGTATTTTACAAGAGTGTTCAGAGGTGCGGAGGGGCTTTCTCCCAAGGCATATCGTCTGAACATGGGACGGTAGCAATTCATTGATTGTTTGTGCAGACTGCTTCATCAAATAATATGCAAAAGTGGAGCTATTCTTGTGGTCAATGGAAACATTAAACTGCTCGGTGATGTCAAGGTGTTTGGCAAATGAGTTATGGAGAGAAGATATGAAATTTATAACGAAAGAACTAATAAATAAGGGCTGGTCAAGTGATAAAAAATACTGTGTTACCGACGAGAACGGAACACAGTATCTTTACCGTGTGTCTGATATTGCAGAGCATGACACAAAGCAGTCCGAGTTTAACTGATGGAGTTCTGGAGATTGCTTGCTCTTTATATTTCAAGCAACACCCTTTCGTCTGTATATTGGGCGATTCCGTTCGGGCAGGACGAAGTGAACACTATGCTGAATCAAGCTAAAGAAATTCTTTCTTGGTATGACAATATGCGTAATCCCGTGCCGACTTGGTATTTTAAGGGCTAATATTTACAATACATTGACGGGTATGTAAATAAGTGCAATCAACCGGAAAATAAGCGATGACTATTCACGAAATAGTTAAGGATAAAAGACAACGTATTTACATCGAAAAAGGAAACACGGAAAAACTGTCTGCTGTTGAAGCGTTGACTTTTGAACCACATATCGGCTTGCATGGTTCTTTATACGGATTCAATGGCGGTGTTTTGACGGAGCTATAGTCAGAGGAGAAAAACAACGGCTACATGGATTACACACTTGATGATAGCGGATGGAGTTCTTGAACGCCTTTCGAATTTACATAGACACGGCTTTTGCGTGGGCAACATTGCCCCGGATTGCAATGTGGAAAACGAGGATTGGACGGCTTTTACACCGTCCAGAGAGGTAACACATTGGATGCAAGGAGAGCGAAAGAAAGCCTCGGATTGTGATGCTTTCTGCGGGGAATATATTCTGAAAAGAAAAGGCGAAATCAAATCATCCGAGGAATATGCGTTTCTGTTGGGCTGCTTTTCCCATCTGATTACCGATGCAGCATTTCAAGCAATGATTCGAGACGATGATCGTGTCAATGTGACATGGATGCGTATTATGGCAGACGATAAATGGAGTGTTGCCGGTGCCGGTATGGATGAAACGTGGGATTCAGTAAAAAGACTAATCCCAAAGAATGATCGGATGCGTGAAATCTACACAATGGAGGCTGAGTATTTGAGAGATCACCCGAACTCCGGTTATCTCACAGATATTCTCCCGTTGAAATCCTTCCCCGATTATATTGATTACCTCCCCCAAGGTTGTATCGTTCGCGAGATCGGTGTGATGGGTTATTTACCCGAACCCGACAAATCAATATATAAGTTTATTACTATGTCAAGGGACGAGTACGCAAACTTTGTGGACGATACAGCTTGTGGTTCAACAGTTTGCTGAAAAGAATTTGATGTGAGGAAAATAGCCATCTATAATGGTTGAATGGGTAAAAATACTTACTTAGAAATTTATCCGTACAAATTAGGGAGGCTAACCATAAATATATTGTAGCAGGAGGAGGGAGCTCATTATGGAGAAAATGAAACTGCTGTTAATACTGATATGTGCAAGTATATTAACTGCTTGTCAAGGAGTGGGCAGTGATGTAACGGAAGTGGGATCCGGAAATGGCAGCCAAGCGGATTTTACAATGGAAAATGCGGGAGAATCGGATAATTCAGCAGAAAGTATTCAAGATGTTTCTGCGGCTGATGACCCCGGTGGGAGTATTGCCCCTGCAAAAGAACAGGTGTTCGCTGCGAGAGAAATCGTTTTGGACGGCATGACCACAGAGCAGATTGAAAGATTAACAGAAAATATAAAAGTTGCAAATATGCGGATGGAGCGGGCATATTTATATGACGATATTTTCGGAAAGCTGGAAGATGAAAATAGTTTATATTGGAATTATTTTGATCAAAAAGGCGATATTCAAATTGATTGGTCTTATGACGGAGATTATTTGGAAAGAAAAGAAATACAGGAAAGAGAAAATCTTACAACAGATGAATTTTATGAAAAATACGGAACTCCTGTTATTATATACAATAGGTTTGATGCGGATAATTTTATTGATTTGATAGCGGAAATGCAGGAAAGCGTACAAAACGAGGATTTAAGGGAAGATTTGCAGAATCTTATGGATGAAACAGCATTGGCAAAAGATACACATGATATGGAATACGCCAACAATATTTATAAAATTCTGCACGATATGGATTATTATTTGTTAAGATATGGGATTGAGGATGTCGGCATTTATGTAAAAGACGCTTCAATAATTTCAAAATATTATGGTGTGCTTACTGTTTATCAGCAGTGATACAAAGTATAGTTTTTGTGAGTATAAATTGCCGTAATCATAATAGAATAGCAGAACGGTGTCGGAGTGTGATGTTTCAATTTTCAAAATATGAGGGCGTTCTTTCCGGCCTATGAAAAATGCCAGACACGGTCTGGCATTTTGGTGTGGTCATATGACTGCGGCTTTTGGGGATCTTCGATGAGGGCAAGCGCAGCTTTTATGAAAAAGAGACTATCAATTCCGGCTGGCCGGTACGGGAGCTATATCGAAAAAGGCAGAAAAACCGGTTGACCGGTGGTATAAGAGATGAGGTGAAAACAATGCTGCATATAGCGATTTGTGACGATGAAAAAGATTTCGTTGCACACTTGAATGGAATGTTGAATCAGTATTCCGAAGAAACCGGCGAAGAAATCAAAGTGACTTCCTATTATGACGGTATGGAGCTGATTGAAAAATACGATACCACCATTGACCTGATTTTCCTTGACATTCAAATGCGGCTGGTAAATGGGCTGCAGGCCGCCGAGCGCGTCCGTCAGATGGATGAAAAGGTCAGCATTATCTTTTTGACTACGCTGACGCAGTATGGGCTGGAAGGCTATAAATATCAGGCGACTAATTACATTATAAAGCCGTTGAAATATGTCCGGCTAAAATCAGAGATGGACGGATGGCTGAAAAGGCACCGTAAGGATGATGCCCCCGCCTTGGTAATCACCAACGATACCGGGAAATACAAAGTTGCCCTAAAATCAATCAGTTATATAGAAACCTTTAACCGCAAGCTGCTGCTGCACACCCGGCAGGAAAATATAATCTGCTACAAGAGCATGAAAGAAATGGAGCAGGAGTTACAGGATAAAGGTTTTGTCCGCTGTCATACCAGCTATATGGTCAACCTGTTCTATGTGAAAGGCACTAAAAAGTTGGATATTGAACTGATTACAGGCGAAACAATTCCCATCAGCCAGCCGAAACGAAAAGAGTTTATGGAACGGCTGGCTGACTATTGGGGGGATTTTATATGATATGGTTTTTGGAAACGCTTTCTTTTCTGCTCGCATGGGGATACACATTCTTATTTTTCCGGATTATTAATACCTTTCTTACGCTTCGGGGAAATTGGTTTATAAAAGTATTGGCATTTCTCGTGTGCGGCTATTTGGCGGATTGCATTATTTATTCTAATGATTTGGAAAGTATTTTAGGCGCAATGGTATCGTTTTTTGCCTATGTTCTTATTTTTTATCGCGGAACACTAATGGAAAAAGTATCGGTTTTACTGGTATTTTATCCCGCTTTAATTGCAATCAACTACCTGATGTTGGATATTGGCGGGCGGCTGTTTTTTTCCGTAAAGCGGGCAAACTATGAAGAAATGCTTCAATCCCCAAAACTAACGTTGATCAGTACGGCGATACATACTATTTCATTATTATTACGATTTCTCTTTTGGGTAGGTGCATGGCTGATTCTGCGAAAGTTTTTATCCAAAGTAGCATCCCGCTTAAATATACGGATGTGGTTAATTGTTGATATGCTGATGCTGGCATCCTTTGTGGCGATCTTTACGATTATCTATTTTATGCCGGAAGATACCGCAATCGTATATCCGATTTGTTTGGCATCCATTTTCTCCAGCTTCGGTTGTATGTATCTGGCCTCTTATATTTGTGAGTCAATGCAGA
Source organism: uncultured Acetatifactor sp. (assembly GCA_910589655.1). Taxonomy (GTDB): domain Bacteria; phylum Bacillota; class Clostridia; order Lachnospirales; family Lachnospiraceae; genus Acetatifactor. Next base: position 22,115 of record CAJUTJ010000073.1, on the reverse strand, counting down.
CAGCCTATCATGTGCAGGAATTGGAAATGCAGCAAGGCTATTATAAAGACCGAATCAGGGATGAGGAACGCGTGCGCAGTATCTACCATGATATGAAAAACCACTTGCTTTTATTACAGGCGCAAGTAGGGAACGGTCAGGAGGTTCGGGATTCTATTCAAGAATTAACAGATCAGATTCAGGAATATGAAAATTATCACCGCACAGGAAACGAATTTTTGGATATTGTCATTCGGGATAAGTCGAAGATTGCGCAGGAAAAGAAGATAGACTTCAATGCCGTTATATCTTTTGAATCAGGTTCTTTTTTAGAGCCATTGGATATAAGTACGATTTTTGGAAATGCCCTTGATAATGCGATAGAAGCCAGCGAAAAGCTGCCGGAAGACAAACGGCTGATTACTGTAAAGGCAGAGCGTGTCCGGGATATGCTGCTTATCATGATTGAAAATAATGTCCTGTCTGGGACTGCGGCCGGATCGGAAACTACAAAAACAGATCGCTTTATTCACGGTTTCGGACTTCCCAACATCAAAAATGCTGTCGGGAAATACGGTGGACAGTGCAGTATAAAATCAGAGGACGGCAAATTCACGCTGAAAATAATTGTCCCCATTCCGTAATATCATTGTGTTGGGTGCAAAAGGTATTTTGGCCTCTATGTTACCACGGATTAATCCGCCGCTGCGTTCCCCCAATCCTAAAACTCCTCAAATACGCTTTTTTGCGTAAAATGGCTACTTTTCAGTGTTTTTACGGATCCCAAAGACATAAATTCTCTTGCAGGCAAGCTTGCGTTGGATTTAATGCTTTTTTGACATTTATATCATATCATACTGTTATTTCTTAGGGCGTCGCTTCGCAGAAGCGGCGCCTTATTAGGTTTTACCTTGTAGATGTTAGTTTACGCATTTTCTGTTGTCTCTCTTTTCAAAGCCGATATAATGAGCTTAGTTCCAGCAGGAACGAAATACAAGGAAAGGTCGGAAAAACTATGAGTATTTTAAGCACCGCTCATTTAACGAAACTGTACGGCGACGAACCAAATATTGTAAAGGCACTGGATGATGTGAGCATTTCCATTGAACAGGGAGAGTTTGCCGCCATTATCGGCACATCCGGAAGCGGAAAATCCACGCTGCTGAATATGCTGGGGGGCTTAGACCGCCCCACTTCCGGCAGCGTCCGGGTGGATAAGTTTGAACTGGGGAAGCTGAAAGACGAGGACTTGACCGTGTTCCGCCGCCAGCGTATCGGCTTTATCTTCCAGAATTACAATCTGGTTCCCGTCTTGAATGTGTATGAAAATATCGTCATGCCCATTCAGCTTGACGGGAAGAAGCCCGATCAGGCGTTTATTCAGGAAGTAGTCGCCTTGTTGGGATTGGAAAAGAAACTCTATAATATGCCGAACATGCTTTCCGGCGGCCAGCAGCAGCGGGTAGCCATTGCGAGGGCATTAGCCAGTAAACCGGCGATCATCCTTGCCGATGAACCCACCGGCAATCTGGACAGCAAGACCAGCGAGGAAGTGATTGAGCTTCTGAAAGTAACCAGCAGGAAATTCCATCAGACCATTGTGATGATCACCCATAATCCGGAGATCGCAGAACAGGCAGACCGTACTTTCCGTATCGAGGATGGACGGATCGCCTGCGGCCCAAAGTTTGCAGATTGAGAGAAAGGCATGGTTATTACTATGAAAGAGCAGAAAACAATCATACGAACATTGACAAACCGCAGCTTCAAGGCAAATAAAATACGAAATCTTGTCGCTGTATTTGCTATAATCCTGACTACTGTTATGTTTACATCCCTCTTTGTCCTGTCACAGAGCATGGTAAAGAATATGCAGGATATGAATTTCCAGCAGGCAGGATTCAACAGTCATTTAAGCTCCGGTTCCCTGACCGATGAGGAAATGGCGAAGCTGACCGTCCATGAATCCGTCCGGGATTATGGAAAAAGTATCGTGGTGGGAATTGCGGAGAACGAAGAACTAGCCGGCCGGCAGGTGGAAATCCGCTATGCCGATGAAAACTATGCACGTTCCTGTTTTTCCTATCCCATGGCGGGAACTATGCCAATGCAGGAAAAAGAAATTGCTTTGGATACTCTTACCCTTGACAAGATGGGGCTGTCCTATGAATTGGGACAGGAAATCACGCTTCGGTGGCGTAGGGATCTGAGCAGCGGAGAGTACACAACCAGCGATTTTTATCTCTCCGGTTATTGGGAGGGAAATTCCGCTGCTATGGCAAGTATGGCGTGGGTGTCAGAAGCCTTTATTCAGGCTGAATGTGCGGGCGTAGATCAGGCGGCACAGCGTACTAGCGGTCAAGTCTTCGGAACGGGCATGCTCCACCTGAACCTTTACAGTGATAAAAATCCGGAACAGGCAGCGGATCAGATTTTGACGGATACGGGGCTTTCTGATGTGTCCCTCTCCCCCAACATGGCATACGACACGACCATGAATCAGAATATCATCCGCGAAATTCTTCCTATGGCGGTTTGTATGGTGTTGGTATTTGCCAGCGGCTATTTGATTATCTACAACATTTTTCAGATTTCCGTTGCCGGTGATATACGCTTTTACGGCAGGCTGAAAACTCTGGGCGCTTCCAAAAAGCAGTTAAAGAAAATGATATATGGACAGGCCAGCCGTTTGTCGCTGATCGGCATCCCCATCGGACTTCTGACAGGGTATCTTTTGGGATTTTGTTTGGTGCCGGTTATGATCACCGGGACAACAGGGAAAGCGGAAACGGCAGCTGATCCGTATATTTTCATAGGCTCTGCGCTGTTCGCTTATTTGACGGTACTGATTTCCTGCAAGAAACCTGCGAAGATTGCAGGAAAGGTTTCTCCTATGGAAGCATTGCGCTACACAGATGCAGGAACAGCCGGCAAGCGGAAAATAAAGAAAAGCACCAGGGGCGCAAGCGTTCCGAAAATGGCGCTGGCTAATTTGGGCCGGAACAAAAAGCGTACTGTAACGGTGGTTTGCTCCCTTACGCTGGGGCTGGTCTTGCTGTCCTGTGTCTATGCGAAAAATGCCAGCTTTGATATTGATAAATATATGAGCCAGACGGTAATCAGTGATTTTGAAGTGGAGGACAGCTCTATTTCTTCCACTCTTGGAATCTATAATCCTTACGGCAAGACCATTTCACGGCTGCTTGTGCAGGAGATAGAGGGGCTTACCGGGCTGGAAGCTGCCGGCCATCTGTATTCACAAGTGTTCACTCACAAGATTGGAGCATCCGCCCTTGCCAATATCCGGACCTACTATAACGCTAATGACAGACTGACCTATATTGAAGCGACGGATGCAGGGTTGGCGGAAGCCTATCACGATATGATAAACAGTGGTGAATGTACCTCTGTTTTGTATGGCATTGACGGACTGATATTGGACACCTTTGCACATGATGGCCGGATATTGGATGGCACTTTTGATAAGAATAAATTCTTGTCCGGGGGTTACGTAGTGATGGAAGCAGCTACCGGGGCTGAGGAGAAAGAAAGGGAAGTACAGCCGACTTACTCTATTGGCGATATGGTGACTTTGAATGGACAGTCATACGAGGTTATGGCGATTGTGGCGGATATACCGACCATTACCGAAGGCGTAAACGGCGGCACGGCAGACTTTCTGTCTTTCTATCTTCCGGCAGATACCTTCCGGGAAATGTATCCGGACAACACGCTGCGAAAACTGTTTTTCGATGTAGCAAAGGAATACCAGCCGCAGGCAGAGAAAATGCTGACAGACTATCGGAACAATGTTGACAAGAGCCTGAGTTTCACATCGAAGTCTACGTTAATTGAACATTATCAAGAGCAGACATGGGCGAATACCGTGATGGGATTTGCCGTCAGCCTTATCATTGCGTTTGTCGGCATTTTAAATTTTGTCAATTCGATGGTAACGGCGATTGTTTCCCGGCAGAAAGAATTTGCCATGATACAGAGCGTCGGCATGACAAAACGCCAGCTTCGGAATATGCTGACGTGTGAGGGAATGTATTATGCGGGAAGTACCTTGTTTTCGTCCTGCCTTTTGGGGACACTCGCCGTGGCTGTTGGTGTTCGGATGATGGTGTCCGGTGACTGGACAGCGACATTCCGTTTCACGCTTATGCCGCTAATGATCTGCGCACCGATTTTAATAATCCTTGCAATCATTATTCCTTATATCTGTTTTAAGAATTTGGAGAAGCAAAGCATTGTAGAAAGACTACGGGCAACGGATTGAGTACGAAAGCAATAAACGCTGTTCCTCTTTTACCAGATATTCTCCTTTAGGCGAGAGCTGTTTGGTTCTGCCTTGTTGCCTGCCAGAGCGTGTTTGAAAATTCATTCCCGCCATCTGCGCGCCCCGTTTCGCGGTCAGTACACTAAGATGCAAAAAAGTAAAGATTGTCATAGAAAGTAAAATCATTACCATTTTTCGAGGGAATGTTATGTGATATTATTATTTTAAGAAAAAGCCTGTGTGAAAATGTATCACAGAACTTTTTTATCCGGACGCAGCCGGCCGGCGCGGAAGGCGGGAATGAGCTTTGGATCCCGGTGAGACGGAACAATGGAATTGTTTCTCAAAAAAATGGAGGATTTTAATATGAAAAAACGGAGACTTTTGACTGTGGTTTTGTTGTGTGTCAGCATGACGCTCCCTTTGGCAGGCTGTGGAAAAGAGGAGAGCGGAGGGCAGGTTACGGTAGAAGGGCCTAAGAGTGAAGCTGACAAGATGAAAACATACGACCCGCCTATCACATTGACCTTTGCCAAGAGTGAAGTGGTTACGAATTATCCCGCAGGACAGGATGCACAGAATAATGCCATGTACCAGATGTGGGAGGATGTTATGGGGATTCATGTGGAGAATTTCATTCTCAGCTCCTCTTCCGCCATGACGGAGAAACTGCAGCTGGCTATCACATCGGATGAGATCCCGGATTTTGCGGTGGTAGATGCCATCACTCTGGATTCCCTGATTAAAAATGACATGGTTACGGATATGACGGATATTTACGACCAGTGGGCTACGGACAATCTGAAGACGGTGGCGGGACAGCAGAACAACGCACTCTTTGCCCCTGCCATATCGAACGGACGGTATATGGCGATTCCGGTGGCGAACACTGTGGGAGACAGCTACCCCATCCTGTGGATCCGCAGCGACTGGCTGGAGGCGCTGAATCTGGAAGAACCCAAGACCATGGAGGAAGTCTTTGATATTGCGGAGAAATTTACGCTGGAGGATCCCGACGGAAACGGCGTACAGGATACCTATGGCTTGTATCTGGACAAGGATCTGAATGGTCTGGATGCTATTATGGCGGCATACGAGGTATATAGTAAGGATGAATACTGGGTGAAGCAGGAAGACGGCAGCTTTATTGCGGGGTGCACTTCACCGGATGCAAAGATACCTTTAGAGAGGCTGGCGCACTTGTATGAGATCGGAGGCATAGATCATGAATTCGCGGTGAAGGATGCCGCTAAGGAAGAAGAGCTGATCGCTTCCGGACAGATCGGTATCTACATGGGGCTGTTTTTTAATCCTTTGGGTGTGATGAAGGACAGCGTTGTCAATGTGGGGGCGGACTGGACGGCAGTGGCAGTACCTCCGGCGGAAGGCTATGGCGCCTATAAGCCCGGTGTGAACCTGAATGTATACGGCTATATTTATGCGAAAAAGGGAATCAGCAATCCCGAGGCTATTGTAGTGATGCTGAACCATCTCTGTGACGGTTATGCGGCGCCTTGGCTTTCGGACGGTACCAGTGATTTCTATCAGCAGTACACGGCTCTGGCAGCAGATCCTGATATCAGCAAGGCAGGTCCCAATAATTTGATGCCTTTCCAGATGGCGGGCAATATTAATTGGGCGGAGCGGTTCTCGGAGGCCATTGCCAACGGGGAAGAGCATGTGGACGGCAAGGACGCGGACTATCAAAATGTGATCAGCACGGAGCTTCCGCCGGAATTGTCATGGGCATGGAAGAAGGTTTATCTGGAGGGTTACGCAGTGATGGATCTGGACAATGTGCGGTACAGTGATTACACGGGTGCGCCTACGGAAACCATGAGCAAGACACAGTCTCTTTTAAATACGCAGAAACTGACGGACTATATCGCTATTATAATGGGGGACCAGCCGATTGAATATTTCGATACCTTTGTGGAGACCTTCAACAGCATCGGCGGCGAGAAGATCGGTAAGGAAATAGAGGAAGCTTTAAAGTAGGATGACAGAAAGGCGCGGAGCCGTTATTTCACGGAACACTCCGGAAAATACGGCTCCGCGGAAAGAGGAAATGTCCATGAAGAAGACAAAGAGCATTTCAAAGAATCCGCCCATCCGCTTCAACTGGCAGAAAAACTGGCAGCTCCATCTGATGCTGCTGCCGGGGATGCTTCTGTTGATCCTGTTTAAATATGTTCCCTTAAACGGCATATTGATTGCTTTCAAGGATTTCATTCCAAGGAAGGGAATCTTCGGATCTCCTTGGGCGGGATTTGAGAATTTTGAATATATGTTCCGGCTGCCCGATACCACGCGGATTCTCTGGAACACATTAAAGATAGCAGTTCTGAAAATATTGATTAATTTTCCCATTCCGATTCTGGTGGCGATTCTGCTCAATGAAGTAAGAGGCAAGCATTTCAAGAAATCTGTGCAGACCATCATTTATCTTCCCTATTTTATTTCCTGGGTAATCTTATCGGGTATGATATTGGATATTTTTTCGCTGGAAGGAGTCGTGAACCAGATGATAGGCTTGTTCGGCGCGGATCCCGTATTTTTCATGGGGGATAAGAAAGCCTTTGTGGGACTGCTGGTGGGCACGGATGTGTGGAAAAATTTCGGCTATGGGACGGTAGTATATCTGGCAGCTATCACAGGGGTGGACGAGTCGTTGTATGAGGCGGCCAGAATAGACGGGGCAAACAGGTTTCAGCAGATCATACATATTACGCTGCCGGGAATTGCGCCCATTGTGATGTTGATGATGATCCTGAATCTGGGCAATGTGTTAAATGCAGGATTTGAGCAGATTTTCAACCTTTACAGCCCCAGAGTGTATGAGACGGCGGATATCATAGATACCTTTGTATACAGGATCTCGCTGGTGGAGGCCAATTACAGTCTGGGTACGGCGGTGGGGCTGTTGAAATCGGTGGTGAGCTTTATCTTGATAGTCAGCAGCTATAAGCTGGCAAATAAGTACAGTGATTATACGATATTCTAAGGGAGGTGTGAAATTTGAACAGAAAAGGCAAAAGCTATCTTTTCCGGACTGTGAATGTGGCATTTCTGGCATTTCTTGCAGCTCTCTGTCTGCTCCCCCTGATTCACATTGCGGCGGTGTCCTTTAGCGATCAGGCGGCGGTATCGGCCAATCAGGTGGGGTTATTTCCCAAGGGGTTTACCCTTGCTTCCTACAAAATGGTGGCGAAGCGGGGAGCTTTCTGGAAGGCTTTCGGAGTCTCCGTCAACAGGGTAATACTGGGGGTTGCCATCAATACGGTGATCACAGTGCTGATGGCCTATCCCTTGTCTAAATCGGAGAGGGAATTTCCGTTTCGGAGAGTATATGTTTGGCTGCTGATCTTTGTAATGATTTTTGACGGAGGGCTGGTGCCTAACTATCTGCTGGTACATAATTTAAAGCTGTTTGATACGATATGGGCGCTGGTGCTGCCTGCGGCAGTACCCATCTATAACATTATTCTCACCATGAATTTTATGAAACAGCTTCCGGGAACCATAGAGGAGGCGGCTATGGTGGATGGGGCCGGCTATTTCCAGCGTTTTGTGTATCTGATCATTCCCCTGTCCAAGCCGGTGATTGCCACGGTGACGCTGTTCAGCTTTATCAGCCACTGGAATTCTTGGTTTGACGGCAAAATATATAATAACCAGACAACCAATTATCCGCTGCAGACCTACCTGCAGAATCTGATTTCAAGCAGTGATATGACCAATGCGGCGGAGGCCATTGAGAATGCCCTGTCCAATGTGAAGACCTTGCAGGCGGCCCAGCTGGTGCTGACGTTACTGCCCATACTGCTGATCTATCCGTTTTTGCAGAAATATTTTGTGAAAGGGATTACGGTGGGGGCTGTGAAAGGCTAAGTGTGGAGGAAATCACTAAGCTCGAAAGGACCTCGCTAAGTGATTTCACGCTCTGCGGAGCAGAGCTTCTCCACACGGAAGAACGCAAGAGCAGCGTTCTTCCGGCCTTGCACCGATTCATTGATTGTTTGTGCCGACTGTGTCGGCATGTTTGGAAGTATGAAGGAAATCACTAAGCTCGAAAGGACCTCGCTAAGTGATTTCACGCTCTGCGGAGCAGAGCTTCTCCACACGGAAGAACGCAAGAGCAGCGTTCTTCCGGCCTTGCACCGATTCATTGATTGTTTGTGCCGACTGCGTCGGCATGTTTGGAAGTATGGAGGGTAGATAATGAATGAGTTTAGAGTTTCTTCTTTTATGGAAATGGTATATGAAGATGTGGTGGAAAGAGCCGGGGAACCTTTGGAGGAGGTGGACAATTGGAAGGAGTATCAACGCAGGAAGAAGGAGCAGATCCGGGATGTGCTAAAGTTATCCCTGTTGAAGGAGCGTTATGATGTGCCTTTGGTGTGGCAGAAGACGGAGGAACAGACGGAGAATGAGTATGGAGTCCGTATAGAGAAATACCGGGTGGAGGCGCTTCGGAATCTGACCATGGCCGTCCATGTATTGCATCAAGAGAGGGAAGGCGGCCTTGTCGGGAAGCCTGCCGTGATGTTTCTGAACGGCCATGATCCCAGAGGAGCGGAAGGAGCCTATAGGCCGCTTTCTGCCGGGGGGCCGGCTTTGGGGATGGAGCTGGCGCGGCTGGGGTATGTGGTGCTCGTTCCGGAACTGTTTGCTTTCGGGGAGGCAAAACGGCGGGAGGCACCGGATGACTTGGGCGCCTGTGAGAGCTGTGCGGAGACGGAGCCATGGCTGTTAAACTGCGGGCTGAATCTGGCGGGGCTCAGAGTCTGGGAAGCTTTGAAAACACTGGATTTCGCACAGGAAGCTCTGGGATTGGAGCATTTTGGCGTCTATGGGATATCCGGAGGCGGTCACATCTGTAATTATGCGGGGGTGCTGGACGACCGGATCGAAGCCATGATGGTATCCGGCTATCCCAATTTATATAAATACAGCACCATGGCAATGGTACACTGCATCTGCAACTATGTGCCGGGGCAGATCGAACTGGGGGAAAGCCATCATATTACGGCATTGGCCGCACCCGAGAAAAAGCTGTTGGTGATGAACGGAAGAGAGGATCCCATTTTTCCCGCGGAAGGCAGCAGGATTGCCTTTGCGTATCTGGAGGAAGTATACAGACGGCTGGGGGCGCCTGATAATTGTACTGCGGTTTTGTTTGAAGGCGGGCATGAAATATCGGTGCCTGAAGTATGCCGCTGGCTGGAAAAAAACTGGCCGAATGGAGCAGGTTCCTTTTGAGAAAAGAGTGCCGGACGATACCTTCGGCGGTTTCCGCAAGAGCACAAAGCACATTGAAATACCGGAAATCCCATGCTATAATCGGTGCGGTAAATCGGAATATACGGGAAGGGTTCTATATGAAAATAAGCATTTATCTATCTGGTGCGGTGAGGCAATTTTCGTATTGGTTTGTGCATGGTACATTAGGATATCCTACTCCGGAAGGAATTGATTATTTAAACGAATTAGATGAGGATGGCAGCTGCATGGAGCAGGCATTTTTGATATTTATGAGTAACATGGAATTAGATAACGAGGGAAATCTACCCGCGTGGTATATTCTGGCGAACAGCTTGACGAATCAGCTTCCCGCAGCACCAATCTGAAAAGGGAGTTCTTCCTGCAGTCCGGCAGTTGACTGCTTTCCGGAAATAGAGATTCGGATTGCCGTGCCGCAAAGCCGGTATGTACGGAAATAAGAAAGGAGAATACGTTATGGAAGAAAGGCTTAAGGAGGTACTGCAAGGCCGGGAGGGCAATTACATAATCCCCTTTTTCTGGCAGCATGGGGAGTCGGAGGAGACACTGCGGGAATATATGGAAAAGATTCATATGTCCGGTATTCGTGCGGTTTGCGTGGAATCCAGACCCCATCCCGATTATGTGGGACCCGGCTGGTGGAGGGATATGGATGTGATCTTGGAGGAAGCCGCGGCCAGAAAGATGCGCGTCTGGGTATTGGACGATTCCCATTTTCCCACAGGCTACTGCAACGGAAAGATTGTATCCCGCCCGGAGTACGGAAAGGTGTTTCTGGATCACTATTCCATAGACGTGATGGGGCCTGACAGGGAAGCCTCTTTTCTGATCCGGCTTCAGGAGGGGGAAGAGCTGGTCGGAGTGGTGGCCGTAAAGTGTCAGGGCGCGCCGGAAGAGGAAGCGGCCATGGCGGACATTACTTCCTATGTAAAGGACGGAATGATTTATTGGCCGGTGCCCCATGGGTATTGGCGTATTGTGGTGCTGAAAACAGTGCGGGAAGGAGGAAATTGCCGGAAAAATTACTGCAATCTGCTGGATCGGGATGCGGTAGCTTTTTTTCTGGATACGGTATACGAACCTCACTGGCAGCATTATAAAGAAAAATTCGGTAATGTGTTTGCCGGATTCTTTTCGGACGAGCCGGAGTTTGGCAATACCTTCGGAGAATATCCCAATTCCGGAATCGGGCAGCCTACTATGGTTCTGCCATGGTGCAGGGAATTGGCTAAACGCTGCGGGGAAGTCTGGGGAGAGGAGAAGAATCTCTGTCTGGCAGCTCTCTGGAGCAGTCTGGAGGGATACACGGAGAGAGCCAGATACGGATATATGTCTATGGCCACGGAGCTGTACAGCCGGAATTTCTGCATGCAGGTGGGAAAATGGTGTGAAGACCACGGCGTAGAGTATATCGGTCATGTGGTGGAGGATAACGGCAATCATGCCCGGACGGGATATGGCACGGGGCATTTTTTTAAAGCGCTTTGGGGACAGCATATGTCGGGAATAGATGTGGTGCTGCAGCAGATACGGCCGGGTTATGACGACAGGGATTTCTATCATATCGGCGGCAAAAATACGTATGACGGACGCTTTTTTCATTATGGATTGGGAAAAATGGGAAGCTCCTTGGCGCATCTGGACGGGAAGAAAATGGGACGTACCATCTGCGAGGTCTATGGAGCATACGGGTGGACCGAAGGGCTGAAGCTGATGAAATGGATTGCGGATCATATGCTGGTCAGAGGAGTGAACTGGTTTGTGCCCCATGCCTTTACTCCGGCGCCCTTTCCGGATCCGGACTGCCCGCCTCATTTTTACGCACAGGGGAAAAATCCCCAGTTCCCGTGGTTCGGGGATCTTATGGGATATATGAACAGAATGTGTCATTTGTTCAACGGAGGAAACAGCATAATCCACACGGCCGTGCTCTATACGGCGGAAATGAGCTGGATGGGGGACTGTATGCCCTTTGAAGAGGTCGGGAAGTGGCTGATGCGCGGCCAGATTGATTTTGACGTGGTGCCCATATGGCTTCTTGGGGAGAGCTGCTTTTCGGAGAACGGCTCTCAGCTCTGTGTGGGCGGCGCGTCTTATTCCGTACTCATCATACCGGATTGTGCCTTTATACCGGAGAAATTGGAGAAATGGCTGGAATGTGCGGCGCAGGCAGGCTTTCCGGTCCTCTTCGCGGGAGAACGCCCTGAGATAGTTAGAACAGGGGCGGAGGGAAAAGGTAGCGGAGAGGCTGATGTCAAGGCGGAGAAAAAAAGCCTTCAGAAAATGAAAGCAACGGGGTTGCAGGGTATTCCGATCGATTCTGCAGGTGTTTTCTGCCAGTGCAGTCGTGACACTCTTTTCTTCCGTTTGGAAGAAATCGGAATCCGGGAGGTTAGAACCTCCGGTTCGCAGCCTTGGCTCAGGTATCATCAGTACAGGCAGCCGGAAGGGATGTTTTATCTGTTTTTTAACGAACATCCCACAGAACGGGTGGATACATGGGCGGAGGTAAAAGGTCTTCGGGAAGCTCACTCATATACAGAGTGCCGTGAAGAAACGGGAAATATGGTATGCCGGAGGTCGGATCAGGACAGTTCCTCTGAGGGCAGAAAGAATTCTTACTGGTATGACGCGTGGGATAACCGTCTGTATCAAACCGAACAGAACGATCAGGGACAGATTCGTCTTCATTTGTCACCCTGCGAGACTAAAATTCTATATCTGGGGCATGTGGAGGAAGAAGTACTATCCGCAGACGTCCGGCTTTTGGGAAGGCCTTTGAACGATTTTAGGGAAGTTTCCGGAGGAAAATGGGTGGAATTGACGGGAAGGTGGCAGGTTTCTTTCAAGGAATATAGTGAGGATAGTTTTGGTCCGTCCGAAATGTGGACATCTCTGAAAAATATTACGGGACAAGGGCAGAAACCGGAATTTTCCGGCACGGTTCGGTATGAGATTTCCTTCGACTGGGATCCGGCAGCGGACGGAGAGGCGGCGGTTCTGGATTGCGGTGCGGTTTATGAAACTTTGGAAGCAAAGTTAAACGGGACGAAGCAGGCAGTACGGGTGGCACCGCCCTATACGCTTTTGCTGAAAGGTCTGCGAAAGGGAAAAAACGATCTGGAGCTGCTGGTAACCAATACGCTGGTGCACAAAATGAGAGATGAACTGTCTGTCACCATGCCGGTGGAGGCCAGCGGTATTCTGGGACCTGTACGGCTGCGTGGGATAGGAAAGTAAAGTGAGTGGGAGACAATATCAGCCTACAATTTCTGTTTTGTATGGTGTGGTATTGTCTTCCTTATTATGTTTGTATCGAGGGGTTATATGTCCCGACTTGTCAAAATCAGGATACTTATTCCACGGAACAGCACGAAAAACAGTAACGTGCTGGCAGGGAAAGGTATGATCGGTTCCGACATATGGTCTTCGTAAGAGTTGGAGTTCATGCCTGACAGCATCAGAGAGCAGGGGAATAAGCAGGCGGCGTTTTTACTGAAACTGGCAAGTAAGAATCCGAAAATACTGCCTATCAGTGTCAGACCGATAGGAATGGCAATGTTGTTCCTAAGGCTGAGGAAGTACAAAGAAAATGAACTGCTGTTTTTGCATGATATGGGGGTGCCTGCCAACAATTCGCTGTGCGAAAGGCTGGCAAGGTTATACAAGAGAAAGCAGAAACAGGCTGTCACACTGCGCAGTTATGAAAATCTGTGCTGTATTTGTGACGGGCTGAGTGTAATATACCTGCTGCGGTCACAGGGTGAAAATGTATATCAGAAAATATCCGAAATATATGGGCGGAGACGTCCACCCAAAGCAGGAAGGGAAGCCGGTGTGAAAGTGTAATGCTGTAACACCGGCTTATTTCATGTCAGATCGGAATCTGGCGTGGGTGTGAAAAGTAACGAACCAAGCGTCCGTGGAGCCGGCTGTCGCAAAATTTCTGTACACTTTTCATATATTGTGGTAAAATTACTCTCAAGAATTCATCCGCCGTGTGCCTGCTGTACTGTATTATTTCATATGTAAGGCGGAGGAATGAGACGTAGCGGTGGCTGCGTCGATTGACGACAACAAAGCAGATGAAAAATCAGACACGCCAAGGTGTCAGTTAATTAATATTCGTTGTATTAGTACTGCATTGCAGATTTGATTTTTCGTTGTTATGTCAGGTGGAAGCAAATATATGCGATGTGGCTTTTTTGTCGGTAGAAAATGTTTTAGAATAAGAAAGGTAGGTTATGGAAAATGGAATTAGAACAGCTTAGAAATGATATGGTTGCTGCTATGAAGGCAAGGGACAAAGAGAGAAAGGATGCTGTTTCTTCACTGGTGTCCGCTGTGAAAAAAGCGGCCATTGATGCAGGATGCAGAGAGGATGTACCTGCGGAACTGGTGGATCGTGTAATCATTAAGGAGTTAAAGACGGCAAAAGAGCAGCTGGATACATGTCCCGCCGAGCGCACGGATTTAAGAGAAGAATATCAGAAAAGATATGATGTTATTGCGGAATATGCGCCGAAAATGATGTCAGCGGACGAGGTCAAGGCATATATTGAAAGTAACTTTGCAGAGCTGCTGGAGTCCAAGAACAAAGGACAGATTATGAAAGCTGTTATGGGTGTCCTAAAGGGTAAAGCTGACGGAAAGGTGATCAATGAGACCGTTGCGGAGCTTTGCGAATAATTCTTGACAAATAAATCAAAATGTATTATCTTTTTTATAAACCTGTGAGAAAGAGTAGTAAGCTAAAGGGAATATTACAGAGAGCTGCCGGTGGTGGAATGGCGGCATAGGAACTTTTGCCCAATGGACTTTTGAGGCCGGCCCGAAATAGCAATATGTAGGAACCGGCGGGAATCGGACCCGTTATCAAGCCGACGGATATGATGGTATTCGGAATGAGAGGATTTTTATAATCAATTTGAGTGGTACCGCGGTGATTTTTTGGTAATCAGCGTCTCAAATGTGCAATTATGTGCATTGGGGCGCTTTTTATATTGTTCTTTTTAAGTTAACGGAAGGAATGGCCGTAAGAGGCAGAAGCGTCACAGGCAGAAAAACTGTCACAGGCAGAAAACTGTCACAGGCAAAAAAACTGTCACAGGCAGAAAAACTGTCACAGGCAGAAAAACTGTCACAGGCAGAAAAACTGTCACAGGCAGAAAAACTGTCACAGGCAGAAAAACTGTCACAGGCAGAAAACTGTCACAGGCAGAAAACTGTCACAGGCAAAAAAACTGTCACAGGCAGAAAACTGTCACAGGCAGAAAACTGTCACAGGCAAAAAAACTGTCACAGGCAAAAAAACTGTCACCGGCAGAAAAACTGTCACAGGCAGAAAACTGTCACAGGCAGAAAAACTGTCACAAACAGTAAAACTGCGAAAACGGTAATACTTCTGAAAGCAGCAAAAGTGTTTCAAGCGGCAGAATTATCACAAGCGGCAAGTGAAGAGGAGGAAGATTATGAAAAAGAAAATTTTGGCAACAACTATGGCAGTGGTTTTAGGGGTAACGGCTTTGACCGGCTGCGGAAGCAGCGGTAAAGACAATTATACCATTGGTATTTCCCAATTTGCCGTGCATGGCTCTCTGGACAACTGTCGGGAAGGATTCCTTGCCGGACTGGCAGAGGAAGGCTTTGTGGAGGGTGAGAACTTGAACATTGAGTATGTGAATGCTCAGGCAGAACCCGGCACGGCAGCAATGACCACCGATAACTTTGTAACTAAAAAGGTGGATATGATTTGTGCCATTGCTACACCCACGGCAATGACCGCATACAATTCAACCATGAATACGGAGATTCCCGTGATCTATACCGCAGTATCCGATCCTGTGGAAGCCGGACTCGCCAATGAAGACGGAACTCCCGTCGGCAATATCACCGGAACTTCCGATGCTTTGGCGGTGGATGCCCAGCTGCAGATGATTCGTGAGATTCTGCCTGATGCAAAGAAAATCGGCATTATTTATACTACCAGTGAGGCGAATTCCATCAGTACTGTGGCGTCTTACGAGGAAGCCGCCGCCGGATATGGATTTGAGATTGTGACCACAGGCATCACCGCTATGTCAGAAGTACCCCTTGCCGCTGCCGATATGGTGACTAAGGTTGATTGTATCACTAATTTGACTGATAATACGGTAGTGAGCGCTTTACAGAGTGTACTGGATGAAGCGAACAAGGCCAATATCCCCGTGTTCGGCTCCGAGGTGGAACAGGTAAAAGCAGGCTGTGTGGCTTCTATGGGATTGGAGTATTTCGAACTGGGAAAGCAGACCGGAAAGATGGCGGCAATGATACTGCGGGGGGAGGCCAAGGCTTCCGAGATGAAATTTGAGGTTATTACCGAACCCAGTCTGTATGTAAATTTTGCTGCGGCCGAGAAGATCGGTCTGGAACTGCCGGAACGATATGCAGCGGATGCATATCAGAGCTTTCAAGAGATTATAGTAGAATAGCATTCTTCCGGTTTTGCACCAATTCATTCCTTGGTTTGGGGCAATTCAGTGAATGTTTGTGCCCGCCAATGGCGGGCATACCCCTGAATCCTGCATGAAATCAATGTTTTTGATAAAATCTTCAATCACGACTAATGAGGACTCATTTGTTCGGTTCTTATGCGGCCTTGCAAGCCGCAAGCAAGAAAAAATGTGGAAACTCAATTTTAAAATTACTCTTTTTCGGAAAAGCGCTCCCATTACTCTATACACTAATGTGGAACCAGCTTTGTACATTCCGGGATAAAATATACTTTGAAAGTGCTTTCATAATGCAGCCAAAGTGTATATTTAGGGGTTCATTTTCAATGAGCTGCAACTCCGAAAAGAGAATAAAATTGTATTTAAAAGTACTTGGAGGAATTATATGGCTTTATTATTGAGTGTTCTGGAGCAAGGTATGATTTATGGTATTTTGGCTCTGGGAGTATACATTACCTATAAGATATTGGATTTCCCCGATCTGACGGTGGACGGCAGCTTTCCTTTTGGAGCTGCCCTCACGGTCAGGCTGATTACTCTGGGAGCGCCTCCCGCTGTGACACTGCCGGCAGCCTTCTTGGGAGGCGCGCTGGTGGGTGTGTGTACCGGGCTGATTCATGTGAAATTGAAAGTGCGGGATTTACTGTCAGGTATTATTATGATGACGGGGCTTTATACCGTTAATCTGTGGGTGGCAGGCACCGGATATGTGGCGATTTTTAACAAAAAAACAATATTTGACAATGGAGCGGTAAATGCGGTCTTTCCGGCAGCAGTGGGCAGATTTAAGACTGTTATGATTATTCTTGTCATCACTCTTGTGGCCAAATTCCTTTTAGATTGGTATATGAGCACCAAATCAGGGTTCCTTCTCCGGGCAGTGGGGGACAATGACACCATTGTCACAAGTCTCGGAGTGGATAAGGGGCTTGTAAAAATCGTAGGCTTGTCCATTGCAAACGGTCTTGTTTCCCTCGGCGGATGTATTTACGCGCAGCAGCAGAGAAGCTTTGAGATTTCCATCGGTACCGGAGCCGTTGTAATCGGCCTTGCCAGTGTGATCATCGGAACCAGCCTTTTTAAAAAGGCATCTTTCCTTCGTGTTACCAGCAGTGTTATTATCGGCTCCGTATTGTACAAAGGGTGCGTAGCCCTTGCTATGTTTGCGGGGATTGACGCCAATGCGATCAAGCTGATCACAGCGGTATTGTTCCTGATTATATTGATTATCAGTATGGACAGGAAGAAAGCCAGCCAGTCTCAGGGACAGAGGAAGGGGAGGAAAGCATGTTAGAATTAAAGGGTATCTGGAAAAATTATAATCCCGGTTCCGTTAACGAACTCTGCCTGTTTCGGGATTTCAGCCTTACGGTTCGGGACGGTGAGTTTGTATCCGTGGTGGGCAGCAACGGTTCCGGAAAAACTTCTATGCTGAATATTATTTGTGGAAGCATTGATATTGACCAAGGACAGATTTTAATAAACGGTGAGGATATTGTGAAACAGAAGGACTTTCTCCGTCAGAGACGGATAGGGAGAGTGTATCAGGATCCTTCCAAGGGAACCTGCCCCAGCATGACAATCTTGGAAAATATGTCCATTGCGGATAACAAGGGTAAACCTTACAACCTTGGCAGAGGTGTGAACAAAGCGAAGGTGGAACAATACCGGGCGATGCTCCGGCCCCTGAATTTAAATCTGGAGGATAAGATGGGGGTGTTGGTGGGAGCCTTGTCCGGCGGACAGAGACAGGCGCTGGCACTGCTTATGGCCACGATGACACCGATTGACTTCCTGATTCTGGATGAACATACTGCGGCACTGGATCCAAAGACGGCAGAGATCATCATGGAACTCACCGATAAGGTGGTACGGGAAAAAGGGATTACCACTATTATGGTGACACATAATCTGCGGTATGCCGTGGAATACGGGAACCGCCTGATCATGATGCATGAGGGAAAGGTTATTGTAGATAAAGCGGGAGAGGAAAAGGCTTGCGTGGAAACAGAGGAAATTATGGGAATCTTTAACCGGATCAGCGTGGAATGTGGTAATTAGGATAACGGCTTAGAAGCAGCCTTATCTTATTGGCACGTAAAAACAGCTTGATTCAATGATAGAAACCTGCGAACACCCCATATTATAAAAATACACTGTCAAAAGGGTTTTATGCTTTGGCGGGGGCAGATCCGCTTCGGGGTGTCGGCGGTGTTGGTTTCAATGTACGAGGTAATCTTGCGGAACACGTCCGCGAACTTGAAATGAACGCTGATATTGCCGTTTTCGTATACCTTGATGCGGTCTGCCAAGTACATGAGATTTCAAGGGTCAGCGTTTTGATACTTTGATACTTTGCAAAGGCGGCTGGCGAGAGAACCCCTTGTAAATGCCATTTAAAAATCCGGCCCGTTCCACATTCAGCCAGACCGACACGTCTGCAAGCTCGGCGGCCTGCCGTTCATAATCAGCCTTCACATCCCGGTATCCTTGCCGGGGGATTTCTCTGTCTTTGTCTGCTGCGTAAGGGATGGGAGGCGGTTTATGGGGAAGTTACAAGATAGAACCATATAGAAGAGATACTATATTGTTACTTTTTCTTGAATCATCCCGCTATAGTTATCTATTTCCTTTTTCCACATTTCAATAAATGCATGAGTATATTTTCCCGGCCTCTTGCAATCAAATCGGCTTTCCTGCCATCAACTGAACGACATGCCGCATCCGGAATTTTATCACTTTTGTACAGGGATGTCTAAACTGTTAGTTATTGTTCACTTCGTTCACAGCAGCCTATGCACAGAAATCGCAAAACAGCGATTTCGCGCATGGCTGTCTCGGGTTTATCACGCAGAAACAGCGTGAAAACATCTCGCGGCGACAGCGAGTGAACAGTAACAACTGTTACGATTTCCTGCATCTGTGGGAAAACAATGATTGCAATATCTTTCTTCAGAATTTATAATGGTATCAGTTAAACTGCATGGGGCAAATGTGGATACATTTTGCCGTCTGCAGAAAGAATTCCGCAGTGAGCGGGAAAATTGACAATAGGAGAAGGAGACCACTATTCATGAAACAGGACTTGATCGTAATTCTGGACTTAGGCAGTACGCAGAACACAGTAATTGCCCGTGAGATTCGTGATCTGGGTGTGTACAGTGAGATTCATCCCCACGATATAACGGCGGAGGAGCTGAAAGCCCTTCCCAATGTAAAAGGGATTATTCTAAACGGCGGTGAGAACCGTGTAGTGGACGGACTTGAGGTGCAGATCCGTCCGGAGCTGTACGAATTGGGGTACCCCATGTTGTCTGTCGATTATCCTCAGTCCAAATGTGTTGCTCGATTTGCCGAGCTGCCGGACAAGGATGCCTTGAGAAAATTCTTGTTTGAGGACTGCAAGGCCGAGACGAACTGGAACATGAAGAATTTTATTGAGGATCAGATTGAGTTAATCCGTAATCAGGTGGGAGACAGAAAAGTGCTTCTGGCTTTGTCCGGCGGCGTGGATTCCTCTGTGGTAGCCGCCATGCTTATAAAGGCTATCGGACAGCAGTTGGTTTGTGTGCATGTAAACCATGGACTGATGCGCAAAAACGAATCCGAGAGTGTTGTGAAAGTATTTCGTGACGAACTGCATGCCAATTTGATCTATGTGGATGCATCCGAGCGTTTTCTGGGCAAGCTGGAGCATGTGGCTGATCCGGAACAAAAGAGAAAAATTATCGGCGGCGAATTTATCCGCGTCTTTGAAGAGGAAGCCAGAAAACTGGAAGGAATTGATTTTCTGGGACAAGGAACCATTTATCCGGATATAATTGAGAGCGGAACCAAGACGGCAAAGATGGTGAAATCCCACCACAATGTGGGAGGACTTCCGGAGGATCTGAAGTTCGAACTGGTGGAGCCGTTAAAACAGCTCTTCAAGGACGAAGTGAGAGCCTGCGGCGTGGAACTGGGTCTGCCTCACGACATGGTTTACCGTCAGCCGTTTCCTGGCCCCGGTCTGGGAGTGAGGTGTTTGGGAGCCATTACCAGAGACAGGCTGGAGGCAGTCCGTGAATCGGATGCCATTCTGCGGGAGGAGTTTGCCAGAGCAGGACTGGATAAAAAAGTATGGCAGTATTTTACCGTTATACCTGATTTTAAGTCAGTAGGGATGAAGAACAATGCCCGTGTATTTGAGTACATGGTGATCATACGTGCCATCAACACAGTGGATGCTATGACTGCCTCCGTAGAGAAGGTGGACTGGGATGTGCTGGAGAGGATAACGGAGAGGATATTGGCGGAGGTGGAGAACGTGAACAGGGTTTGCTTTGATATGAGCCCTAAGCCGCCTGCTACGATTGAGTTCGAATAGGGGACATTTGGACTGGAAACCTGATAAAATAAGGGTTTTCCAGTCCTTTTTATATCTCTGTGACACTAACATGACACTGAAAATAGAACCAGCTACTTTTCCTACTCCAAAATGGATGCAGTTGAAATCCCTGTCATATTGTGGTAGAATCCATTCATGGAACCCATGACAGGGGTGGTAGCCTCCCGAGCCAATGACCGGCTTGCCGGAATACATAGGAAGGGAGGTGGCGCCAATGACAGCTGCAGATATCATTTTGATATTCATAGGGGTGATCGGCTTGCTGATTGCTTTCGGTAGCTTTGTTATAGCGTTGCTTGCCTTTCTCGACAGAGACAAGGACCACAAGCGAAAAAAATAATGCCCACCCTGTTAGCACCAGGATGGGCGCCTCTCACTGAGAGGTAACTGCCTTTGCTTGGGAAACTCCACCTTTGGAGTGGGGCTCCTGAAGGGCGTCTGTTGGAGCAGGCGTCCTTCTTTAGTTAAAGGATAGCATAAAGCGGCAGAAAGTTCAAGAGAATTCTTCTTCCGGCGGCACTGCCCTCCGGAACTGATTGAGCCGGTCCGCCAGCTGCTGATCCTTGTCCGGGTAAAGAT
Organism: uncultured Acetatifactor sp.; assembly: GCA_910589655.1. Lineage (GTDB taxonomy): Bacteria > Bacillota > Clostridia > Lachnospirales > Lachnospiraceae > Acetatifactor. The sequence continues at coordinate 1,114 of CAJUTJ010000073.1, read as the reverse complement.
GGGAATAGGTGTCCAGCGTGGTCTTCACGGATTCATGCCCCAGCCGGTCCGCAATCTCCAATGGGGCAAAGCCCATTTCGATTAGCATACTGGCGTGGGAGTGCCTCAGATCATGGACTCTTATAATTGGCAGCCCTACTTTGGCGGCAATCCGCTTTATCTCCTTATCCAGGGCAGATTTTGTGAAATAGAATATCCGGTCCCCTTTTTCAATCCCATAGAGCTTTGACACATATTCCCGGATATCATCGTATAGAAAATCGGGTATGGATATGCACCGCTTGGCCTTGGGCGTCTTTGGCTCCAGGAATAATTCTTCCCCATTTACTTTTGCATAGTTTTTATTGATATCGATCCGTTTTGAAGGGAGGATGTCTGCAGGGGTAAGGGCCAGCAGCTCCCCGGAGCGCATCCCGGTATAAAACAGCACATCAAAGGCCAGCTTTACGGAGGATTTTTGTATGGCGGCGGAGAATTGCTCATACTGCGCCTGCGTCCATATGTTCATTTCCTCGGCCCGGCTCTTCCCCATGCTGCCGGCGGCCCGACATGGATTGGCAGGGAGCCGGTAGTGGGCCACGGCATAATTCATAATGGCGGACAACTGATTGTTGACGGTCTTGAGATATGTCTGGGAAAACGGGTTCCCGGCTTCATCCCGATAGGATATCAATTCGTTCTGCCATTTTCGGACCTTGATGGTGTCAATATCGCATACTTTCAGATTCCCGAAGTAGGGAAGCAGCTTCCCGTTTATGATAAACCGCTTATTTTCCATTGTGGTAGGCTTCAACCGGTGCGACATGTCCTCCAGATAGTTCTCCACCAGGGAGGAAAAGAGGATATCGCTGGTATTGTTCTGTTGATCTAGGAATGAGTGTTCAAACTCTTTTGCCTCGCGCTGGGTTTTGAAGCCACGCTTGCATATCTGCTTTTTTGCGCCGGTCCAATCTGTCACATAGAATTTCGCCCGCCAGCGTGTGGTCTTTCCGTCTTTTAAGGTATACTTGTAGGCCGGCACGGCAGCTTCCTCCTTCCTGGGAAAAGTACCTACATATCAATCTATCAGTTTTTTCAATTCCTCTATATCATCCTGAATTTTAGAATATGTTTC
>CAJUTJ010000072.1 GCA_910589655.1 uncultured Acetatifactor sp. | reverse complement strand
GCAATTTTTGCTTTAGCAATTTTTGCTTTAGCAATTTTTGCTTTAGCAATTTTTGCTTTAGCAATTTTTGCTTTAGCAATTTTTGCTTTAGCAATTTTTGCTTTAGCAATTTTTGCTTTAGCAATTTTTGCTCACAGCAGAGGCTGTTTCGCAAAGAACTTCTAAGTCTCACACCGAGAAATGCCCGAAAACACGGCATTTCTCATCCGGATTTGAGTCACAGCAAAGCTGTGACATGGAGGTTAGTGTGAAAAAGAACATTTCACAATCTTGATTTGAGTGCCCGCCAAAGCGGACATATGGGAGTTAGTATGAGACTGTGGATTCGTTTTGTGAAAGAAAATAGAATAGCGGTGATTCTTTACCTTTTTACGGTGTTTTTGTTTCTGGCAGTGGGAGGGCTTTACCATATAGAAAATCTCTCCAAGCTTGTGTATGCTGCGCAGTTGACTTCTTTTCTTTGGGCAATGGTTGGGATTTGGCGGGGAATTGTCTATGTGCGAAACTGCCGGAAACTGGAGGCCGTAGCACGGCATTACGAGCAGTCTAAAGAACTTTTAGCAGAGGGGCTGCGGGAAGGAGCCGATACCCGCTGTGAGAAACTGGTGGATCTGCTGGAGATGGCTTGTGCCGCACAGCAGGCGGAGCGGGGAGATTGGGAAGCGAAGACGGCTGACCGCAATGACTACTATATGATGTGGACTCACCAGATTAAGACACCCATTGCCGCCATGAAGCTGTTGCTGGAGAACGGCGGGGAGGGTGATAAGAACAGCTTTTTTATACAGGAAGAATTATTTAAAATCGAACAGTATGTGGAAATGGTGCTTACCTTTCAGCGGCTGGAAAGCCTTTCTTCCGATCTGGTGCTGCGGGAGTACGATTTGCAGGAAATGCTGAAAAGGACAGTAAGAAAGTTTTCAATATTATTTATTAATAAAGGCCTGAGCTTGGAGCTGCAGGAAATACAATTTAAAGTGCTGACGGATGAAAAGTGGTTTTGCTTTTGTATAGAACAGTTGATATCCAACAGTGTGAAGTATACGAGAAAAGGGCGAATTTCCATTGGAGCACGGAAAGAAAAGGAGAAAGTGGTTCTCTGGATAGAAGATACGGGAACGGGAATTTTTCCGGAGGATCTGCCCCGCATCTTCGAGAGAGGCTTTACCGGTTACAACGGGCGCATGGATGAGAAAGCCACAGGTATCGGCCTGTATCTGTGCCACTGCATTTTCAAGCATCTGAGCATTTCGGTAGAGGCAGAGAGTGAAGTGGGTGTGGGAACCAAAATGATTCTAGGCATTCCGGTACGCAAATCATAATCTTCTGAGATAAGCGGCCAATGGAATGAAACAATAAAGCAGTTGTGTTAATGAAAAGAGTGTATTGATATGATGCCGCTTGATTTTTTATGCCGACAATCTGGAAATGCTGTTGATTTTCCTTGTTTTCAAGTTCAAAGTATCGGTCTGATTTTGAATTGGCTGAATAATATGTGAAGTTTTAGAGATGATAAAGAATGGGTTCTACATAACAATGTCAAAATATATGGTTATTGTAAAAAAAGGTCTAAAGTTTTACCGTAGATATGTCTATTTTAAAACATAAAGTAGGAGATAAACTTGTATATATTGATTCTTTTGACATCATATAAACTTACGAAGCAGCTTTTAGCATTGTATGTATAAGCAGATTGGTAAATTTGAACGGGTTCATTGCTGTTAATATACCCATAAAAAATTTCTGTTTTAGAGACAATTGATACCAATTATACATCATTCGTGTAAAGAAATATGTAGATTTTGAAAGACATATGCAAGGCATTGTCAGAAATACTAATTCTCGGAAATGCCGAAAAATAAGGATTTACAGACTTATAAGGGGTTACATGAAAACTGAACAAAGGCCATTTTTCCTTCCTAAACCCTCATGCAACCGGCTGCACCACCATGCAAGAAAGTATGGGGGATTACTATGAAGATGCACACAAACCCGAAGGACAGCGGGTTTGGCGCACAGCAGTCTCGGGATTTCGTGCAAGGGAGCACGAAACGCCTCGCGTTTTCCGCAGGCAAGATTCAATACTTTCATAGTAACCTTACAAAACCGTAAGCTTAAAAAAGAAAGTGTAAGGTTTTTCTATTGCAAGCCGTTTCTTTCTCTTGTATCATTGTATCAAAGTAGTGATACAGATTCTGTGGAAGTACAAATAAAGAATTGAAAACTTTCCGCATCATAACATGCACCAAGGTGCGGAACGGAACATTTGCCGTATACGGCAGGAGAATCGGAGGAAGAATATGGCACTGTTAGAAGTAAAAAATGTAAGGAAAATATACACCACCCGTCTGGGAGGCAGCAAGGTACAGGCTCTGGATAATGTAAATTTCTCTGTGGAGTAGGGCGAGTATGTAGCGATCATGGGGGAGTCCGGCTCCGGCAAGACAACGCTGCTTAATATTATGGCTTCTCTGGATAAGCCTACCAAGGGAGCCGTTATCTTGGCCGGTAAAAATATGGCGGATATTAAGCAGAAGGAATTATGCGCTTTCCGCAGGGATAATTTGGGCTTCGTGTTTCAGGACTTTAATCTGCTGGATTCGCTGTCTCTTAAGGATAATATATTTCTGCCGATGGTGCTGGCGGGCTGTGAGTACGGGAAGATGGAGGAGCGCCTTAAGCCTCTGGCAAAGAAGCTTGGAATTTCGGAGCTGTTGGAAAAGTACCCCTACGAAGTCTCAGGCGGCCAGAAACAGAGGACGGCGGTAGCCAGAGCGTTGATCACCGGACCTCAGATCGTGCTGGCGGATGAACCCACAGGAGCGTTAGACTCCAAGGCTTCCGACAAACTGCTGCGCATTTTTGCGGAGGTAAATGAAGACGGACAGACCATTGTTATGGTAACTCACAGTATTCAGGCGGCAAGCAGGGCAGGACGAGTGCTGTTTATCAAAGACGGCAGCGTGTTCAACCAGATTTACAGAGGCCGGTTGTCGGACGAGGAAATGTACCGCAAGATTTCCGATACCCTGACCGTTCTGCAGGCGGAAAAAATAAGCCGGGATGTAGACGGCAGTGGAGACAGGGAAGAAACCGTCCAAAACAATGACGGCAGTGTAGACGGGGAGGAAACCGCTCCAAACACCAATGGAACCGTAGATGGGTATGAAGCAGGCGGAAGCGTGGCTTATAATAAAAAGGCAGAAAGCTCCGGAAACAGGACTGTGGAAACGGCATGTCAGGGAAAGGGGGAGGCGTGAGATGAAAAAGAAAATGAATCTGCTCCCCAAAATGGCAGCCAATAATATCCGGAAGAACGGTTCCACGTATCTGCCCTATATCGGAATCAGCATTTTTGCCATGTTTACTTATTTTGTTTTTGACTTAATATTGAAGAACGATATTATGTACACTTTGCCCAAGGGTGTTTATGCCTTGATATTGGTACAAATCGGGTTCGGGCTTTTGAGCGTAATTATGGTTCCCTTTTTATATTATACCAATAGCTTTCTTATCAAGCGGAGAAAACGTGAACTGGGACTGTACAGTATTTTGGGGTTAGAGAAGAAGCATATCGGTATTATGATGTTTTGGGAAAGCGTGATGATTTATGGGATTGTCATTATTGCGGCGGTTGTTCTGGGACTATTGTTTTCACGATTGATATTTCTGCTTCTCCTAAATCTGGCAGGAATGCCGGTGAATGTAGAATTTGCCGTAAGCCCCAAGGCGGTTATGGATGTTATAGTATTTTACGCATTTATTACCGGACTGAATCTGTTTGTTAATTTAATTCAGGTGGGCAGAACCAATCCCATAGAGCTGATGAGTGATGCAAAAAGCGGGGAGAAAACGCCTCGGTTTACATGGATTTGGAGTACCGTCGGCGTTCTGGCGCTGGGGGAGGGATATCACCGGGCCATGGCGGCGAAGCTGGACAACATGATATTTATTGATTTCTTTCTGGCGGTATTTTTGGTGATAATAGGAACCTATTTTCTGTTCACCTCCGGCAGTATTACTTTTCTAAAAATGATAAAGAAAAATAAAAAGTTGTTTTACCGGCCGGAAAATTTTATTACCGTGTCCGGTATGCTCTACCGCATGAAGAAAAACGCGGCCAGCTTATCTAATATTTGTGTTTTCTCCACAATGGTAATTATTACGGTGGTGTGTTCTCTTTCGGTGTATCTGGGTATGGATTCCATCACATCCTCTCAATTTAACCGGAATGTACAGATTTCTTTTATAGGGCAGAATCCTACGGACAGACAGGCGTTGAGAGATCAGGCGTCGGCTTTAGCGGCGGAATATGGCGTGGAACCGGAGAATTGGCTGGACTACGCAAGGGTAAAGCTTTCCGCCCATCTGGAGGACGGACAATTCCTTGTCGATCAGGACTTGGGATCGGATTATAAGAATTGGTTCGTGGTAAAGCTGGTCACACTGGAAGAATATAATCGTGCGGAAGGGGCTTCGGAAAGTCTGAATCCGGGAGAGGTGTTGATTTTTTCCACAGGATGGGATTTTGCCAGTGACCGTGTACGGTTTGGGGAGAAAGAATTTATAGTGAAAAAAGAGCTGCACAGCAGCTATTTTGGACGCAAGGTCGAGTATGATACCTTTGAACGCAGCTATATGATTGTGACGGCGGATGAGAGTCAGCTTTTGGAAATCGCGGGACTTTTAAATACGGACGGCGCCGGCAGCTGGACGTATATCTGCTGCTTTGACCTTCCCAGAGAGGGGGAGGCGGCAGACGGTTTTTCGGCAGCCATGGAGCAGTATGTATCCGGGTTAAACGGTTTTGCTGGTTATACCGATTATCGTCAGAACCTGCTGGAAATGGAAAGCATGTACGGAAGCCTGCTGTTTATCGGTATCTTTTTCGGATTAATCTTTTTGATTTGTCTTTTGATAATTATGTATTATAAACAGATTACCGAAGGCTTTGAGGATCAGAAAAACTTCGAAATTATGCAGAAGGTGGGACTCGGCGATGAGGAAATCCGCCGCACCATTAGAAAGCAGATTAAAATGGTATTTCTGCTGCCCTTGGCGGGGGCTCTGCTGCACACGGCAATGGCATATAGGATGATATTGCTGCTGTTGGGAGCCATCAGCTTTTATGAGAGCCATCTGCTGCTGATGTGCGTCCTTGCTACCAGTGGTGCGTTTGCCGTATTTTACAGTATCTGTTATAAACAGACGTCGGGAACTTATTATAAAATCGTAAAACAGATGTGACGGGAACATTATCCTTTCCTCCTGCATATGATAGTGTATATGCAGGAGGGAGGGGTTTTTTATGCCTGTGGATTGCAGAGAGAGGATACTTTCCAATGATTATTATGATGCCATCACGGATTTTCCGGTCTGGCTGCTGGAGAATTATACGGATGAACAGTGTTATGCCAGTGTGGAGGGCTTGTACAATATTATCTATTTCGGGAGAGATGAGCTGAGGGATCCGCAGGACTATTTTTCCGCCTATCGGGGAGTGCCTAAGCTGTATGGCCTAATGCAGGAGGGAGGCGGGTTAGGCGCATTCGACCCCAACAGCCTGATAGCAAGCGGCATTACGCAGGTACAGAGGGAGCCTCTGGCGCTTACCGGGAGAGGAGTGATCATTTGCTGCATTGATACGGGGATTGATTACACGGATCCCGTGTTCCGCAATGAGGACGGAACGAGCCGTATTCTCGCAATTTGGGATCAGACCATACAGACGGGAGAGCCGCCGGAGGGTTTTTTGTACGGTACGGAATATACAAGGGAGGACATCAACAGAGCCTTGCAGTCTCAGGATCCCTACTCCGTCGTACCCAGCCGGGACGAAATCGGTCATGGCAGTTCTATGGCCTCCGTGGCGGCGGGCAGCAGGTTAAGCGGCGGTTATCAGTTTCAGGGGGCGGCACCCAATGCGGATATTGTGGTAGTAAAACTGAAAGAATGTAAACCCTATCTCCGGGATTTTTACTTGGTGCCGCACGGAGTGCCTATTTATCAGGAAAATGATATTATGCTGGGAGTCCAATATGCGGACGGATTTGCGGAGCCGTTCCGCAGGCCGGTAGTGATATGCATAGGTTTGGGAACCAATTACGGGGATCATACAGGAAATTCACCTCTGGGCAGATATCTAAGCGCCGTAGCGGTAAAACGGAGCCGTGCCGTTGTGGCGGCGGGTGGAAACGAGGGAAATGCCGCCCATCATTTTCATGGACAGCTGAATAATCAGGGCACGGCCGGAGCCAACAGCAGGACGGTGGAGGTACGGGTAGAGCAAGGGGCTGAAGGATTTTTTTTAGAGCTTTGGGGAAGCCTGCCTGATATCTTTACCATGGCTATCCGGACTCCCGGAGGAGAGACCATTCCGCCTGTGAGGCTGGGGGTGCGGGACAGCATTACTTACAGCTTTATCTACGAGAAATCGAGAGTTACCGTCACCGGTTATCTTGTGGAGTCTACATCGGGGGAGGAGCTTGTAATCATGAGAGTACAGGATCCTACGCCGGGTATATGGACGTTTCAGGTGGAGGCCGTGGGGGAGATACACAACGGTGAATTTAATATGTGGCTGCCGATCAAACAGTTTTTGACGGCACCCGTCTATTTCTTGGAATCCTCCCCGTACATCACGTTAACCGAACCCTCCATGGCTTCCAGCGTCATAGGTGTTTCCACTTATGATGCATCCAATAACAGCTTTTTCATTGATTCGGGAAGGGGCTTTTCCAGATGCGGCAGTATCCGGCCGGACTTTGCCGCTCCGGGAGTCAATGTGTCCACCATAAACGGGAAGGAGTCTGCCAGTTCTCTGGCGGCGGCGCTGACCGCGGGAGCCGTTGCACAGTTTATGCAGTGGGCTGTTGTGGAACAGAACAATAGTGTGGTAGAGAGCAAGGAGATCAAGAACTATTTTATCCGCGGGGCGTCCAGAAGCTTTGATGTGTCATATCCCAACAGGGAGTGGGGGTATGGGCGGCTGAATATGGTCGGGACCTTTGATGCGTTGATTGGGGTGTGAAAGCTATAGAGCCAGAATTCTGTTTTGCTTGCAAAGGGTAAGGCGCCTGTGTGCCTTGCCTTTGTTTTTGTTTGGAAGTATGTCTCACGTCATTATCTGTCAGCTTGATAAGCTCTCCGGATAATGACGATGCAGATTCCCTTCTGAAGATTCCCTTCGACGTAAATACTTGACAAAACCAATTCTCAAGCGTACCATTCATCTTAAACCGTTCATTATCGGCTCAAGTCAGCGGGCAGGCCGGATAACATACAATCTAGGTTGTGCATTATAGATGATAGAAAGAGCCGTAACCGCATTATCCCATTGACGATTTAAGTTGGCTGAATTTTAGGGATATTGCAGTTTGCGGAGGTAATAGTGTGAAAAATACTTCTAAGGCAGCAAAAGACACTGCCTAAGAAGTATTAAGTTTCCCAAACTGCTGAAGCAGTTAGAAAAACGCGAAAGACAGCGTTTTTCATATCTATTTGAGCCGCTAAAGCGGCATGGGGGATT
>CAJUTJ010000071.1 GCA_910589655.1 uncultured Acetatifactor sp. | reverse complement strand
TTCAGGCGGAAAGCAATACCGGCAACAACGTGCAGCATTTTGGGCAGGATTGTGCATTTGCAGACAGCACTGCGCAGTCAATGGGATAAATGTCAGAAAAATAATTCGCTGTTTGCTTCTCCCTCAATTTGCCGTCCGACAACTGGAATGCAGATTCGGACATGCTTAATATATTGTCCGTTGTAATCCCGAGGTTCCTGAGCGCGGTTTCCATCTTGGCCTGTTCTTCGATTTCTGTCAGTTCCTGCCAGCGGAGCTTATAATCTTCAAGCCCTTTGATCAGGCTGTCCCAGTATTTCTCGGCCTGATCTATCAGGGAATCGTAGTATTTACCGGATTCCTCTATTTTCCTGTCAAGGATGTCCATGGCGTCGTTCAAGCCGGAGATTTCTTTCTCCATTCCGGCTGTCCGGATGTTTTCTTCTGCTTCTGTGGCGGCTTCTTTTGCTTCACGGACTTCTTTGGTGTCTGTCACATAATGCATACCTTTGCTTTCGGAATATTGCAGGATGGTTCTCTGGTTCTGCATCCGTTCCAGTTCATACTGAGCCTTCTGCAGATCCAGTTCATCTTTCCTCGCCTCCGCGGCTTCCTCAATGGCATCAATCTCAGCCTGTTTTGCATCAATCTTTCCCTGTATTAATTCCTTCTCGGCTTCCAGTGCTTCCTCAGCGGCTTCTTTTTCGGCTTCGAGGGCTTTAATGGCGGCATCCTTCTGTTCCTCAAATAAATCAATCTGGTCGCCTATCACGTCACCGATATAGCTGATGACGCTGTTGAGGCTGGAGAGTTCGTCTTTTAATGCATCCTCAAATGACTCACCTGCCGCTTTGCCTGCGGATGCACCGGCTTTGGCGGCCGATTTTTCAAACGGCTTATAGTCTACCTTGGATGCGGCTTCCGCAATAAGTGTTTGCAGAGTCTCAGCACGTTTGAGTTTGGCATCAATCAAGTTCTGGTTCATTGTGCCATTTGCAACTCCCTGATATATCTTCTCCAGTTCCGTCAGGTATCGGATTATCTGGCCTGTATATCCTGCGTTCTCTGCAAGGGTGCGCAGATTTGTGATTTCATCGGCAGTATTCATGTCCTGAAGGCGGCATAACTGCTTTTGGAAGGACAGCATTTGGATGGCCTGTGATACATTTTCTGCCGCTACGATTTCATTTGCAAAAGCAGTTATCTGTGCATCTGTGGCATTGGCAAGGTCAAGCCCCGCCTTTTTCAATGCTTCCGTATTTTTGATAAAGGCATCAAATGCAACAATCTCATTATTGGCTACCCCTAAGTCTTCAAGGGCGGCTTTCATGGTGGCGAAGTCCTCTTTCCCGGTAAGTGCCGTCTGGGTGATGGATGCTGCAAGGGAATTAAAAGCACCCTCTACGTCCTGTTCTGTTGATTCAGTGCTGCCCAGTACCCTGACAAAATCTATATAGGAAGAGCAGTCTACCGTGATGCCTTCTATTTCGTTCAGTTCATCTAGTTTGGACTTGATGGAATCACAGGTGGAGAGGATATCTATGCTGTCCAGAGCAAATCCACCGTCATCCGTGAAGATGTCGTTATAGGCAGATTTCAGGGAATCGAAGGTAGGCTTTAGGCGGGTGTTAAGTTGGGTTATGGTGTCGGAGACGGAGATATTCGCATCTGGTGTATATTCAGCAGTGCTTTCATTAATATTATCCTGCAAGATGCCCCATAAAACGAGCAGATCCAGTAATTGCTGAACTTTCTCTGCATTATCGCCAGTAATAATTCCATAGTCAGAAGCCATTTTTAATATGGAGTTGAATGTCTGTTCTCCATATTGCAGCTCGTCCGTCTGCAACATGTTAAGGATATCTGCTTTGGTCATCCCGTTTAAGGCATGGGTATCATACTCCGGAAGGATCTTCGCATGGAATTCCCACTTTTCAGCTTCTGCCTGTAAAGCAGGATACATATCCCTGAAATATTCTTTTACGCTTTCATCTACATCAGAATCATTTAAAACATTATTCATTAAATCAGAATAATCTGCTAATGATCTCTCAATCTCTTCCTGATTACCAGCGACAAATGCATCATGGTAGTCGGAGTATGCCTCATTTACTTTATGCCAGCTGTCAGCCAGATCCTCATTCTCAAAAATGCGGTCATTGAGTATGTAGTTGTCCCACATTGCGCCATAGCTGTCCAACGTTTCTTTGGCATTATTAGCTGCTTTTGTTAAACTGTTTAAAAAGCTTTCAGGCGCATCATAATCTTTTGCAATACGTTGTATTTTTAGAATATCATCATAAACAGCTTGTAATCCGCCAGACACCTTAAACTGTTCAAAATATAAATTATAAGCAAATCCAGCATCTTCTAAAGCCCTAATGAGATCATTATTTTTTCCATAGTTACCATTATTATCCCTACCAAACCCCTCAATATAAAATGCAAATGAAACATCTTCCATCTCATCAGCCATACGTTCTATGTTATCTTTATACCCGTCAAGCCAGTTTCCGATTCCTCCCCAAAATCCGACATCATTGAATTCGTTCTTTGCAGCCTGCCATTGTTTTCCCACCAGAATATCCAGTGCGTCAGACTGATCATTGATGGCAGACGTGATCAGTTCAATGGTTTCTTTTTCCATGCCAAACTTATCAATCAGTTCATTCTGGACAGACATAAGTGTCTGGCGGGCATTGGTTACATCCTCAATGGAAGAGTTACTGTCATTGATTGTCTTATATAAATCTTCTATCTGGGATTTGTAGGATTCTATGTCGGATTTGGTACTCTTGAAGGAGTCGCCTAATTCTTTTGCTTTCTGCCGCACTTCCTCCATAGCCTTGTTAAAACCTGTGAATGCCATTGTTGCAATGGTTACTGCTGTCACGATCAGACCGACAGGATTTGTTGCTATTGTTGCCCCTAGGGATCGAAATGCACCTTTGAGGGAGAATGTGGACATGGTGGCTTTGTCTTCGGCTGCAGCAAATCCAAGGGTGGTAAGCATTTGCTTTCGTTCTTGCTCTTCCAACCCCATGCCTTCCAAAATAGATAGTCTTTGCTCTGTTTTTAATCCTTTTGTTGAGAGTATGAGTTTAAGTTGATTGTTATTTAATCCTTTACATGCAAGTCCTATGTCCCTTAAATTATCGGCACCTAGACCTCTATCAAACAAAGCCATAGCCGCCGAAAGCTGTACCGTACTCTTTGCCGCCGTAATAAATCCCGCACCAATGGAAGCAATCGCTTTTGTCACACCCATTGCCACAAGTCCGGTAAGGGATGCTTTTAACAGGTTAGCCTTGTCCAGAAATTCAACAAGTCCTGTTGTTGCTTCTATAATACCGGAATATAAATCCTCTGAAATTGTATTTGTGGATAAAGATTCCAGTGCGGCGGTCAGTTCATTTGTCTTGGCTTCAATGGAATCCTGATATACACCATACCGCTCAAGAGCAGAACCCGCACTATTTGCAGCAGTTTCGGAATATTTTAACGCATTTCCCCAGTTATTCATGAGGGCTTCAAAATTTTCTCGCTGTCTTGTGCCAGCAATTGCGACAGACAGTGCATTCTGCTCTACTTTTGTAAAGGATTCCCAGCGAGACCCGACATCATCAAGTACATCATCAAAACTACGGTAAGTATTCTCTGTATCACGGAGTCGAATTCCCAATTTGTTCAAAACTGCTTCTGTGTCGGATAATGACTCTCCGGTTTCATCATCAATGAATCTGCCGATCTTGATGTTATTCATCCTGCTCAGCAGTGCCTGAAATGAGTTTCCTACTTCGGACATGCTTTTCTGAGTAGTCTCCCCCACCGTTGCAGTATATCCAATCAGCCTATCCATGGTAACGCCGGAATTGCTTGCTATATTTGCACATTTTGATAATGCCTCAGAAAGTCCCCCGGCTGACACTGCGGCTTCCAAGTCAACGCTGGTGAGCTTGCTTACGATATCAAGGGAATCCTCTGCCGCCACCTCATATCCCTTTAAACTGGAAATAAGGTAACTCGCCGCATCTGCGCTTTCAATCATGCCAACTTTGGACAGGATCTGGGAACTTCTTATCAGCTCATTTGTGTTCCGAATACTCTCGCCCATACGCAAAAATTCGTTGGCTGCTTCCGCAACATCCTTGGTGGTCGAGCTTAAAGTCTTTGCCATGGCATTATAGGATGACATCATGGCATTTACATCCGAATCAGAAGTACCGGACACCATCTGGAGATTGGTCTTTATAGTGTCCAGTTCCTTTATCGACCTAAGAGCCTCATTGACTGCCTGTATCACTTTCTGGGTTCCCATGCGGATAAGATTAGACCCGAATATGTTTGCAGTAAAACGTTCCCATAAGGTCTTTGTTTTCTTCTGCACCTGTTTTAAACCGGATACCGCCTGTGTATTGTCCACTGTCGGGGTAATGGTAGTCTTATTCTTCTGTTTTCCGATCTCTTTGATCTTTTTTTCTGCCTGTGTGGTGTCAGCATCCACTTTCACCTTCGGTTTGATTGTTTTTATTTTAGAATTCAGTTCCTTCTGTGTTGCCGTCTTGTCCAGTTTACCCTGAATCTTGACCTTGGGCAGTTTAGGCTCGATTGCCTTTATGTCTGATTTGATGTTTGCAATGGACTTAACCTTGTCAAGCATTGCCTGAAGCATAATCCTGAAATTTGATTCACTATTACTCATTCTTTAATTTCCTTCCTTAATATATTTTTCTGCATCAAAAAAACACCCCATAACGGAATGCCTTTTCTGGTTGATTGATTATTCGGTTTAGAAACGGTAGCCACAATCCTTACATTCAAATGTCTTGCTGTTATATGGGAGCGCAAATGCACCCATAGTTGCCGCCGCAAGGAACTTTGACCCTGTGGTGATCTTTTTTAGCATGGCTGAATTGCATACCGGGCAGCGGGGAAGCGGGGGGGCATAATGGTCTTTCCGTTTGTAAAGGATTTTTCTCGGTTTATGTTCTTTACCGCAACCTCTACAAGTAACTGTAATGTTATCCTTTAATATAACATATTCTTTATCTACAAGTTTTTTAAATTTATCTAGTTCTAAAGAATTACCTTTTCCACACTCCCCACAATATGCACGTACCCCATTAAGTTCCGGGCATTCTTTATATGATGTAGCTATCTCATCAAAATACATCAAACCACTTTCCGATTCATCAGAATTTGATCCAACAACCACATTATCATCATTTTCAATTTCTTCATCCCACAGGCTTTCACCACAAACAGGACACACCTTTAAATCCTTTACTCGTTCCAACGGGAAACTCGATTCGCACGCTTCGCATATAACTTTCGCCATTCCGCCACCTCCATTACTACTTTATTTAATTGTAATTATACTATTCGGCACCTTCAAGTGCAAGTAATTTCAAGAAAATCGAACATATTTTCTATTGCTGCTACCCCCATACAAATTCCCCTCCTGCATCCTACTCACCTCCTACAACACTACCACTCCCTTCCTTCTTCTCCATCTCATTCCCAGAGACATCCCTCATTATCCCATAAGCATCAGAGAAGAATTCTTCCCTTTCTTTTTTGGCATCAAAAAAGCACTCCGCAGCGGAATGCCTCTTGCTTTCTTTTTTTATAATGACTCTAATACCTTCTTTTTTTGTTCCGAATATTCTTCTTCCGTAATTAATCCCTCGGCTTTTAGTTCCTTTAGTTGTTTCAGTTTTTCTTTTGCTGTTTGGGATTTTTGAGTTTCAGTAACTGCACCGGATTTTGTGCTTTGAACCGTATTCAAACTGACTATTTTCCTGAACTCTTTCAGGGGAATCAGTTGTTTAAATACATCATATGCATCATGCTTAAATTCTAAATTTTCTATTTCTCCTTCCTTGTTTTTATATACCAGTTCAATCCTACGGTCATCTTCCGATACAATCTTCGTCGTTATCGGCTCTCTGCTGCCAATAATTGCCCCTACATCTTCTGCTATGGCATATCCCAATAAAGCTCCCTTCAGTGAAGTCCCGCCGCCGGATACAGTAGCATATTTACGCAATTCTCCCATTTCCTCAAAGTATAAAATAGAATCAATAGGAACCGATTTCAGTTGTAACTCTGATACATCCGGTCTGCTCACTGAACTTGTTTCGTATGCCCTATAATATTCTGCCATTGGAAAAAGTTGAATGCAGTCGTCAGCAACCCATAAATAATGTGATATTTCAACTTCAAAAGAGTGTAATGCCGACTCAAGCAATGTTATCTCTATATCGCTTTTTACAATCCCCATCATATCTACACATTTATCATATTCCTCTTGGAATGCATTGATGTTCTCTATATACTGTTCTTTTTCTGTTGTTTTATTACTGCTGTTTTCTTCCATTATCATTAAAATGCCAACTAAGATAGAAAGAAGTGAAAACACCAATAGACTTGATGCTATCAGACCCAGAATATCGTTTATGATATTACCAGCCAAATATACAAGAACTATCAACAAAATTATTCCGGCAAGGCCCCCTAATATCATCCACATTCCTATGGCACCTTTATCTAAATCCTTTTTCTCTTCTTCCATATTGCCACCCCCTACTACATTGTATAATTGTAAGTATACTACGGCATATTCATACACGCAAACTGTTTTATTATAATGATTACGATTCCCGGGAGTTTGACAGTTGAATATAAGAAAAAGTGCTTGAAAGCCTTGAAAAAAGGCTTCTTTTTTGTCAAATATTTTGTGTTTATGTATGTTATTTTATGCCATTGTGTGTTATAATAAGGCATAGGAGGAATTCACAT
>CAJUTJ010000070.1 GCA_910589655.1 uncultured Acetatifactor sp. | reverse complement strand
CGCCATTCACGCCGCACTCCTTAATCGGACCTTCCTGAAAATGAATGTCTGCCAAAATAGCCTGCGGCATAGTTTCATCTACTGCCTGAATAACTCGAAAGTTATGCGGCGCATTGTACTTAAAATTTTCTTCCACCAAAATCTTTGTATATTTGCTTGTAAGCAAGTCCATTTTTAATTCTTTCATTTACATTTTCCTTTCTTATGGTTTCCGGCATGAAATACTTTACATATCCCACGCCGGTTTGCTCCTTATGACAGCTTCGTACTCTTTGCCCTTGTCGTGCCGCCGGATTCCTCGCCGGTTTCGCTTGCACTTGCCGCGCCCGGTTTCTTGCTAAAGAAAATCAGGTCAGGCATAACAACCTTACAGCCGTAATGGAAGAACATACCGATTGCATACGCATTGGAAAGCTCAATCTGCTTTGCCTGATATTCGTCTGCCATAACCGGCTCTGCAATCGCCCCAGTACACATAGCGATAATCTCAACGCCCTCCGGCTGGTGAACATTGGAGTAAATCCATGCGCCGTGATACCGCCCGAACTCCGCAACGTCTGTCTTGACATTGGCGTTGCCTTTGGTGTCGATGTAGTCCCGCATTTCCTCGTAGGCTTCCGGGGACAGGACAACATGAATATCCTCTTTCTCGATACCGTCCACGAACTCATTTTTTGCAGTATGCAGCTTCATCACGACTGCCGTTACCCGGTCTTTGATGGTATCGCCGGATACTGTAACCTCTGTACCGCCGGCAACAGTCCCAACAGTTCCGTCACTCTCTTTACGCTTGCCGACAGCCACAAGGAAAAAGTTTTCGTCTAGTTCTCGAACCATAGCACGGGTAATAGCTGTTCTTCTCTCGGACAACAGCCCCGGAATGCCGCCAAGCCGGATGTCTTTTTCCTCGTATTCCTCCATGATTTCCTTGTCGATGTCGATATCAACGGCAACTTCAAATCCTCTGCCGGGCTTGCCTTTTCTTGCCGCCCTTGCCGTGCCGTATTCCTCGGACTTCGCAGAAGCAAATCTTTTCGCCACAAGCGTTCCCGCCTGCGGGTCGCCGGAAAGCCTTTGGTTCTTAAAAAGGCTCGAAATCGTTCGTCTGCCGACATTTTCAATAATGCCTTTGTACTCTTCTGCAAGTTTCAGCTTTCCGTCTTCGGTTCCTGCCAAATCGGAAAGCTTTGTAAGATTTAATGAATCAATAGCCATTTTGTTTGTCCTTTCTTTTTTGTTTGATTTAGAAAACCACAGGAGCCGGACTGGTATCTTTTGCCGGAGCCTGCTTCGGTTCTGACTTGTCCGTAAACTTCGGCGCACTGCCAGCAGCTTTCGCTTTGGCTTCGGCTTCTGCCTTTTCCGCTTCGGTCTGGTAGAAGTGGTCTTTTTCGTTCTCCCTTGCCAGATAGTCCGACAGCCCCATAAATGCGCCGTCCTTCCACTTCAATCCGTCCTCACCCATGATTTCACGCATAAGAGAATCCCTGACGCGTCCTGATCCGATTTTCAGCTTGTCAAACTCGCCTTTGAGGTAATCCCGCTGGTCACGTTCCAAAATCTGCTTTGCAGCCATGTCCTGCGCTTCTTTCGCCGCCTGCTTATACTTCTGGATTTCCTCTGCCTGCTTCTCCGGGTCGATGTCCTTGAACTTCTCCAGGGTTTCATTTGCCGTGTCAAGTTGCCCTTTGTAATTGTCCCGGTCTGCTTCCGCCGCCGTCAGCTTCTTAGTCTGCTTGTCAAACTCGGCAATGGTCTTGTAGTTCTCCGTCACCGCAGCATTGACCGCCGCTTTCTGCTCGTCCGTAACCTCGATTCCTACTTCTTTCAAAATCTGTTCAATGTTTTTCATATGTCGTTATCCTCCTAACATGGTTTTTAACAGCGTGTCCGCTGTATGGATTTAGGCAAATAAACCTTTGCCGGGGTAAATGGCGTAGTTGGATTTGAACCAACGATACAGGAGTCAAAGTCCTGCACCTTACCACTTGGCGATACGCCATCGGACACGCAACTTTCAGCACTCCAAGTCTGTTTGGCGGCGTGTCTGCCCTGTTGACATCTCATTATTGTCCATTCGGCGTTACTCTCCGTCGTGTCGCAGTTGCTATCGGTCTGTGTTCCGTCTGACTTTCACAGATGGGAGCGACCCAGTTTTAATCGGAATTGGTGGACTCGAACCACCGACACACAGCTTATAAGGCTGCCGCTCTAACCGACTGAGCTAAATCCCGTGGGAGTGCGCCCACCCACAAGGGGCAGACGCTTGATAGGGAAATGTAAGGGACTGCGTAAAGCCGGATTGCGCTTATCCATTTAAGGCTAGCTCTGCAAGCAACACTCTATGGCTTACGTCCCTAATGCACCCGTGCGGAATCGAACCGCCTTTACAGCACCATTACTGACGGATGCACCCTCTTGAAAGGAGGGTTAGGAAATTTATCGAAAATTAGATAATGTCAAAATAAAAATGCCAGCAAACACGATTTCTCGTATCTACTGGCACTGAAACTTTGTTACTGGCACTAATCAATATTCATCTTCGTTTTCTAAAAATTCCAATGGGTTAAGACCGAAGTTTCCAACCGCTTCAACCACAACCGGATTATCACTGACAAGGGTTATCTCTCCATCTTCGATTGTTCCATGAACTTCACTATGCTTTCCATCGTACTCTCCAAACCAAACCTCTTTTCCGATTAGATTCTGTACCTCTTCATCTGTGGCGACAAACAAACCACCAAGAAACGAGTACAAAGAATGCCATTCAAATTTCCATAATTTTTTCATTCTCTCTTATACCTCCGCTTTCTTACTCTCCATATCCTTAATATCCATAACCGTTTCTCTCTTGCACTAAATATTCAATCCAGTGCCCTTTTCTTCCACATGAGCAAATTCCATGTTTCCGTCATTTTCCATTCGCCGTAATATTCAAGATTCACAATCTTTATATCATACGGCTCTTTGTAAAATTCAACAACACATGAGTATATACCGTTTTCCTCTGGCTCAACCTGTGCACTTTTCCACTTCATTTATATTTCCTCCGGCAATGTCTACCACGCTTTCCCTCTTGCACTTCGGGCAGAACACAATGAGGTTTTTCGCCTCGGTGTCTGGTCTGATTTTCGTGCGGGTTTTCCCTCCGCAGATGGGGCAAAGCACCCATTTTTCTGTCATGGTCGATTGTTCCATTCTTCAACAGCTCTCTTTCTATCATCATGCAGCGGATTTATTTCTCCGCTATCTGTCAAGGAAAACTCAACTCGATATTTCTTTGGCAATTTTACACCGCAGTCCTCACATTCGATTTCAAAATCAAACCCAACTCCGTGATGTGACGATGAATTGCTGACTGTGTTAAATATCGCTTTGCCACCACAAAACGGACATTTCTTTAATTCTTCCATTTCCCTATCCCTCCCGATTTCTATATCATAAAAAGCATTAATACCGCAGGAAACGCTTCACATTTGTTCCTGTCTTTGATTATATTCAGTGCCTTTCGGTCTTACCTTATGTCGCGCCCATTTCTCAATGCTTTTTACTGGCTATATCGTACCGCAGTTTGGTGAGATTGTTGTACCAAGTTATACGTCTAAATAAAGAGTACAATCCTCAATTTCTTCTCCATTATCAGGAAAGAATTTGTAAGAACGCTCTTTGTATTCCTCGTGTTTTTGCTCATCAAAAAATTCATGATATTTGCATCCTTTATATGGACACTCCCAATGTTCACACATTCCCATATCCTCCCTTTTTCGGCTTCCGACAGGGGATAGCCAATCTCCCTGCCAGCATTAAAATCACAAGCCATTGACCGCTTACGCTTGATATAGTCGGCGGCTAACCGGAAGAATACCGGGGAAAGGATTCGAACCTTTAAAATGAGTGCCGCCTTGCGCCTGCTAAACACTCCACTACATCCGTGTGCGTCTAACCGTTCCGCCACCCCGGCTTAATCTGTATACCGGAATCGAACCGATAATAGTACGGAATCGCTTTTGAATATTACTGACCGTTTTCTCCCAATGCAGAACGTCCATTTTCTGTCTACAAAGACTGTGCAGGGGAATTTCTTCAACCATTTACATCATACCACAGCTTCCAAAATTATTTGTACCAAGTTTAAGGTCAAAATTTCTCGTGACTATCTTGTGAAATACATATGGTTTTCAAAAGATAAGCAAAAGAGCGGCATCACTGCCGCCCCTTGTCGTGGGAGATTTTTTCATTTATTGCCGCCTTTATAAATCCGTTAATGCTCATATCAGCAGACTTTGCCGCCGCTGATAGCCGTTCATATTCATCCTTTTTCAGGTCAAGCGGCACTCGCTTCAACTTTTCCTTTGCATATTTCAGACTTGCCTTTTTCTGCGATTCTGTATATTTTTCTGCCATTTCATCACCTCAAAGATAGAATATCATTTATTTGAATGTACGTATATATACATTTTCACTAAAACTGTACGTATATATTTGTGAATATTTCATATTGATATACGTCCGTATATATGCTATTCTATAGTTGAGTCACAGGTATGGCTCGAGACAAGGAGGGAATAGATATGACGTTTAAAGTATATTACACAAGAACTTATGTTGAATCTGGAGACGTTTATGAAGGAGCAGATTTTATAGAATTTAATGCACTAAGTGATGCGTGGAATTATTATGCATCTATTAAGGATACCGACCACAACGCTCAATTATGGGCAGGAGAAAACAGACTTCATTAGCCACACCACCCACCCGGCGGGGTGGCGCCGGGAGAAAGAAGGGAAGATATGACTAAGAAAGAATTAAAAACAATCGCATACGCAATCGGCATAAGTGAAGCACACAAGAAACAGCGGATAGTTGCCGCCGCACAATGCCCGGAAATGATGGAATTTATCAAAAAGAATGCAAATAGCTATGTTGGTGAATGTATACCGCTCTTGAAAGCGTTTAATGCAGGAGTAGCAGCAGAAATCCACCAGCAGACAATTCAATTTTGCAAGCAAGTTTAAATTTTATCCCGTCCCTGCCGGGTAATGCAGGGAGAAAGTGAGAAGGATATGTTGGAAAGCAGAAGCGCATACGGATATGGATATGTTGGAAGTGATGAGAAAGGATTTGAATGGTTGCTGATATATGGCGAACATTATCATCAGAGAATCAAAAGCGGATATGTTTACAAAACAGAACGGCAGGAATTGAGAGAAGGAAACAAATTTTTAGAGGAAACTGTAAAGAAGAAGTGGCCTAAAGATTACTATAATGAAACAAATTTGAATTTAAGTGCTGTACCATCAACACCATTGCATTTTGAATATTGAAGAACAGGCGGCAGGATAACCCTACCGCCTTTTTTCTTACATCTCTGCAATTTCTCTCGCGTACTTTTTCACGATTTCCCTTTCTTCCCGACAGTCCGCATCGCGGCAGATCTGCTTTACCATAGACGATACACCGCACATGAAGTCCTCTAATGCATCAAGCATACGTCCCTTACTTCCCTCGTCTCTGCTGTTAGAATACTCCATCTTCCGGCTCCTGTACTCGTCCATGTCGGTATCGTCTCCGGACAGGCGGGAATAATTCGGGCGGTGTACATATCTACCAGTTGTTGCGCTCCGTCCTCTGCGGTAGGAATTTCCATTATCGTAATCATTGGAATAATTCCCCTCCCGGCTGTAATCGCCGTTACGGGAATACCCGCCACGCTCCCGGCTGTAATCCTCCATATCCCGACTATATCCGTCCCTGGAATAACCGCCGTCCTGCATCATCTCAATTTTATCTACGCCCTTCATGATTTCCACCAGCTTATAGGCATTGTCCAGATTGGAAGAAGTCAAGCCTTTTTCCTCAATCGCTTTTAACTCTTTTTCTGCGTTTTCTCTCAATTTATGCATAACTTAACCCTCCCTTACCGCAATCAGGTTAGCGTTCTGCACCTGAATCGCCTGTGTGGACGTGTTTTCGACTGCCACGGTTGCACAGCACCCTCTCGGCACGTCTATGTACGCCTGTGCGGACACGTTAAAGAAATTCTCCACTGCCGCCGGGGTTGCAATCATTCGGGTAGACTGCAAAGGTTCTCCGTCAACTGCAATCGCTACGGAAATAGCTTCTACCGTGCCGCCTGTCGGAATCTGAATATTTCCCGAAAAGCTGACAAGGAATCTTGCTTTGCAGTTATTGGTAAGTCCTCTTAATTTTACAATGCCGCTCCCCTCCCTGTGCTGAATGCAGTTTGAACCGCACACGGGGGTTTCGGTTAATACAACATTCTGCCCTGCGTCTACGGTCTGCAAGGCAATTCCAGTATATTCTGCCATGTTATTTTTCTCCTCTCGATAACATGAAAGGACAGAATCAATGTTCTGCCCTCCCACGTTGTAATAACGGCTCATGCCGAACATTTCCGATGTTTCACGGAAAAGATACTCTTTTTTCAGTTTTTTAGCAGTTTCCACACTGTCCGCAGCCATTATTCCAACCGCCGCCGTTGAACTGTCCGCAACAATTTGTCGGGAAAGATACTGGCGTATTAGGCTGAACCACCACGGCATTAACCGGGTAATCCTTGCCAAGCCTGCGGATAAGCTCCGCTGTCTGGGCTTCCTGAGTTGCTGCAAAGTATGCATTCTGGTCTGACTGACTCTTCTGTAACTGCAACGTCTGAATCAATGCTGCCTGCTCTGCGATCTTCTCATTCTTTGCGTCAATCTTTTCCTGACACAGATAGTCAAGGATTGACCGGAATCCGTTGTTCTGGTTGTCAATGACGTCTCTCGTGTTCATGCTCATCTGGTTAGTGATTGTGCATGTATTCTGTGCCATTTCGTATTTAACATCCTGAATAGCTGCCCGGATATCGCAGCAGCACTGTGCAAGCTGTGAGCCAAGATTGCAAATAAGTGACTGCACACCGTTGAATCCGCTCTGAATTGCGTTGTTGAGTGCGTAAGTAGCGTCACAAATACCCTGCTGAATAGCATTAATGCCGCTCTGCAGATTGTTGAGTGCAAATCCGTCATTAATGTCTGCTCTGGTAAGTGCACCCTGTAAAGCTGCTCCGTTTCCTCCAAAGCCGCCGCCAAAGCCGCCGAATCCACCATTTCCACAACCGCAAAAAGCGAATAAGAAAAGGATAATAAGGAACCATGCACCATCTCCGCCCCATCCAAAACCACCGCCATTATTGCCGGTATTTGCAGGCTGCACAGGCATAGTCATAGGTACTCCACCTGAATCCATCATAATTTACCTCCGAAAAATTTTATTTATACTAAATCTGCGCAGATTTGTATCAATTTGAATTGTTCGCACCCGGGAACTTGCCCAAGAGTTGCTGGAACTGTGTAGCTTGTCCTTGCAAAGCGTTGTACTGCTCCTGCGTCATCTGACCAGAATTAAGAAGTTTCTGCACTTCCTCCTGCGGATTTCCCTTGAATCCATTTGCAAACTGGATAAACTGCTGAATCATTGCAAAGGGCCCGCCGCCCATGTTGGCCATATTGCCGCCCATTGCTTGAAAAATCGGATTAGACATTAGAATCCCCTCCCTTACCTCTTGATTTATTTGTTGCCGCCGCTGGTTTTCTGGCATCCTCGGAAGCCACAACAAGGGCATGAAAGCTATCTAACTTGTCCAATATCTCTGCGTATTTGCCCTGTAGAGCGTTGTATTCCTCACGGGTGACGTATTTATCGTCTAAATTCGCTTGTGCGCTCTGTGGGGCTTGCGGTGCGTTCTGTAATACTTCTGAATACTCAAATATCTGCATACTTGGCATTCCAGCGGGATTTGCAGATTTTAAGTAAAACCGGTTTGTCTCACTGTCCATCAAAAGTACCGTACTGTTAGGCGCTACCAGGTATGATCTGGCCGCGGCTTCTCCCTGTACCCACAAGATTCCTTGATTGGTCTGCGGCGGCTGTGACGCCTGCTGCATATTATTCTGATTCCAGTTATTATTGTTTTGCTGTGGCTGCGTGTAAGAACTTTGTATCAGGCTCGCCCTCTGTTGCGCATACTCCTGATCCAACTGCATGAGCCTTTGATTTAACGCCGGGTTTGTTGAAAATGCCATTTTCCGATTCCTCCATGGATTTCAATAATCTTTCTATCATCATTCCGTCACTCGCACTTAAGTACGGCGGATTGTAATTCCATACATTGAAAAGCATAGGCCTATTCCTCCTATGGGTAAATTTTCGCACAAAAATAGAGGATTTCCCATACTCGGAAAACCCTCGTTTTTGTTGCGTTTTTTATTCAATTATTCGCCGTATTTATCGCGGTATTTCTTGAAAAATGCTTCTTTAAGCGGCAATACCTTTATAATCTTTTCAGTGACGGATTCAGAAAGTTTATTGATTTTAGTCATGCAATATCCCATTTTCCCGGCAATTTCTTCAAAACTCATTCCGTCGCCTTCGTTCCTTAAATCAAAGAACATGGATTCGTCTGGTGTGAAATTACACTCGTTTCTAAAAAGTTCCAATTCCCATTTAACAAATCCTTCAACTTCCTTTTCTTTCTTCTTCCTCATGCCGCCGCTACTTTCTTTTCTTCTTAGTTCCCTTCGATTTTCCGTTCTTCTTGGTTCTGACTTTCTGCCCCATTATTTACATCACCTCCCACTTGGCGATTGTAATAATTATATCCTTCGCCATCCTGCGATACATAGTCATAACTCTGGAACACATACAGCCATGCCATATTTGTTCCGACAAGCAGAATAATTAAAAGAACAATCACCATCCACATTGTTTTAAGCTGCTTCACCAGTGCGCCTAATACATCTGTTGCACTGTTTTCTTTTTCCTTCACATTATCCCTATTTTCCATATCTTCCCTTAACCTTTCCATAAAAATCACGTACACATTGACCGACAAACGGAAGAAACCACTCTTTCATCAGCATAAAAGCCAAAATTGATATTTCACCAAGTATCACCAATGAGCCTATTATTACTGGTATTTCCATTCCCTGCACCTCCGCTCTGTATTTACCTCATTATAGCAATTTTAGGGAGGGGTTGCAATCAGTCTTTGCAATCTCTGTCAGTAAAAGTGATACATTCCGGGTCAACCTTATGTATTGTGCCGTCCTCATATTCCACAACTCCATAAAGAGTAGACGCCTGCCCGGCGGTCGTTCCAACCACAAGTCCATTTGTTACATAGACTTCACTTCCCCATGCATGAAAATATCCTTTGTGGGTTTCCGCTTCGCTCAAGACTCTTGTTTGAATCACTGAATTTCCGGCTGTCCTGTATTTCTCTGTAATTTCTGGAATATTGACTATACAAGGTCTTAAATTTTCTTTCATGCCTATCCCCTCTCCCAAAAATAAATTACATTCTTACCGCCGCTGTCCCATGTGTCCCAGTATTTTCCGTCTACCACCGTCACCACATGCCCGTCAAGCCCCAAAACGTATGTACCATGTGGGAAGTTGCAGCAGAATTTATACACGTCCATAGGATAATCCGGCTCATATCGCACATACCCGTTATCTGCCAGGTATTCACCCCATACTTTATTTGCAGAAAGAACGTCCTTTTGCCGGTATGCAATCTGCACAAGGTCGTCAAAGACTTCATTCCATGTGCGCCCCGTAGCCTTGCAACACGCACGAATAGCGCAGTCACCGACACGTTTCTTTAGGGGATTAACATTGTATTCTACCCATCTATTCATTTCAACATCAGCTCTCTTTCGATTGGTTCAGTTTTACAGTCATTCTTATGTAATCCAAATGGCAGCTCATAATCTTCTGGTAGCACCCACAAATGATACATTCCTGCTTCATCAATCAATCTATCCTCTCTCGGAAATACTTCTATCGCAGTCCGTTTTCTTCCTGCTATGTCATTTTTAATTTTCTGCTTTTCAGCCCAAGAAATATCTGTATTATCCCTGTTTCTTATACAGAAATGTTCCACAACACCAATATCCGTCTTAATCATTCGTGTCATTACGATATATTTTCTGTCAAGCCGATAACATCTATCTAAATCTCCACACCAACCATCACCGTATTTTTTATCTTTTGGCGATAATTCTCTTATCCATTTACTCATCTTCCCTACCTCCTACCTCAATTTTACAACAGATTCGGGCGGGGGTTGTACCAATTATTCAGCCGAATCAATAATAACAACAATGCTTTTTCTAGGACAATAATAATGCGTAATCTGTCCATCCTTCCCGGCCGGAACCGCAACAAGCACTCTATCAATCGCACTTTTGTCTTTATCAACTTTTGAATGACTTTTCTTTGCACTGGCCGGAATGTGCTGTCTCGCACTCTTTCCGGCTGGAATGTCTGCAATTACTGTACCGCTTTTTTTCTTCCAGCAACCTTGCGCCTGACTTACCCATGCAACTTTATCTCCTGCTTTCATTTCCCCTTATTCTCCTTTTTATATCTTCTTGCGCCCTGATTCGCTTGCTTTGTCTGCTCCCTGCCGAAATCAGCTACCTTTATGCGGTCATACTGCGGCTGTAAATCGTTCTGTTTGCAGAAATCGTTGTACGCCTTGTTTTTCTGCGTCAGTTGATATGCCATGCGGTCATAGTCTTGTTGCAGTTTATCAACGTCCATATCGTCACGGGGATTGTTGATTTGCTCCTGCTTTTCATTCAACTTTCGTTTCCACGCCCGCAGGTTTCGTTCCATAGCACGCTGTTTCTGTTGGAGTTCATACCGCTTTTTGTTTTCCTCGCTGTCTATTTTCAGATTACCGTTTTCATCCACATAGGGATTGCGTAAGCGCTTATCCCAAGGCTTGTGTGAGTGACGGCAATTATAACCATGCAACCCAATGGGATTATCAACCTTTCCCTGCCCGGTTGCCGGGTCAATGTCGTACCCGGTAGACTCTAACAGATTAGGATATCCCGGCTCGCTCCCTCTTATTCGATATACCTTCCCTTGCCAGTCTGCATGAGAAGCAAGTGCCGGCTGTCCTTTCTGAGCCAGTCTTGCCCCCAAATGCGCCGATACAAGGACATACTCAATTCCACCCTCAACTATGTACTGATTCGTTACCTGCGCCGCCGTCTGATTCATTGATGTGACAACGCACAATCTAACCGCCGATTCCAGTGTCCGGCGTGTGCCGCTCGGATAATCCACATATATCCCACGTCCGGCATACCTATCCAAAATATCACACACCGCCGCTGAATAGCTTTGCACTCCTGCCGCCACTCGCAAATCAGCTTCGTCAAGCATATTGATAAGGTCAATCTGTGATTGCTTCATGGTTGTGCGTGTGAGGTTTGTCAGTTCTCCCAAACTCTTTTTATATTCAGCGTCCATAACGCGGATTACAGCGGCGTTTTTGAGTGGATTGGATAATTCTATGCCTAACTGCCCTAACGTGGCTCTATCGTCCTCCCACGAGGTCAGAACAGCGTCTTGTAGGAGGGAGCGGAGTTCTTTCTGTGTCAGTCCTGTTAATTTCCGCAATTTCTGCTCAATCTCCGCTTGGCTCTCGCCCATCTGCTTTAATTTCCAGATAAGGCGGTCGGCGGTTGCGGTCATTTCGCCGGCGGAGAGTAGGCGGCGGGTGATGTCTTTGAGGATAAAGTTTTCAAGTTGTCGGTAGAGTTCAAGCAATCTATCCTCTTTGTTTGTGAAATAATCTGGTGATAGCATTACAACCCCCTAATGGATTTTCAACAAGTGGTATGTTAAGCCTTGAATTTACAAGGGAACTTTGAAAATTCTGCACTTTTGCAAATTCCGCTTCTGCTATTCTTTGCTCGCATTCTGCAATGGCAGCTTTTCTTAGTAAATCTATTGCGTACTGCACTCCATCACCATATCCGTCATAGTATTGTGGTGAATCCGATTCCATAATTTTGTCGTCTGCTTCATCAGCTTCTTTTTCAAGCTGTGAAATTATAGTCATTAAATCCATTCCCCTACTCCTTTCCTGCTGTCCTCTTGACTAAATCTATCAAATTGCTAAGTGGCACATAATAGAACAATCGGGCATTACTTCATCTTCCACGCGCCCCCTGTTCGGGTCTAATTCGTCAAGATAAACTCCGTTAATACACGAATGACCAACTTCACGCTCTAACTTCGCCATGCAGTCAAACACCTCTGGAAAATCAACTCTGATTTTGTTCCAATATCCCATACCACCTTTTACGCAACCGATACAGTTGTTGTTGCTATATCCCAAATCATACATGAGCGGTCTTTTTATTCCAAGATTATCAAGTATTCCGTGTGCATCTGATTTTGATAACATTTTGTCTATCAAAGGAAATTCATGCTCAAATTGCGGCATACTCTCTAACAATCTGTCTGCTCTGTTCCGCTCGTTGAAATCAAATCCCCAAACATAAGTTATATCATAATCTCTATGTTCGTATTCCCATTCTTTACGAACCCTTTTTTTGAGAACTTCCGTACATTTTGCCCCATGAATGCCATTGATAAATCTAAACTGCTTAATAACATTTTGGGTACTTCCATAATTTGATTTTAATATCTGTATGGGCTTTCTCAAAACTTTTTCGCAATCCTTAATAAATCTCATGCTGTCGGAATGCTGGTTCTCAATGTCTATGTAAATAAATTCGTCAACATTTTCTGCCAAATATCCTGCAATAAACGATGATACTCCTGCACTTATCCAACATACCTTTAATTTTTCTTTCATATTGCGTTCCCTCCTGCAATCTCCCTATTTCGGATTGTGAGGAAACAGTTAGGGATTACTGCTTTCGCCCCGTCGGGCTATCCTCACATTTTAATTTTAATATAGATTGCAGATTCATTTGTACCATTTTAATCCCTGCCGGCGGTCTGTTTAACAAGCCGTACCCATTCGTCTTTGTGCTGCTGCTTCGCCTTTTCAAACCAATGGTCGCCCGTTCCTGCTGTGTGGTATGTAAGCGGTCTCCCTGCCGGATGCTTGCTTGGTGGAGAGTACCAGCCTGTTATATTGCCCTCTGCGTCTCTTATGGGGATATTCGGGCCATATACCTCTCCCTCGTATAAATAATGAGCATATGGCGCATTCCACTCAATATAATCGGCATGTATGCTCATTGTTACGCTGTTTCTTAATCCCCCTTGCTGAAAAGGCACAAGAGGGTCACAGTCTGCCCAAACTTGATTTGTAAGTAGCCTTTGCGCTTCTTTCAAATTCTTTTGTAACCTTGCATCGCTTATATCAATATCAACATTCCCTATGTGCTGTCTGATTCTCATAAAATCACGCTTTCTGTTCTGTATAAATTCCGTTCGTGCAACCACTACAAAACTCAAGTTCTCCACACCATTCTAAACAACACCAAAGATGTGGCATTTTATATTCTTTTGCACATTTTTTACAAACGCCCATATCTGGATTTTTTGCATATCTGCAAACCTCATTTTTGTTATTGTCAAATTCGCTCATTTCCTATTCCTCCCCAAACAATCCCTCTTTCGGCTCATTCTCTGATTTTTCCTTTGCCGCCTCCTGTATTTCTCTTTTGTATTTTTTAATTGCATCTGAAAAGCTAATTCCCCTAAGTACCATGTAACTGATTTTGCTATACGGAAGATTGTGCTTTCTGCACATATCAGCTAATGACTTTGTTTCTCCGTTATAAGTCACATAATGGTTACTGGTCTTATTGTTAGCATTTTCTAATCTTGTAACAAACCGGCAATTTCCCGGGCAATAATTTCCATTGACATCTATCCGATCAATCTCAAGTCCTTCCTTATATCCGTGACTTTCAGCCCAATCAAAGAATTTTTGCGGGTCTTTCCACTCGTCACATACTTTTATCCCTTTTGCGCCATAATCTTTATATGACTTACACGATTTTTCTTCGCATCTCCGGCGCATAGAACACCACTTTGTATATAATTTCGTTCTTCTTTTTCCATGAGTAGTCCTCTTTTTCGCAAGCTCTTTATATCCGCACTGTTGACAATGTTTTACATGTCCGCTTGTCAAATTTGCAGTCTGCACCATTGATTCGTTTCCACAATCGCACTTACACCGCCACAATCTCCGCTTTCTGTCAGCAGAGTTTGTATAATCCAATGCTATTAAACTTCCAAATCTTTTCCCGGTTAAATCTAATGGTTTACCCATATTGCACCCCTTTCTTACAATGCCCTTATAATAGTTAAGTGTGAGGAAATGGCTAAGGGTTGCCACGTTCGCCCCGTCGGGCTATCCTCACACTTTAATTTTAATACAGATTGCAGATTCAGTTGTACCATTTTACTCTTCACCAAAAAGGCTTCCTTCTTGTTTTGCTTCGTTTTCCTTTCTGGCATCCTCGACCATCTTCTTGGCTTCTTCTTCCGTGTACCCTCTATGCAATACAAGAAATGCCGCTTTTGACATAAACCCTTGATTTGCTAATTGAAGGTCTAACATCATATCCTCTTGTTTATTTGCGACAATATCCGCAAAATCACAGAATATCTCATAGTTCCCATATTCCGATGGTGGATATTCTCCGTTAATTACAGACATAGAATCAATGATATATGCTATGTCATGTATAACACCTACTCTCCCATCACCATTCGATTCTGGTCTATCCAAAACCTGCCTATATGCCAGTACAGTATTTACCGTTCTTCTTTCCGCAGATTCTATCTGTGTCGCAGTTGCGGCAACTATCCTTTGACCGTTAAACACATAATATCCAACATCTAATCCTACTTTGGCAGATAAAATATTCAGATAAAAATTTATACCCTCTATTCGGCTTGTGACCTGCAGCGTCGGCTGCCACTGCTCAAATGGCTTATCCGTCATATCGTCCAGTCCGGTCTTAAGCACCATTCGCGGAAGCTCAATTCCGTTCGCTTCTGCATACTGTATTGCAGACTGCCCAACAATCATTTTCGGTTCGGAGTCCTCCGTTTCCACCCCCAGCGTGGACATTGCAATATCCAGCCAGCGCAGTTCCTCTATGCACTCCGAAAAGCACGATACCCCCAATGGGCTGTCCGGGTCTATGGTGTTGCTGTATGGGTTCTTTATGTACACGAATAAAGGCTTTTCAAGGTTTTCTGCTGTAAACTCCGGCACAATGTCCGCCCATTTGGTGTTTTTTAGGTCTGTCGGTTTGCCGATCTCATCTTGATTATCAGAAACAAACGCTTTATTGGATACTCTGTACACTCTGACAGACACGCTCTCCCCGGCTTCGTCCCGGCGTTCGCCGTCCTCAAACCTGTGCCATTCTGCCCGTGTGTAGAATTTCTTTTCTTTCTGGTAGTATGAGAAAAATATTGCCCCGGTCACTTCCCCGTTGCTGTCAAATTCAGTCACAAGAAACCGATCCGGCGGTATGTAGTCCATGCCTTTCCCGTTCCACTTCGCCATAGAGCCGCCCAACATAATCACATCTTGCATAATTCGCTGGGCATTCTTCAAGAAATAATCATCAATGGCTTTCTGGATTCTCTTGGCGGTTTCTCCAGTTCCATATTTTGACTGCACCTTAATGTCAATATTCTGTGTAATCAGCTTAGCCAGTTCCCGGGCAACAGTGTTTGAAAAGCGGATTGTCCGGGTATCGCCCTTTACCCAAGGCGGCTTCCCGCTCTCCAACTGCCCCCACAGCTTAATAGCAGCATCCATTTCCGGCGACAGGTACGTTTCCACACCGAAAGCCTTTTCAGCGTCCGTTTTAAATAACATTCTTATCTTCTCCTTAATCCATGCGATTAAACCCATTTAAACCACCTTGTTAAATTTGTTCATCAGATTACTTTTCCATTTACTGTCTAATTTATTTACAGAAAGTTCTTCATCAGTACGAATCATATAATCAACGGAAACCCCAAAAAAGTCAGCTATCTTTTTAGCTATCGAAATCCCTGGTTCTCTTTTGTTCAGCGTATAATACGATATTACGCTTTGAGAAATTCCTATTTTTTTAGCAAATTCCGCTTGCGTTAATCCATTATCATCAATCAATTGTTTTAATCTATCTGCATAGATTTTCATTTCCCCATCTCCTAACCGTTATATTCTTCCAACTCCTGCACCTGCCGCAGTTCCCTTTTATCGTTCTTATGTTTACAGATTGTTTCTGTATAAAAATCTTTCAAAGATATTCATGTGACGATATCCAACAATAGAGCCAATCTTTTTCCCCATTTCGTAATCCTTTAATGAGAATAAATTTGCATATTTATATCCACCACTGGAATACAGTATTTTTACATGATACAAATATCCGTTTTCATAAAATTTTTCAAACTTTTCTTTTCGCGTCATTTTTCCTTGCTCCCTGGTATGGATTGCGTTGTTCTTTTCCGTGGGTGATGGATTTGTTAAGGCTCATGGTTTTGGCTTTTCCATCCACTTAACGCAGTTGTACATATACACATTATCATTTTCCGCACAGAATCCAGTATCGCTTGTTTTGTCCTCGGAAACATAACCCAGAATCATTTCTCCGCACTGGTCGCAACATAAGACTTCTTTATCCGGCAAATTATCCTTATCACATTCAATCCACCCGCCGCCGCAATCATCCGCTGACCGCTCCATATTCGCCGCTTGCAGTTTGGAAGAGAGGGATTCTATCGTGTCGGCGGCTTTCTCCAATAATTCTCGCAGAGAATGTTCTTTGTATATTGCCGCCATTCTCAGTTCCTTTACCTGTTCGCTAATGCTCATTCTATCAATCCTCCGCACTCTTCATCTTTTTAACCGATTTAACAAGGTCTTTCTGAATTTTCTTGCAAACCATATCTGCTTGACTGTCCGTCAAATATCCACGAACTCTTAACAAATTATAAGCGTATCCTATTTTGTCAAATAATTCTGTTTTATCTCCCAAAGTAAAACCCTGATCATTGGCTTGCTTTTCGTAACTGTCGCCTAGTGCTCCATGATAGAATCCTATTTCCATTTTCCTATACGCTCCTTATCGAATTGGAAGATGCATCAGAGTTCTTCAAACTCTTTTTCAAGAGTAGCAATCTCTCCAATACACATCTTAAGTAATGTTTTCTTCATTTCTGGCGTTATTTTGTGGCAAAACACAGGGTCTCCGACAGAACCACATAAAATATCATTCTCTCTTTCCAATGTATTTTGCAATAATTTCAATTCTTTTATATCATTCCTTAATCTATTTGCTTTGTTGTATTTTGTTCTATCCATACCTTTCCCTTTTCTACCATATAGCCAATTTCTTAATACTTCCACCTCAACCGCCGCCGCAGGAATGTATAGCAAAAATATCTGTCACTATCCATGCAGTGGTCGAACTCCTTTATAACAGCGTCCTCCGGGCTTTCCATATCCCACGAATACAGCCCATACTCATTTATGGTTGCTTCACAGTCTTTGTAATAACTGATAATTCCTCTGTTCAGGAATGTTGTCTGCACCCTGATTCCGTCCAGCACATCATTTTCGGCGCCCTTGGCTATGTAATCACCATGCTTTTTTATCGTTTCAATGAATGACGCAGCAGACGGGTCAACAATGATAAATGATACCTTTCTATCCCCTATCAGCTTGCATATTTCCTGGTAATGGGCTTCATCATCTCGCCGGATTCCGGTTTCTTTACTATCGTAGTAGTATTCAGATTCCTTTTGTGCGTGCCGTCCATCAAACGCCCATAGTCCAGCCGCAAAAGGATTGACCGTTCCATAGTCGATAGACACTACCCATTCTTTTGCCCCAGTCATGTGTTTGTCGGAAACATGCTTGTCCTCGTCAAACATGGAGTATACAAGCCCCTCTGCAACGCACCACAGCCCCTCTATGTAGCGTTTGAAAAACACACCAACATACATGCCGCGGTAACGCGCCTTAATTCGTTCTGACAGAGATAAATTGTCGTCCATGGTGAAATGCAGATATACAAGCCGCTTTTCCTCTGCCTTATCAATCCAGTTGACCTTAAACCAGTGCCGGGGGCTGTCCGGGTTGCAGTTGAACCACATCTTAGAACCATCAACAGACAATCGCCCGGTTGCCTGATTGACAAAGGATTCCGGCATGAGTGCTACTTCATCAAAGAAGCACCCGGCAAGGGTAATTCCCTGAATCAAATCCTGTGACCGTTCATCCTTACCGCCAAATATGTAAAAGTAATTGACAGTATTACCTTTACTGACTATCAGCAGATTGTCACTTCTCTTGTCTATCACCGTGTATTTTCTGCTCGCAAGCATCAGTTTCAGCCAAAAGAGGACGTTTCGTCGGAAGGAGCCAATCGTCTTGCCTGCCATACCGAAATTCTGTTGGTTGAAGTTGTTCATCGCCCACAGCACATACGACAGCGACATAGACAGCGTTTTCCCGCTCCTGATTGCCCCATCTGCTATGATGCCGTCCATATCCTTGACCGGGCTTGCAGGACACCACCATGTAAGGACTTTCTTCTGCTTGGCGGAGAACGGTTTAAACTGGAAGCCCTGCTTCTGCACCTTTGCTTTCATGGCGGCAGCGCGTTGTGCTATGCCTTTGCGGATGTTTTCTATCCGGGTGTTAATGTCGCTCAATCGGTATCACTCCAATCAATAGCGTTTCCGCAAGTACAGTATTTGGGTTTGTCAAACAAAATAACGCTATGAATCCCTGCCTGTCCGAAATATCTTCCGCATACTGGACATGAATAATGTTGTATTAAGTCAATGTATTTATCTTCCCTTCTGTTTGGTTTCTTAGCCCTCTGTCTTTCCCTTGCCTCCTGGCATTCCTCGACTGTGCCGATGGCCCGGTACTGCTGGATTTCAGATAATGCCTTTACAGCTTCTGCAAAAGCAAGATTCTTCTCAATATACTCCTTATCATTATCTCTTACACAATTTTCAAATATTCCTTCCAGAATATTTATTGCATGATACTCCTTCATTCCTCTACCCCGCTTTCCTCCCACACTTTCGCTGCCGTACCGTTCAGCGCGTCCATGAAATTATCCTCCGCTTCTTCCTCCGGATGGCTATCCTTGACCTGGCTTTCCAGCTTCAGGAGTTCGATTTCAAGCTTCTGCTCGTTGTCGATATTCCAGCCCTTGAAGTTGTTCCGCAGGCTGAACTGTGCGCCGTTGGATCCGTCACGGTCAAATAGACGGCTCTCGGCGTATTCCTCGATTTTGGACTTCGCGCGCGTAATCGTGTTCATAAACTCTTTCTTTCCTTGGTAATTCAGCAGAGAAAGCCTTGTTGTGAAACCTAACGCCAACGCTAATCCCGTCACCGTAGGCGGCTTTGGTGGCTTTATCCAGCAGGGATACCCATATTTATTAACCACCTGATTCCCTTCATCATCAAGAAGTGGCTCACCCTCACAGATTGCAAAGTATTGTTCAATTTTATCTTCTATTTCCTCCTTGCTTTTATACTTCGGAGGTCTGCCAACGTTCGCCACTTTCTATCACCTCAATCTGTAAATGCTTTCTGCCTGTCAATCACTATAATTGCAATACTTCTCATGCAGTGCCTCATACTCCTGTTTCCCGATTGCTCCACACGAATTTATCGCCATCAGCACATGAAACATTGTGTATTTAGTAAAACCTGAATTTTCTTTTAACCATTGCAAACACAACTTAATATGGTTATATGCCTGTTCAACATCCCAGTTATCGTACTTAAAATCAATTCGGTCATATTCGACAGAATAATCAATAGACCCATTTATTGGCTCACAATAGAAAAATTCGTAATAGAAATCGTCTTTATCCATTCCATTTCCATTTTTCTCATACTGCTCATGAAATTCTTTTGTAAGCTGTTCTTCGTCCGTGACAATTATTTTATCATCACGCTCTAATACTATGATTTTCATTTCCCTATCCTTTCCCTTGTCCATTATCAAAATGGTTCTATTACCTCAAAACATTCCACCGCCCATACAATCACTGATTTCATTCAATCAGCACAAAATTTTCTTCCAAGTCATCAATCGGCATTTCTACCCATCCAAAATCGGAATTATCATCCAATGAATCCAGATGCACATCGCCACCGATAAGATTCCATCTGTCATTTCTTTCCCAAATGCTGCCAACATCCACAAATCCATATTCATTCGGTATTTCAAAACCGTCACCATCGAACTTTGGCAAGCACATTTCTTTTATGCATTTATACTTCATTTTACACCTACTCTCATTTAATGCCGCCGGATTTTATAATTTCGATTGCATCCTTCAATTTTAAAAACTGTGCAAATTCATCTGGACTTGCGTATAATACTTTATTTTCTGGAATAGACACGCTTTCCAACTGCTCCATAACCTTATCCACATCATAGGCGGTAGGCAGCTCGTTTATATAATCAACCAGGCAGTAGGCATCTTCAAACACATGGCAACTCTCAATTAAATCTATAACCGCCTTTCTGCTAATCAAATCACCACTCATTTTCCCTTACCTCTCTATTTTCCCACCAATTACGGAGTCTTCCAGCCGCTCGGAAATCCCATTTTATCATCATGCAACATACAATCCCCATGCCTGCCACAAAAAACACAATACCTGCAAGATTCCTTATTTTCATCATCATCAAAATCTTGCTGTTCGCAATATCTTTTTATTTCTTTCGCAATATGTAATGGTATTTTGAAATCCATATTTCCCTTAACCTCCACAATTCCCCTTGAATTAATATCCTTTAACTGCATATCCACAATTCGGACAATAATGATAGTGAGGATTTTTATCTATGCATCCAGATCCACAATTACCACACTTTACAATACACCCTCTTTTATTCTTGCTACTAATCTTTTTTACTGTTGATCCGCAGCTTTTATCACGCTCATATCTCAGCCTGTTCATTGCTTGTGTATATCTTCCAGGAAACTCCTTATCCGTCTCTACGTCATTATCATCTAAGGTCTGCGATACCTCCATGAAAAAATCTACGGCATCATTCATTCCCATCATCATATAGTTATCCTTTCCGCAATCCCCCCCCTAAATCCCCTAATGATATTGTACAGGAGATTTGAGGGGGAGTTGTACCGAATTTAAGTTTCATTTTCTATACTAACATTCTCATATTCTTTCTTTTTGCTGTCCAACCACAATTCATACAGCTTATTATCAATACTCTCATTTTGTAACAAAGAAAGCATTTTCCCCCAATCATCCATAAATTGTTTCATGTTTCTATCATGAATGGTTATGCAGTTTGTATGTTTACTGCCTATCTCAAATCCTAATATGTTTTTAGCCTCCACAAATAAATTAATTACATCAGTGTAAGTTTTTGATGTTCCATCATTTCTCATTTTTTCAGACAATCCACATAACCAATCAATTGACACGTTATGAATTTTGGCAATGTTTATTATATTCCATAAAGATGGATTTTTAGTTATGTTCTCATAAGCTGAAACTGTCGCCGCTGTGCTCTGTATTGTATTTGCAAATTCTTTTTGCGTCATCTTCAATGATTCACGCAATTGTTTTATTCGTATTGCAAACACTCCCAACTCTTCATTTTGTTTAAATTTCACTTCCCTATCCTCCTAACCTCCAAATCAAACAAATGATAAAATATCTCCTAATCCTCTTCCTGAAAATTAAATCAGTTCAGTTGTATCTACATCCAGAGCCTCTGCCAGTCTTCCAGCAGAAACAACAGATACTTCCCTCTGGTTTAGAATTGCATGCATCCTTGCTCGGCTTACGCCGTAGGCTTCTGCCAAATCTGCAACGGTCATTTTCTTTCTTGCCCGACAAATATCGATTTTCTTTCTATCCAGTTCCATTTTCATCTCCCTATCTCCTTCATTTTCTCATTAAAAATACTAAAGAAACATCTCCTAATCCCATAAAAATCTGTCCGTCCATATGGGATTTGCTCCATTTCTTTCAGTTCCCATTTCACTCTGAGAGCGTCATAGGACTTATTTTTCGTAACAGACAGTAAAATGTGCTCTGAAATCGTTTCATTGGCTGTATGGGCCGCCTGCGAAGCGAGAGAGGCATATCTGCCGGACTGTATGTACTCTGTAAGCTGCCTGTACCGATCTTTGCTAATTCCGTAATACTTCCATGAATGTCGCGGAATTGAATGAAATCGTGGTGCCGGCTCAAAAATACTCAACTGCCTAAATCCGTTATAATTATCACACTCCCCTTTCTTTCCTGTGCAGTTTCTCCGATCACAACACACATTTAAGCATGTTCGGCACAGGCAGGCGTGGCATTTCCTTCGCATTGCATCACTCCCCAAATTTCTTTTCCAGATTTTTGCATAAATGTACTCCTATCATGTCAAAATCCGGCTTCTCCTTGCATCTTTTCTTTTTCACATCTCCATCAGATAACCATACCCGATGAAGACGGCAGTAATATTTTGGATTCTGGCAGACACGATTGTTTAATCCCATAAACGGATGTTTCCTGTCTGCAATCATGTATCTTCTTTTCTCTCTCACTCTTTTATAACCGCCGCCTTATACCCGCAGTGCTCCCCATTCTCTTTTCTGCATTTCTTTGATAAGATATTGCTTTTGGTGGTGCGCATTTTAATCGCCAGCTCCCTAGCTGTATTTTCAACAGCCAATGGAAGCTCGAGCCCATCCGGCGAAACTGCAATCCAAAGCATTGATCACACCTCCTACATTTAGCTTACCGACCCAGTATCTCCCCTGTGTTTTAAGCACTCTTCAATCTCTCTTTCACAATCGCTTGACTGTTCATTTACAAATTTTCTCAAATCATCAAACGAAACATATTCAGCGCCTGCAGCTTCCAGGGATTCCATAAACTTTAAAAAATCATCAATTTCAATCATCTTCATTTCTGCTTTCCTCCTTTCCCCTTCCCAAATTCTACAAAATATCTTTTTTGATTGATTACCGGGCACCATGCCAAAATCAATCCTTTACAAAAATTCAACATTATACCTCTCTTTTATCTTTAAAATTCGCGTTAATCAATTTATCCTCTAAATCATCGTAATCATAGCTTCTTCGTTCGAAATTGTTATTGTCTCTTATTCCTGTTTTACTTTCTTTCTCTCTCTTATAGTTTTCAGGCAAATAATCAATCCATGAAGATTCACGAATCCAGTTATCTGCGTGCTTGATATATCTATCAGGTATTTTTTTGATTCTGAGCGACTCAGCATAATTTTTTCCTGCAGAAATAAGCATTTCCTCGGTAAGTCCTGGAGTTGTTTTTAGAGCATAGATATACTCTCCCTTAGATTTAAGAAGATTCTTTTTCAAAGGATAAATAGACCAGAACTTATCAAATGAATTTCCTATGCCTTCACCTATCTCTCTCTTTCCTTTACTTTCCTTTACTTTACTTTCCTTTATATCATTTCCGCAGGATTTACTCTCATTTCCGCAGGATTTACTCTCATTTCCGCAGGATTTACTCTCATTTACGGTAACTTTAATATAAGAAGCTGTTTCTTTTTCGTTTAAAAGCCAAATTTCTGAATCAACATAAACATCACGCCTTCGGCTTTTAATGGCTTCCTGATACCGTTTCTGTATTCCCGGTGAGGTAATGATAGTGACCCCCGTAGACAGTGTTCTCATTTCGAGTAGTGACCGACCACGCAAGTATGTCATAACCTGCTCTATAAACCCTTCCTTGAGACGAAGATCAGTTTCGATATCATCCGTAGTATCTTCGTCCCAACTTATGTAATATCCGTTACGGTATATTTCTGTCAGCAGATAAATGTAAAATATTATTCCATCATTTCCAAATTTGGCATGAAACCTTTTAATTCTCTTATCTGCATAAAAGAAATCTGTGTCGAAAGGAAAGTAGATCAATCCGTCTTGTTTGTGACGTGCCACCTACTTTATCTCCTTGATCAAAACCTCGATTCGTGGATTTTCTCGATTCACCTCAAACCTGTCGGAAAATCCGACAACATACTTCCAACCATCGTCTTTCAGTACACCACACTGTACAAGTGCATCCTGGATTACCTTCCGACCGAACGACGAAATATTATCCTTATCGCGCCGCCTACTCGGTTCAATCCATGTGTACTCAATGAATACCGGTTTTTCAACCATCACGCCCCTCATACACTGTCTGATTGCCGCAGAAACAATATTTCCGCTGCCCAGTTTCATCTTCGCCCCTTTGTGGCGGTTTGCGCGCTCTGCGGCTATGTAGTCGTTGAGGTTCGGGAGTGTGCCGGGGATTGTCAGTAAATATTCCATATCTACCTCGATATCTCAATATCTGACTTACAGAATGCATTAACATCCTCGGCCAGCTTATCAGCCACTTTTTTAAGCGCTTCTTTTGATTCCTCAATCGCACTCATGAGAGTGTCGCTTTTCAACTGCATTTGGCTTATCCCTAAATCTGGGCAGGACAAAAACCAACCCTCACAATAAATAATCCTGTGTACCGATATCCTTAACTTGCCAATCTTGCCCTCGTAAATAGTTCCGCTTTCGACTGGTTTGCCATATCTGGCATTGCTTCTGAATTTCATCTTATCCTCCTTTCCGGCGGCAGAGACCACCCGCAGCCGATTCCTTGATATATAGCATGAACAAATACTACGGTTGATAGTTACCTAATTTTCTGTACGCTTTAATGCCTGTCCACAAGCTACGCAATAAGAAAACCTCTCCTTTCGTTTGCACCTACAATCAGGGCAAATCCATCCATCAACATCCCTTTTTGCTTCTTTTGGAATCTGCTTTTGAAGAGCAAACTTTATAATGTCCATCATGGAGTATTCTTTCAATCTGGGAAACAGCTCTTTTAACTGCAATACTAAATCTCCAATCTGCATAGCCATCCTCCTAATTCTCCAAATATTCCTCAAGGCAAGCTGCATAATCCACGATACCGCGCTCTCTCTTCCACTCTGTCCAGAAATCTATGGTCTTACTCTGCGGCCGCTCCTTTGCAAGCTCCACATGGATTTTAAGCGGTATCGGGCAGGCATCCCCAACCACAAGGCAGTCACCAGAGCTAAACATGGTAGTGGTTTCAATTACATCTGTGCTTCCGGCTGGCATCATACCCTTAATCATGCTCTTGTCGTTCTCATTATTGAGTTTCATCACGATATAGTTCGCACACTGTGCCATGATAGTCTTATTAAGCTCTGAGGGCCTCTGGCTTGCAACAAATAGCGTGATACCGAACTTCCTACCCTCTTTCGCGATATTCTCGAATATCTCCACCATACGCCGCTGTGCCGCCGATAACTGAAAATCTGTCGGTATGTAAACGTGCGCCTCGTCACAGACAAGGGTTATCGGTCTTGCGTCTTTCTGTATAATCTGGATATTGTAAATCAGCTTCGTTATAGCCCCGATAATAAGCATCGCTATGTCGTGCGGTATGCCGGATAGGTCAATGTTCTTTACCGGCTTATTGCCGCCCGTGATGCGGTTGAGGAAGTCGGATAAATAAGCCTGTCCCATTATGTCAAACAAAAAGGAATATCTTGTATCTGTAAGCAGTGTTTCCATTGTGTTAACAACCCCAAACAGTTTCCCGTTGTATTCGCCCTTTGCGTATTTGGCGTTGCCATCCTTGGTATAGCCAGAAACAACCATTTCTTCGTTTAATTTATACAGATAATTTAAAACATCTTTAAACACAAAGCATATAGGCTTATTTTCGTTTCCTCCGTCACACTGTGCATAGTACGCTTTCCTCAATGCCGACATAACCACTGTACTATCTTCTTTCACTTTCAGCACATTTGCCACCATATCCGCAAATCCAAGCATCCAGATAGGGAACGGAACCTCTCCTATCTTGATACTGTCCACATAAGACAGCTGGCTGTACTCGCCGTGAATGTCGAATATGACAATGTTTGCCCCAGGCAGCTTTGCAGTTTCCTCAATAATCTTTGTAACTGTTTCGGATTTTCCGCAGCCGGTATTGCCGACGATGCAGGAATGCCGCTGGTAGAATTTGTTTCCGTCAATAAAAGCTGGCATAAGGTGTTCTGCATAATATCCAATCTGAAATTTGTCGTCTAAACTGTCATTTACCATCATTTTGGCAAATTCCATAGGAAATACCATTTTTATCTTTGCCGCAACAGACGGATATTTGTTAATTTGCTGTCTAAATCTACCGTCAATCACGCTCCCCAGAATGGAACACTCGATCACCTTCAAGGACGGCTGCTGCAATTCCTCCATGATGGCATTTTCGTCCATCTGCGTCTCCACGTCATTATCCGTGATGGCGGTTATCATGGTCACAAGCTCCACTTTGCCGTCCGATACGGATATGAGGTCATTCAGTCGGGCGTTTTTAAACTCCGCATCGTCCGTCCTGATTTGTATTTTGTCGGGTAATATTTTTACTAATTTCAAGCCGATACCTCCTTCGGATATTCTTCAATCGGAATAACTGCACAAACATTCTTATTTCTGTAAAATTGCAGATTACCTTTATAGTGGTGCGGCCATGTGTTATCAATGCGAAAATTATCAAAAATCAAAAGCATTTCTCCACAATAGAGTGTTGAATAATTACAGTACCACTCTATTCTGTATTCAACGCCACGAGCCGAAAACGAACACGTTCTCGAAAACCCGTATTCATCAGGATTTATCCATCCATTAAACTGTATATATTGTGAAGATGTCAGTATCTTCTCAACCGATTCTTTATCCATTTTCCTATCCCTCCAACAATTCCAAATAATTCCTTATTCTTGCCTTTTTCACACTCTTGCAGTAGTCGCATACGCCACAGTAATGCGGTTCTTCCAGTCCTGACTTGACAGCGATAAACCGTGGCATATTCCCCTCAATCTCCCGGAGTGCCAAGTCCAGGGTGGGATGGTCTATCTGGAAGATGTCGAAGTTTGTGACTGCTTCTTTGGTAGCTGCCGCCAAATAGAACGGAAGGTCTTGCCCTAAAGCAACTCTCACTCCCTCTCTATACACTGCTCCTTGCAAGTCGTACCTCCAGAATGCAAGGCTTTTGAAATTTTGAACGACTTTGAGGTCAGTAACGCATATTTCGCTTACAAAGCTGTCCATCTTCATCTTCCACGGGGCGTCAAACATCTCAAACGTGAGTATCTTCTGCTTTTCTCCGCTCATGTACTGCATGAAGCGTTCGTCTCGCTGCACTCGCTTGATGATTTCATCTGCCTTGCGAAAATCTGCCCTCAATGCGCCATTTCGGCAGTAGAAAATGTTTGGGGATTCCTCACGTAGTTTGTCCAGCGTTCCCTCAAACCATCGGTCAACCAGCGTACCGATAAGCATAGCCTTTGTCTGCTTCTGTTCAAATTCGCCACGGATTTTTGCCATTGCCATAGCTTCGCATTTGCAGAAATCCTTGTACTGGCTTACGCTGAAAAAGGCTTGATTCGCTTCTTTCCCGTAATAGGTATCATCATTTAGCTTTATCCGCACCACCGCCTAAATCAAGCTTCTGCTGTCCATCAGCCGGCTTTTCTTCTTTTTTAGTCTTACCGGCAAAAGCGTCCTCTGCCT
Organism: uncultured Acetatifactor sp.; assembly: GCA_910589655.1. GTDB lineage: Bacteria > Bacillota > Clostridia > Lachnospirales > Lachnospiraceae > Acetatifactor. Next base: position 1,846 of record CAJUTJ010000070.1, on the reverse strand, counting down.
CTTTTTTCTCCACTCCCGGAAGCTCAAAGATTTCCTCGCGCTTTGCCATACCATCTTTTAAGGATGTATACACCCTCTTAAGCCGTACAAGGTCATTCATAGAAAACGCTGTTGACTTACACCCAATGTATTTCTCTATGGCCTCAAGCGGTACAGAAAACTCCTTCTCAAAGATTGCAGCCATATCCTTGACAAGGTCGATAATGGGCTTGTCCGCCTTGCCTATAAGAGTCTGGTTGCACTGATCCATAGCATCCTCCACCACATCACCTGGAATAATACCTAAGATACATGACCGGAGCCGCCTGGCTCCCTGATTTGCAACCATTTCATAAATGTCGCGTGGGTCGGTCAGCGTCACATTGCCTTTTTTTGTGCTGCGGATATGTGGCACGCTGAAAATCTTTTCCTGCCGTGTGTTCGTTTCCAGGTCCCAGGCGTAGGCCATTACCTGACTTTCCCCCGCCTTCTGTTCCAACTCAACAATTCCAAAACTCATGTTTCCCCAGTTCTGCGCCAGCGCTTCCGCTAAACGGATTGAAGGCCCTACCACTTTTGTTCCGCCGCGCGGGTATTCGTACATAGCCTTTTCAGCCAATCCCTTACGCTGGCATGCCTGCATGATACGGTTGCAGCTTGCTACATAGTCCCGCGGGAACTTCTTGGCCATAACAATCTGTCCCTGAACTTCCTGTGTCTGTCTGCTCGTAACCATCTCTGTTGTTACACTTCTTCCTGATGTCATTTCAAATCCTTCCACTTATTAACCCTCCTGTTTTTCAAAATTAATAAAGCTACTGCCTTTCCCATCTACTACCTTGCCCTTCTTGATATTGACCGTATATCCCGCCTTCACTAGAAGCCTTGCAATATCGAGCTGCTCTTCCTTTGTGATTGCGGATGCGGTAATCTTAATCTGTCCCATCACGCCTCCTTAATCCAGTCCCCAGAATAAAACCACTCTACAAACTCTCTTTTCTCCTCTGCCGTCCCTTCCCTGACTCTTTCCAGAGCGTAATCAAACGCATCCTCCTCCGGGACAAAAACATCAGAGTCCGCAGATTCCCAGCCGGAACCGTTCAATTTCTCTTTGAGCGCTCCTTCTTCTCGATCCTCCGGTGGCGTTGTTTTCCATTCGTCATATCCTGGAATCATACGCGCCGCCTCACTGGAAGAACCCTTCCGCTTTTGCTTTCATTTCCTCTAAATGCTCTAGGCAGGTATTGTACACACGTTCGCTTGTTTCTCCCAAGTGCTTAAAAATATAGCACCCATCGTACGGAGCCCCGCCTCGGAATCCTTCGTCCATCACCTCGATCCTGATGTCTTCCCCGTAATTGCCAGAGCTCACAAGAACGAACGGGAATCCATTCACCCCTTTTCCTCTTTCTTGTATATCCAAAGCCAGATTGATTAATTTAAAAAGTTTCTCTCTATCCATTTACAAAACCCTCTCTTTCCTATAAAATGAAATTGTCTATTCTTTCGAGCGCACAACAGGGCTGCTACCCTGTGCGCTCTTTTTATCTGCATACCAGCATGAGAATAAGACAGGTGATGTTACCGAGCAGAAACCCGATTGCTATGCAGAGAATCCTAAGTTTCATCACTGCAACTTCCCTTTTCCTCTTTCGGTACGATCCCGTTTTATACGCAGTCAATCCTCCTCCTCCTGTTCATCCTCCGGGAATTTAAAATTGATTATCACCCCGTATTCATCAACGAACGCCCTACTCAAAAATTTAAACCCGGCCCGAATATCGAGCGTGCCGTTTACTTTTACACCTTGCTGTCTCAGCCTTTCTTCTACACTCATGTTTTACCTCCCTGCAAAATAGATCACCAT
>CAJUTJ010000069.1 GCA_910589655.1 uncultured Acetatifactor sp. | reverse complement strand
GTCCGTAGCAGGGTCTACTAACCGCGCCCTTTTTTCTCAAAATTTATTACATCTGTTCCATTCCGGATAATATTTATTTTTCAAAGTTCAGCCGACCGCTGAACCTTGGTCGGCAGGCTCAAGATTCCGAGAGCCTATAATTTTTCACTCCTGTAATAGCGGTCATATCATCCCCTTACATTCATCCCACTGACACACAGAACACAGCTATTCCACAGCACGCAAAAAAATCCCCTGCTACTCTTTGTATAAAGTAACAGGGGATTTCTCTTTATTGATACCTATGAATAACCACTATGCTATTTGCTGGTTTCCGAGTGTATTACTTGTCGTTAATAGCCGCCTGTGCCGCCGCCAATCTCGCAATGGGAACTCTGAACGGTGAGCAGGATACATAATCCAATCCGATCTTATGGCAGAACTCTACGGAAGAAGGATCTCCGCCGTGCTCGCCGCAGATACCGATGTGCAGCTTGGGATTAACAGGCTTGCCCAGCTTAATGGAAGTCTCCATCAGTCTGCCCACACCGTTCTGATCCAATTTAGCAAAAGGATCATTCTCGAATATCTTAGTGTCATAATAAGCATTCAAGAACTTACCTGCATCATCACGAGAGAAACCGAAGGTCATCTGAGTCAAGTCATTCGTACCGAAGCAGAAGAAATCAGCCTCCTTGGCAATCTCGTCGGCGGTCAGTGCCGCTCTGGGAATCTCAATCATAGTACCTACTTCATATTCCAATTCGATTCCTGCCGCGGCAATCTCTGCATCGGCAGTCTCTACTACTACTTTCTTTACGAACTTTAACTCTTTCACCTCACAGATCAGAGGTATCATGATCTCGGGTTTTACGTTCCAGTCGGAATGTGCCTTCTTCACATTGATAGCGGCGCGGATCACAGCCTTGGTCTGCATCTTGGCAATCTCAGGATATGTTACGGCAAGACGACACCCTCTGTGACCCATCATGGGATTAAACTCATGCAAGGACGCAATAATGTTCTTAATCGTCTCAACAGATTTGCCTTGAGCTCCCGCCAGCTTCTCAATGTCAGCTTCCTCGGTAGGAACAAACTCATGCAGAGGCGGATCCAAGAAACGGATGGTAACAGGATTCCCCTCCAGAGCCTCATACAGCGCCTCGAAATCGTTCTGCTGGAAAGGCAGAATCTTCTCCAATGCCGCCTCTCTCTCCTCCACGGTATCGGAACAAATCATTTCACGGAATGCTGCGATTCTGTCCTCCTCAAAGAACATATGCTCTGTACGGCACAATCCGATGCCTTCCGCGCCTAATTCACGAGCCTTCTTAGCATCTGCAGGCGTATCCGCATTGGTACGTACCTTTAACGTCCTGAACTTGTCCGCCCAAGCCATAACACGGCCGAACTCACCTGCGATAGTAGCGTCTACCGTCTTAATCTGACCGGCATAAATATTACCTGTGGTTCCGTCGATGGAAATATAATCACCCTCATGGAATTCCTGTCCTGCCAGAGTGAATTTCTTGTTTGCCTCATCCATTGCAATATCGCCGCAGCCGGATACACAGCAAGTACCCATACCACGGGCAACCACTGCCGCATGGGAGGTCATACCGCCGCGGACTGTCAAAATACCCTGAGCGACTTTCATACCGGTGATATCTTCGGGAGAAGTCTCCAGACGAACCAGAACAACCTTCTCTCCCTTTGCAGCCCACTCTTCCGCATCTTCCGCAGTAAATACGACCTTACCGCAGGCAGCTCCGGGAGAAGCTCCAAGCCCCTTGCCCATAGGTGTTGCTGCCTTCAATGCAGCGGCATCAAACTGAGGATGCAGCAGCGTGTCCAGATTACGGGGATCAATCATAGCCACTGCTTCCGCCTCGGTCTTATGTCCCTCGTCCACCAGATCACAAGCAATCTTTAATGCCGCCTGTGCGGTTCTCTTACCGTTACGACACTGCAGCATATACAGCTTCTTGTTTTCTACGGTAAATTCCATATCCTGCATATCATGGTAGTGATTTTCCAGAAGCTCACAAACCTTAATAAACTCCGCATATGCCTCAGGGAACTCCTGCTCCATCTGGGCAATGGGCATGGGTGTACGCACACCTGCCACTACGTCCTCACCCTGTGCATTTTTCAGGAACTCACCCATCAGCTTCTTTTCGCCGGTGGCAGGATCACGAGTAAATGCAACGCCGGTGCCGGACTCTTCGTTTAAGTTACCGAATACCATGGGCATTACGTTTACCGCAGTACCCCATGAATAAGGGATGTCATTGTCGCGGCGGTATACATTCGCACGAGGGTTGTCCCATGAACGGAATACAGCTTCGATAGCCAGCTTCAACTGCTCTACCGGATCGGAAGGGAAATCCTTTCCCAGCTGATTCTTGTACTCAGCCTTAAACTGCTCTGCCAAAGTCTTTAAATCGGCAGCGGTCAGCTCAACGTCGAACTTGACACCCTTTTCTTCCTTCATCTTGTCGATCAGCTGTTCAAAATATTTCTTGCCGACCTCCATAACCACATCCGAAAACATCTGGATAAAACGTCTATAAGAATCATATACAAAACGCTCAAAAGCAGGATCCGGATTTCCTGCGATCATAGCTGCAACCACTTCGTCATTCAGACCAAGATTCAAAATTGTATCCATCATACCGGGCATGGAAGCACGGGCACCGGAACGAACGGAAACAAGCAAGGGATTCTGCAGATCACCGAACTTCTTGCCGTTGATTTTCTCCATCTCTGCCACATACTCCATGGTCTGGCCCATGATTTCATCGTTGATTTTGCGGCCATCCTCATAATACTGCGTACATGCCTCCGTAGTGATGGTAAAGCCCTGAGGAACCGGCAGACCAATGCTTGTCATCTCAGCCAGATTAGCGCCCTTGCCGCCGAGAAGGTTCCGCATACTCATATCACCTTCACTGAATAAATACACCCATTTTTTCATCCTAAAGTTTCTCCCTTTCAAAGATAGTTGTAACCGTCCGCAGCCATACATCGGAAAACATATATTGCTTCCGGAGAGGCACCTCAAACGGTTAGATTTAAACAGCCGAAAAACTCCGACCGCTTTCGGACTACAAAAATTAATACCAGTTCAATCCTTGCATATTTTAACAATTCGCTGACAGAATAGCAAGCCGGATTTGATAATTTTTTGACACACTTTTGATTTTCGTGCAATATGCCAACTTTCCATTTTCTGCCTGTTACAGTTTGCACAACAAAGGCAAAATTGTAATTACTTACATTTACCAAAATTTACATTTGCCTTGCTGATCAGACAAAAATGAACTCTTATTTTCCATCATGCATCTCATCCGATTTATGTAGTATGCCCCCTCGACCATACTGTCAATTCCATCATTTTTCCAATTCTACCATATATTCGAAAAAAAGCATATAGCACAAATGCTTTTTCTATAATATTTCCCATTTTGCTTATAAGAGCATATTTAGAAAAATGCTTTCTCAGGAGTGTGAACCACACTCTGTGGAATGTAAGTTCCGATTTAAAAGGTACTGCAAACCGCGCAACAAGGTATCACTTCCTAAATTGAGGTGCCGCATGCCGCGCAGCAAGGTATCACTTCCTAAAATCAAGGTGCCGCATGCCGCGCAGCGGGGCGTTCAAACCGGAGAAATGATTTTTCAAACACGCTCTAACGATTTCAGCAAAGCTTATAACGATTTAACCGCACTCACAAATCTTTATATTTTGATACTCAAACTTCGCACATAGATTTTAGCTATGCACCTTGAAAATTCAATATCTGGCAGTTATTCAGTTGTCAATGTTCAGTCAATTATGCCGTTTGCAACTTCGATTTTAAAAGTGCAGGTATTGCATCCATAAATGCATC
>CAJUTJ010000068.1 GCA_910589655.1 uncultured Acetatifactor sp. | reverse complement strand
TTTTGAAGTAAGGAAGATCATGCCCGGACTTACCGCAAGGGGGGGGGCATGGGCGGCTCCGAATGACAGAGGGGCCACATCAGCAGATAAGAGAAATGAAACTTTTTTGAGGGCCGGTTCGTATTATCAGCAGAGGGCCGGTTCCATCAATTTATGGAGGAGGGCTTGAAAAATGCGTGTCAGCAGAATAACGGCATTACTCATTACGGCAATGATGATTCCCGCGATCAGCGGATGCACCACACAGGAAGGCCCCGCCCCGGATGCCGTGCATCAGATTGAGGATGGCGGTCCGGCGGTCTATGATGATGACCCGATAGCGGATGAAAGCATTCTGACATCTTGAAGTAAGGAAGATCATGCCCGGACTTACCATAAGGGGGCATGGGTGGCCCTGAATGACAGAGAGGTCAATGGATTAAAATTGATAACATATGTAGAAAGGTTGGTAATATGGATATTCAAGCAATTTTGCCGCAAATCAATAATGCTGTAAATTTATCAAGTAACGGCATCAAATGCGGAGATGAATTTGAAAAACTTTTACAGCAGGTGAGTGAGGAAACAGATATTGCAGAGATGAAGAAATTTCTGGACGAAAAGTTTAATGTAAATACGGTTGTTGTAGATTACAGTTGTGAAAAAACAGATACAGAGGCAGAAATGTATGACACTGCAATGCTGGAGAAATATGATATGCATGGTGGGAGAAATGTGATTATTTCAAAGAAAACCTTATTAAGGATGAAAAAGGATGGCGCCTTTAGACAGAAAGTGTATAAGTCAATTGAAGATATACCGTGGACAAGTAAATTGACGGGAGGCGAGGTAAAAGGCAATGGAGTATTTATCCATGAAGATGGAACGGGAGGTTACTATTTGGAGTTTGATTGGGGGGATGATGATGAAAAAACAAAATCAAAGAAAAGTAAGGTGCTGTACTCTGACAGTTCGGGTGTAAAGAAGTTAGATATTCCGGTATTGGGTGAACGAAACAATATTGGATTGCAGACCGATATTCTTATTTCTTTGATGGGAGCGAATTTTAGTTATAAAAGGAAAAGTAATGATGCTGGTTTCTGATTAACGGAAAAGGAATAAAAGGCACAGGGATAGGCAATGAACCGCTCGGACTTATTACAAGGGAGCGGGCGCGGCTCTGAACGACTGAGGGGCCGCAATAATAAAAAATGGAGGACATTTGGAGATGAGTGTAAATGGAATAGGAGCGGGCTATCCCGCATGGCGTGATATGGGAAAGGCACAGAGGAATGGTTCGGGAACGGGCTTCGCGGGCAGGATGGCGGATGCAGATGCGGCAGGGAGCGGTTCTTCCGTAAGAAATAGCGTAAAGACGGCAGGGCAGACTTCGGTACTGGATGCGTACCGTGCATCGGCAGCATCCGGGGTACGCAATGTAAAGCCTGCCTATGATACATACGAATCCGAGAATTTTAGGATTGTGCCGGACAACGAGGCAGGGTGTTTTGACATCTACAATAAGCAGGGCGAACGGATAGGCGCTTTTGATTATTCTGACATCAAGGTCAGGCAGGACAGCCAGACAGGAAAGCAGTTTTTGATTTCAGAACACGGAACTATGAGTTATGATGCCATGGTATTGGACGGCGAGCTGAAAGACGCCCTGCAGAATGTCATGGGCGTGGAAACGCTGGAAACGGAGGAACTGTCCGGATTCACCTTAAAGACCCATTCCGGCACGGGCATACAGTATCTGGTGCGGGATGGCGAGGAAGGCCGTGGGGGAAAAGTCCTTTTGCAGAGCGAGACAGACAGGGAAAGGTATGAGGCCCTTGCGGAGACCTACTTCAATAAATATCCCAATCTGGTACATGATAAAAACGCCGCATACATATGGGCTGATTTGGAGATTAAGGGACTGGCACAGCACACGAATAATGGGATTGTTTGTATGGGCTTTAATGGGATGTCCTATAATGACAATTCAAATTATAAGAACAATTGGAGCGTTCTGTTTTCGGGAGATACCTATAAGGCGGTTTTTGACTGGCTGCAGAACAACAGGGGAAGTATTGAAGAAATGCAGAAATTTGCTACATGGCAGGATGTGTTTAAGAGCATTGGCAGTCACTATGAGCGGGTATGGTCTGATGAAGAAGAAAAACAGGGGTATCTGAATAACTAATCGGCATATCCCCAATAAGCTACAGCCTGACAAAGCA
>CAJUTJ010000067.1 GCA_910589655.1 uncultured Acetatifactor sp. | reverse complement strand
TTATGAACTGGTGCAAGGCCGGAAGAACGCTGTTCTTGCGTTCTTCCCGGAATGACTTAGATTTTCTTAGGTTGGGTACAAAGAGGGAGTGTTTACACACCCTCTTTCCAACCTTAGAAAATCTTCATTCCGTTCACACTTCTCCTTACGGAAGCAGCGCTTCCATCCCTGCCAGCAATGTGATGACAGCGGCCCCATATACCACAGACATTACTGTGACAGCCTTGACTCCGACGGCGCCGGCTCTTCCTGCAGCCGCACCCTTTTTTGACGTCATTTCCTGTATCGCTGTAAGCGCCCCTCCGATTACCAAGCATCCGATATAGAACGCTCCCATAATGTAGCGGACGTTCATAGTACAGACATGGGTGTATTTTATGCAGAACTTAAGATAAGAATACAGGCTCACTGCCGCCCCCGTCAACAAGAACGTTTTCTGTATCCCTCTGCCGTCTTTCCGGAAGCACCAGAATACAAGAGCGGCCGCCATAAAGACAAACAGCGCCGCATCCGCCCAGAATATACCCGTTCCCAGAATATTCGTGAGCAGGCTGGAATCATAATAGCTGCTTTCGCCAAAGGTTGCAAATTTAATCAATGTTACGGGAATATTATAATCCGCAAAATCATGGATATAGTCCAGCCGTACCGCAAGGAATTCAAATGCCCTGTCAAAGTCAAAAAAGCGGGCCCACTTGTCATGCTGTCCGATAAACTGCGCCGAATCCTCCCCAAGAAATGCGGCATATCCCAAAGGCACCTCGTATTTCACAAAATTATAAACGGAATGCCACAGTCCCAGAGGAAAGGCAATCAGCCCGAAACAGGCAAACTGCTTCACATAAACCATCCATTGCTTTCTGTCCTTCCATCCACGATACAGCATCATAACCGCCATTGCAGGCGCGATTAAAGCCGTAGAAATCTTGGTCATCATGGCAAGGCCGATGCACAATGCCATAATTAATATTCCTTTTATATCCGGCTTTTCATACCACTTAAAGGTATAGTAAATACACATGACCATCAACAGCACCGCCAGGGGGTCATTGTTTAACGAACCGCTGAGCATAATGCTGTAAGGCAGGAATCCGGCAAAACACACCACGGCCAAACGTCCTTCGGCCGAAAGCTTCATCCTTTTCCCGATTTTCGCTATAAATACCATCGTCATCATAGAATATGCCAGCGGAAGTATCTGCAAGACTTCTCCCCACTCCGACTGCTCCTCGGGCAGCATTCCCAAGAATTCAAAAATCCTGAGATATACCGCACTGACGGCATAATGCAGAGGCGGCTGGTACAGCTCATAATATTCCATAGGATTCAAGTCCGGCAGCTTTCCGTCGGTAAACAAAAAGTACGTATATCCCAGATGCCCGTACCCTTCCGCATTGAAACCGGCCAGATCGTTTTGGAACAAGTGGGACCGGGTCATGACCACGTAAAAGATCCGAATCAAAAATGCGGCAAACACCGCCGCCCATATCACCTTTTCCGAAACACCTTTTTCCCCTTTCACAAACAGGAAAGCACCGGCCAGCACTATGACCGCCAGCAAAAGGCCCAGACAGGCCGTTATGCCCTCACCGATACCGCCGTTTTGACGCAGGAAACAGATTCCTTCCATTACCCCTATGACAAACAGACACATCATACTGTATAGCAGCGCCGTTTTCCTGCGTTCCCACCGAACTTTTCTGACATATAAAAATAAATGATATGCCGCCGTCAGAGCTCCAAGCGCGGCAAAGCGCCCGATCGTCAGCTTATAACCGCCCTCTTGGACAAAAAATATTTTTACAAGAAGCGGCAGCAATACCGCCGCTGCCATAAATCTGTTTTCTTCCTTCATAGCGCTCCTTTTCACGGATACGGGCCGCACACCATTGATTCATAAATTTACAGACAGGCCGCAAGGCATTATTTCCCTATGGCAATACCACCGCCATCCCCGCTTTCAGCACCACCGCCCACAGGGCATAAAGCACAGGCACCGTCAATAAGATTCCTTTGCTAATGCGCCCTCCGGCAGCGCTTTTCTCGGAAATTTTTTCCTGAAGGCCGAAGGCTGCCGCCGCGATGACAATAAAGCCGGCATACACCGACACCATAATATATCGGATATTCATGCTGCATATGTGGGTATATTTGACACAGAACTTTACATAAGCGTACAGACTCACCGACGCAACCGCCAGAAGAAACGCTTTCTGCATTCCTCTGCCGTCCTTGATAAAGCACCAAACCACAAAAGCCGCCGCCATCAGAAGAAACAAGGCCATATTTGCCCAGAACATCCCCGGCCCCAGAATATTGGTGAGCCTGCCTGTCCGATAATAGGCGCTTTCACCGAAGGTTGCAAACTTGACCAGCGAAGCGGGAATATTATGGTCGGCATATCCGTCCATGCAATACATGCTCACCGCCAAGAAATCAAATGCCCTGTCGAAATCCAGAAAACGGGAACGGATGTCATACATTCCGATAAAGGAAGGGGCATCCGGTTCCACGGGATACGCATATCCGAAGGGCATCCCCCACTTCACGTAACAGTATACGGAATGCCACATTCCCAGAGGAAAGGCCGCCAGACCAAAGCAGATAAACTGTTTCAAATAATCTTTCCACTGCTTTCTGCCCTTCCACGCACGCTGCAGCATCACTGCCGCCATGGCAGGCACCACCAAAGCCGCCGATATTTTAGTCATCATGGCAAAGCCGATGCACAATGCCATCTTGACAATCCCTTTTCTATGAGGGTTTTCATACCATGAAAAGGTATAGTAGACACACATCACTGCCAGCAGGACGGACAGTGGATCGTTGTTCAGCGCGCCGCTCATCATGATACTGTAGGGCAGAAATCCGGCAAAGCAAATCACGGTAAACCGGGCCTCACAGGAAAGCTTCATCTGCTTTCCGATCTTATCGATATATACAAGCAGTACCATCGTGTAAATCAACGGCAGCACCTGCAGGATTTCGTCCCAATCCAGCTGCTCCTGCGGAAGAAGTCCCAAAAGGCCGAATGCTTTCAAAAAGACCACGCTGACCACATAATGGAAGGGCGGATGGTAAAGCTGATAAGCCGTGGTCGGATCCACATCCGGCAGTCTCCCATACGTAAACAGTTGATATACATATCCCAAATGCCCGTAACAATCGGGGTAAAAATCCGTGGTATCGTTCTGGAACAGATAAGCAGGCGTCATTACCACATAGAATATTCTCACCAGAAATGCGGCGAAGATTACCAATGTGACCACATTTTCCGTAATCCCTTTCTCCGATTTTATCAGCAACAGAAAAAACGCTGCCAAAACCAGAGCCAGCAAAACCCCCAATCCTATACGCAGCATGCCGCCGTCCCCTTCCATCCCACGCAAGACACAGCAGCACCGGATCAGGCATATGGTGAAAAAAAACATGCCGCTGCACTGCAGCGCCAGCTTTCGTTCCTGCCAGTCTTTCCTCTGCAAAAGAAGCATCCCGTTAAAAGTTATCATCAGAGTCGTAAGCACCAGAAAGTGCATGATACTCAATTTGTAAGCGCTCTTCTGATCAAAAAACGCTCCAACAAGAAGTGGCAACACGACTGCTGCCACTATCAACTTATTCTCTCTCTTCATCATTTGTATGTTCCGCAGTTTCCGTGGGCATCCACACCGTCGGCAAAAACCAGCCTGCGGCGCTTATGGCCTTTTGTCTATGAAACGGCATTCCTTCCATCAGCCTGCCAAATCGAATTCTCACGGGAACATGATGTTTTCTCGGACAAGCTGCTATGCAAATTATTAATTTATTTGTTACCGTTCACTTTTTTCACAGCAATCTATGCACAGAAATCGCAAAACAGCGGTTCCGCGCATGCCTGTCTCGGATTTATCACGCAGAAACAGCGTGAAAACACCTCGCGGCGACAGCCAGTGAACAGTACATTTATTTTAACATTGTTGCTATAACCCGTCAACAAATATATGGACAAAAAAACAGGATATCTATTATAATAGTGTTATTGTTTACTCTCTTTCAACAATATTACTACGGAAACCGCAAAAACGGCGGTTTCAAGGAGGTTACCGATGACCACATCCCGTTCCTTTACCGCCCTTTGGCAGCGCTTTTTTATCATTGCCGGAAATATCTTCTTTTTTATAATCTTTTTCCTGCTTCTCACGACAAAAGAACAGGATTTCCGTAATACATCCAATTTGAAACTATTTGCGGGCAGTCTGCCGATTACCCTGTTTTTATATGCCTTGTTTTTCTTCCTGAGCCGGAAAAGAGCTTCTCCTCTTCTCCCTGCGGCCGCTGTCCCAAAGCATCCTCTTCTTGCTCCGTTTATGGGATATCTGCTGCTATTTCTCCTGCTCTGTGTCTGCATACATTTCACATATTTTTACACCGGATGGGATGTGGGACTGATCCGGGTCAGGCTGGAAGGCTTGCTGGCCGGCCAAACCGCTCAGGAAACCGGTGTGGATGTAGGATACTCCATCTACCCGAATAACCTGCTGCTCTTTTATCTGCAATATTTGACGGTAAAGGCCGGTGCCGTTTTCTTTCCGGAGCATCCCTATAACCTCTGCCTATATTCCTCCTGCCTCTGTGTCACTCTGGCCTGCTTTCTGGGCAGCCTGACCATCCGTCAGATATCCCGGAACCGTCTGATCCGCCTGATTTACACCTTAATCAGCACCCTGTATATTTTGTGCTCCCCGTGGGTTATGATTCCATACTCCGATACTTACGGTATGCTCTTTGTGGCTCTCGGCATATGGGCATTGTTTTGTGCCCGAAAGCCTGCCGTAAAATGGCCGGTATTTGCCTTTGCGTCCCTCATCGGCTGCCGGATTAAACCCACCTGTATTTTCCTCTTGTTTGCCGCCGTCATCTTATACCTGCCCAGCCTGCCCGCCCTCTTCCGTGCAAAACGGAGAGAGCTTTGCATTTTTCTGCTTAGCAGCCTGATCTTTTTCATCATCGGGCAAGGAATTTCTCCGTGGATACAGCACCGCCTAGACTTTACACTGGATCCCGAGCGGAAAGTCCCGCCCACCCATTATATTATGATGGGATTAAACATCGGCAGCAAAGGGGGCTTTGACGGGAGCGATTATGTTTTTACCACTTCCCTCCCTACCTACGAAGAAAAAGTAAGACGTACCTTGAGGGAGAGCAAGCTGCGCTGGCTGGAGACCACACCGGCGCAGAAAAGAGATCACTATATGGCAAAGTTTCTGTATACTTATAATGACGGAACCTTCTCTTGGACAAAGGAAGGGGGATTCTTCGATGTCATGCCGGAGCACGACAACCCCTTAAATGACTTATACTTACAAATCGTGAAACCCGAAGGAAAGTATTTTACCGCTTACTGCAATTTTGCACAGATAATCTGGCTGCAGATTCTATTGGGAATTCCGTTTCTGTTTCTAAGGCGGGAGCGGCAGACCTCCCGAAAGGCTTTTCTGACGATCGTTCTGTGCGGCCTGACCGTTTTCTTAATGCTGTTTGAGGCAAGGGCACGCTATCTGTTCCTGTATTCTCCGGCATTTTTGATACTGTCTTTATATGGCTATGACGGGCTGTTTTCCTTTCTGTCGAAAAACGGAGAACCGGAAAGACAAAAACAGCCGGACGTTCCGTGACTGCCTCCTCATCACCTGTTACGACCACATGTTTGCCGGCATATATTTCCCTTGCATTTTCCATTTCATAAAGTCCGTACAGCCTTCACCTGTTGTATAGTACTCAATGGCATCCAATATATCTTTATTTACATTCCATCGTTCTTTTTCCCATATATTAGGCCATCTATTATGTCCTTGCGCCATATCATGTAATAAAATAACGGAAAATTTAGAGTTCTCCGGCTTTCCGAAGTGCTGGCAGTAGACCCCTATTTCCGCTTTGGCATTCAAATCGTCCTTCCGCATACCTCTGTCCCTCCATACCTTCCGCCGGCCTTGTTCCCTGTCCCCGCAATCTCTCGAAATCATTTCCCGGATACGACCGGCAGCTCTTTCACCGCTTTATGCCCGAAATGCAGTGCAGGATGCTCCAAAACGATAAGCATCCTGCTGCAACATCATACGGCTGATGCCATATGATTTACTCATATTTAATATAATCTTCCCACTTGTTCCAAATATGGCAGATAAAAGTCTTACCCTGATTAAAGACCAGCTCGTTTCCGTCCGCATCATAGTACTTAGCGGGTTTGTCGTCGCCGTCCTTTCTCTCCCAGTAGCCTTCTACCACCTTACCGTTTGTAAAGAAAAGCATTCTGCCGTCGCCGTTTCCGGGATGCTGTTCATCTCGGTGCATCTCCATGGCCAGATAACCATGAGCATCTATTTCTTCTCCGTAGCAGATCTGAAGAACCACATTATCAACCTGAACCGTCTCTCCGTTATGCTCGTCTTTTAACGGACTGCCGTACTCGGAATATTCGTATTTATTGGTTGATGGATTATACTCAAAATATGCGCTTACGGTATTATAGTTACCCTTTGTGCCGGGCCAGATCTTTGTGGCGCTCTGGGCATCGTCATATGTAGCTCTGGAACCCTCGGCCGCAAACAGGAACTTCGGTTCGAAGGAGCTGTCGTAATCCCAGCTGTAGCCTCTCTGCTCCACACCTTTCATCAAACCGTCTATAAACATATACGCCGAGTCGGTATCATTATATTTTCCTGCTCTGTTATATCTGTCGAACGCTACCGAAGTGGGCTTTGCAATTCCCTGTGTAGCTTGGCTGATATTGTCAACCTCTGCGCTGTTCAGCAGATCGTTTGCATATACGGCTGATCCCCAGTGACATACAATGGAATCATGCTCCATTCCGGTATACACCATATATGTACGGATACTTCTAACAGGGCCGATGCGGTCCAAATCGTCAAAGTCCTCAAAAACACACAGCAGTCTGGTCAGGTTATCCCTCAAAGGCATCTGATAAATTACGCTGGCATTTGTAATACCATAGTGGGGAAGACAGCTCTTCTGATTGGGCATGGCCACGCTGATCGGTCTTCTGTTTCCGATCTCTTCATCCACCCATTCGCCGGTCAGGTAGCTTTGCATCTTGCCGTCCTTCACTACTCTATCCGTAATCACCTGTCCCGTTGCCCCCGGTTCGGGAGTTGCCTCGGGTGTTGCAACAGGCTGGGGGGCAGGGGTGGAGCTGGCAACAGCCTGAGGATCCAGCTGCACGGGTGCACGGGAAGAATCTAGGTTTCCGTCATCGCCGCAGGCCGTGGCAAAGAGACTCATTGTTAATATGATTGCTGCTAATGCTTTCTTTTTCATAATAAATCCTTTCCTTTGTGTAAACATTTTCTTCTATTTTATATCTTTAAGGTATGTTTTGTCCATTTATTCGTGATATTTTTTTCTGGAAAATTATTTAATTTTTTCTTAAATGTATTTTTATTCACTTTATTCAAAACAAGTAATGACTTTTTTCCGGGTTCGTGATATGATAATTACAGTTCACAATTCAATTAGACTTGATTTTTTAATTCTATATAGAAGGTTCTGTGATTAAAGAGGGCATTTTGTCAGAGGTCTTTTCGTTTCAAAAGAGGGATTTATCGGAACTCTGTTTTATTATATATGTCGTTTCTATTTTAAGCTTTCTGCCGAAAGGGTTTCTATCCGTAAAAGGTTCATTGTAAGGGTTTCTATTTAAAAATGTTTCTTATAGAAAGGGGTTTACTTATGAGATTAAAAGAGGGGATTGACGTAAACGATTTTTTGGCCGCTGCAGAAAAGTGTACCGGACAAGTTTTTTTCCACACAACTGACGGCAGCATCCTGAATCTGAGATCCATGCTCTCACACTATGTACTCGTATCCATTTTATGCAACAAATCCGTTTTGGAAGATTCTCAGGTAGTGTGTACTCAGGATGATGACTATCAGCTGCTGCAAAACTATTTAGAATAACGACAACCGTTCCATTTCACTGTTAACGCTTTCTTCGCAGGAACGCATGGCAAAGATCGTCTTCTCCAACAGTGTATCCAGTTCCCAGCCCAGTCTTTCCGCACCGGCTGCTATTACCTCTCTGGAACAGCCCGCGGCAAATTTTTTATCCTTGTACTTTTTCTTCAGGCTGGAAAGCTCCATGTCCATGACACTCTTGGAGGGACGCATCCGGACCGCTGCCCCAATCAGCCCTGTCAGTTCATCGGAAGCAAACAAAATCTTCTCCATTTCATGTTTCGGCTCCACATCACAGCATAATCCATACCCATGACTGCAAATAGAATAAATCATTTCCTCGGATACGCCGTTTTCCCGCAGAAGCTCCGGCGCCTTAATACAATGTTCCTCGGGATAGAGTTCAAAATCAATATCGTGCAGCAGACCCACGATTCCCCAATACTCTCCCTCTCCTCCATTGCCGGTTTCCTGCGCAAAATAACGCATCACTCCCTCCACCGTAAGCCCGTGGAGAATATGGAAGGGTTCTTTATTATATTTCCGCAATAAGTCCAATGCTTCCTGTCTTGTAATTGTGCTTTCCATTTCTTTAACCAAGCCTTTCTTTCATTGTAAAATTACCGTAACTGTTCAGCGACCTATCTGAACCGTTTCTAATTTCCGTCGGCATTTCCGGTATAAATATTCCGGCTCTACTCAACAACATAATCCAGACATACTCTGGACGCGGTGTAGGGACGCACCTTTCCGTCCGCCACTGCCACATGCTCCGGATGTACCGCATAGCCTTTCAGGGAATCTTCATCCGCAAAAGAAGAATCCAGCATCAGATCGGCATTGGAGCCAGGAAGCCCTTCCGTATAAACCTTTATCTCCGTAAGACCGGGGATTCTGCCCGCCAGTCCCTCTAACCCCTCCTTAATCCCTTTTTTTATGACTGCCTTTTCCTCCCTTGTCAGGTTGTCCTTTAATGTCCATAAAATAACGTGTTTTACCATGAAAACTTCTCCTTTGCTTTTTGTGGTCAATTATATCACAACTTTTCCGTTTTTCCTACCATGCAATCCCATGCCCTCTGTTGGGGCTTATGGCACAGGAGGTTGCATCCAGCACGAAAACAGTCAGCAGGATAGCGCACAAAAGCATCCGTCGCTTTGGAGGAATCTTGTGATAAAGCCACATATAGACAGGAATAAAGTAGCAGTTTAACAGCATTCCTCCCAGACCGAAGCAGACGGCTCCCAGCAGGCAGATTCTTCCGTTTATGTTCATGGCATAACCGCTGTAATCCCACCATCTCATCCCCCACCTCCACTCCAAGAACGCACTGGTGCCATATTCCACCACTGAACAGACCACTGCGGACATCAGGAATGTCTGAAATTTCTTCTCATGGAAGCGGTGAAGCAAAAACCACAACAAAAGCCCCCCTGCACCATAAATGGGCAGATAGGGGCCGAGATAAACACCTCTGTTAATCCATGTGTGCTCCTTCACCAAATAAATCCCCACCTCCCACAGCCAGCCGATAAAGGAGAGGAGGAAAAATAAAAGCACATAAAAGTCAAAGGTCCTGATTGTAGGGCGGCATACATTGTTTTTCGTCTTCATGGAATTATCTTTCCCGAAAAACACTTCCTGTATACCGCTGAATCTCACTTCTTGTTTTCAAGAATGGCAGTATGTAACTTCAAGCGCTTTCTCATCCGTTCATCTCATCCACCACCGAAAAGGGCTTTGCCGTCATCTCTACCCATGCGGGTCTGAAACCGCTTTTGATTGCGTTTCTGACCGACTTTATATTGCACCATGCCGCACAATAAAAGGGAACTTTCCCTTCCTTTATTATTTCCAGCGCAAGACGGCTGGTCAGCGCAGACGCAATTCCTTTCCTGCGGTATTGCGGCAGTACGTCCACACCGATCTGCCACATGGTGTCACAGTCGGCGGAACAGGCAGCCATGCCCGCAAGCGTATCCCCGTCATATGCGCCGACACCCAGAACATCCAGTTCTTTCCGTTTTTCACAGAGGGCGTTGCTCCACTCCTTCCGATATAACGGTGCAAAATCCTTCTGACGGAGAACCCTCAGCTCATATCCGCATTCCAATTCCCGCAGACAGTCCGGATCCGGCAGAAAATATTCCGCCATAAAGCATATCCGATGCTTTTGTTTCTGCAATGCGTCATTTATAACATGCATATTAGGCGTTTCAAAGCAATGCTCCACGGGATACCGTTCTATATAAGAAGAAGCTGCTTCTCTGAAATCCTCCTGAACGGATGCCACAATATTATTCCCGTAAGAAATAAAGTTGCACGGAAGAGGCAGTTCCAAGTATTTTCTGGCTTTTTCGTTTTTCACGGATGCCACCACCACATTCCGGCTGCCCTTAAAATCCTCCGCGTTACAGTTTGCGTCTATGGCAGACTGTTCCATCGCAATCTGCCAAATCTCTTGATTGGTAAATCCCATCCTTACTCCCACCGTTCCTCAAAGCACATTGATAATTTTCAATTTCGTATATCTTTTATTATATGGTCAGCTTGTCAAAAGAGCAACTCAAAAATAGCCAAAGCAAAGTTGACGCATATATTCATTTTTGTTAAGATAATTTCAACACACTCCAAAACGTGCAAAGAGGTATATCAATGAATCAGGATTTGACAAAGGGACCCGTAATGCGCTCCATGCTGCGCTTCGCCGTCCCCATGATTTTAGGGAATCTATTGCAGCAATGCTATAATATTGCAGATACGTTAATCGTAGGTAAATTCTTAGGAGCCAACGCCTTAGCAGCCGTCGGTTCCTCCTTTACGTTGATGACTTTTCTAACCTCAATCCTGCTGGGGCTCTGCATGGGCAGCGGGACGGTTTTCTCTATCCGGTTCGGCAGAAAGGACGAAAAGGGGCTGCGGGAAGGCGTGTACGCATCCTTTGTATTAATTGCGGGATTAACATTTCTGCTTAATGTCCTTGCCTTTGCCTGTCTGAACGGTATCCGTTTTTTCCTACGGGTTCCGCCGGAAGTATGGGACGGTATGCGGGAGTATCTCATTGTAATCTTCTGCGGAATTACCGCCACTTTCCTGTATAATTACTTTGCATCCCTTCTGAGGGCCATCGGAAATTCCTTTGTGCCCTTGATTTTTTTGGCAATATCCGCCGTATTGAACATTATTATGGACTTATGGTTTGTATTGGGGCTCGAGCGGGGCATTTCCGGCGCGGCGGAAGCCACCGTAATCGCGCAATATATCTCCGGTATAGGGATTACCCTGTATGCCTTGCTGCGCTGCCCGCAGCTTCGGCCAAAGGGAAACTCCGTCCGCATCCGATGGGCCTGTATCAAAGAAATCGCCGGATTTTCCGTTTTGACCTGCATCCAACAGTCCGTCATGAATCTGGGGATTCTCATGGTACAAGGGCTGGTGAACAGCTTCGGGCCGTCCATCATGGCAGCTTTCGCTGCCGCCGTCAAGATTGACGCCTTTGCATATATGCCCGTCCAAGACTTCGGAAATGCGTTTTCAACCTTTATCGCCCAGAATTACGGTGCAAAAAAGGAAGACCGCATCCGCAGCGGTCTGAAAGGAGCGGTGTTGCTTTCGGCTGTTTTTTGTCTGGTTGTATCTGCTGCAGTGTGGATATTTGCACGTCCCTTGATGGAATTGTTCGTAGATGCCGGAGAGGCAAAGGTGATTGCGGAGGGAATCCGCTATCTGCATATCGAAGGCGCCTTCTATTGCGGCATCGGGTGTCTGTTCCTGCTGTACGGCCTGTACCGGGCGCTGGGAAAGCCGGATATGTCCGTAATCCTTACCGTGATTTCACTGGGCACCAGAGTGGCGCTGGCCTATCTGCTCTCCGCCCTTCCTGTTTTCGGTGTAGCCGGAATCTGGTGGTCGGTTCCTATCGGATGGTTTCTTGCAGATATGACAGGGATGATTTATTATATGATTCGCAGAAAACAATTGCTTTCTTTTCCATAACCGCTGCAGCTTCCGCCGCTTTGTACGCGTAGCTTGACAGCCGGCAGCCCCGCTGCAGACAACGGGCGCCAATCCTGCCGCAGCACTATTTGTGCACTTCCTTACTCTTTTCCTTCCAAGAGCTCGGATGTTGTGCCGCCATATGCATAAGCAACGGGAAGGCAGACCAAAGGCGGCTTTACCGACCTATTTTCCTGAAGAAGGAGCTCCACGCACATTTCGGCAATTTCTGCCGCGGGCTGTACAATGGTAGAGCATACATAATCCTCCCCCATAAGCTTCGTACCGTCAAAGCCGATTACCTGCACATCCTCAGGAACTTTCTGTTTCAGCCTTCGCAGCACTTTTAAAATATAATACGCAACACCGTCCGTCACACAAAAGAGGCCGTCAAAGTCCAATTTCCCGTCCCGCATATGCGCGGTTAAAAATTCATCAAACTCTTCACAGGAATCCCCGTCGTCCAGTATCTTCATTTCATAGGAAAGATTGCGTGAAAGACAGCCGTTCTCAAAGCCTGCTTTCCGTTTATTTGGTTCATTTGCCAGAGATGCCCCTATCCGCAGGAAAGCCACTTTTTTACATCCCAAATCTGCCAGCTTCTCTGCCGCAAGCTGTCCACCGGCAAAATTGTCGCTGGCCACACAAGGAATTTGGGAACCCATGGAACGGTCAATCGCCACAAAGGGGAT
This sequence comes from uncultured Acetatifactor sp., assembly GCA_910589655.1. GTDB lineage: Bacteria > Bacillota > Clostridia > Lachnospirales > Lachnospiraceae > Acetatifactor. The sequence continues at coordinate 8,344 of CAJUTJ010000067.1, read as the reverse complement.
CCCCTCCTCAATCACCAGATCCGGATTATAAGTCAGCCCAATAATCCCATCCACCTTATTCTGTTGTGCCATTTTAATGTATTCCTGTTCCTGCCCCATATCATAATCTGTGGAACATAACAACATTTTGTATTTCCTCTTCATCAACGAAATATTAATATAGTACGCCAAAGAAGCATAAAAAGGTTCCTGCGTATTCGGAATCAGAAGCGCTACCGTTCGCGTTTTTTGCAGTTTCAGTCCTTGCGCATAACTGTTGACCTGATAATCCAATTTCCGAATGGCATCTTCTACGCGGATCCTATAGGAATCACCTACAGGCAGGCCATTGACCACTTTAGACACCGTACCCAGAGCGACACCGGCTTCCATGGCTACATCCTTCATTGTAGGTATAGATTTTGTTTTACTCATAATAAGCACACCTCACACATATCGTTTCATGAAAAAACGGCGCAATCATTTTTAAAGCCCGAAAATCATACCGTATTTTCACCTTTATTTTATTATAAAGCTTGTATACATGTTTGTAAAGCCATCACATCGCCATATTTCATGAAACGTTATTCGTTCCATTCATTGGTAGTTTTATACAAGTTTCAGTATTTTCATTTAGTAAAATGCACGAATGTTTGAAAAATAATAAAAAAATTCTAAATAATTATTGACTTAAAAATAAATTGGTGCTACTCTTTCTGCAAGAATCAATATAACGTTTCACACACAGCGCGCAATGTGGTGACAAGTAATCAGCCGGAATACCATTTCACTCTATGGATCGTCTGATAAGAAAGGAGAGAAATATGAGTAATAACAAGTCAACCTCCGTAAAATTGCCAAAGGCTGCAGGCAGGCCGCTGACAAGACGCATAACAGACCATTGGCAGCTATATGCAATGCTGTTTATCCCTGTCGCACTGACTGTCATATATAAGTACATACCAATGTATGGCATACAGATAGCCTTTAGAGATTATAAGGCCAGCCGGGGTTTTTTGGGAAGCGAATGGGTAGGTTTAGAATGGTTCAGGAGATTCTTCAGCGCCCCTACCTTTGGCAGAATGATGAAAAATACAATTTTGCTGAGCTTATTCAGCCTGCTGTGGAGTTTTCCCATTCCCATTATCTTGGCTTTGATGCTGAATCAGGTAAGATTCCAGCGATTTAAAAGAATTACGCAGACAGTACTTTATGCACCCCATTTTATTTCCGTCATGGTAATTTGTGGTATGATCAAGATATTTTTAAGCCCTTCCGGCGGTCTGTTAAACCTGATTGCAGGAACCTCCATTGATTTCCTGACAGAGTCCTCCGCCTTCCGTACCATTTATATTGCCTCCGGAATCTGGCAGGATGCAGGCTGGGGAATTATCGTCTATATGGCAACCTTATCTAATGTGGATACATCCCTTTATGAGGCTGCAAAGGTAGACGGCGCATCTATGTTTCAAAGAATTCTCCATATAGACGTACCTGCACTGCGTTCCGTCATGGTACTGAACCTGATCATGAGTGCAGGCGGCCTGATGAATGTGGGCTTTGAGAAGGTATGGCTGCTTCAGACCAATTTAAACAAAGCCACAAGTGATGTCATTGCCGTTTATGTCTACCAGCAAGGTATAGAAAATGCCAAATACAGTTATTCCACTGCGGTAGGCCTGTTCAATACAATCATCAATATCATTTTGCTCATTGCAGTGAACAAGACGGCAGGTAAAATATCCGAAGACACAAGCTTTATATAGGAGGTGCCATATGCAAGCGAATGCAAAAACCGGGAAACCGTCCGGATTGTCCGAAAGAGGCAGCGACATTGTTCTGGTGGTTTTCTGCTCTATTATCCTGTTTATAGTTGCCTACCCTTTATATTACATTCTGATTGCTTCCGTATCGGATCCATATGATGTTTATGCGGGCAAAACTTTTCTTCTGCCAAGCCAGTTTACTTTGGAAGGATATAAAGCGGTATTTGCCGATTCCAACATCTTGACAGGACTTCTGAATAGTTTTAAATATACCATTGTCGGCACTATATTTTCTGTAGTCATGCTCTATCTGACCGCATATCCGCTAAGCGTGAGAAGCATGCCGGGCAGGAAATGGCTCAGTATCTTCTTTATTATTACTATGTATTTCGGCGGCGGTATGGTTCCCACCTATCTGGTGGTAAAACAGACAGGGCTGATTAACAACATGTGGTCACTGTTCCTTCCGGGCGGCGTCGGAGTAGGGAATATGATTATCGTGAGAAATTTCTTTGAAAACAGCATTCCGAAAGAAATGACGGAAGCGTCAGAGATAGACGGAGCTTCCAAGTGGATTACTTTTATCCGTATTGTAGTGCCCCTGAGCCGCTCCATTATGGCAGTTATGGTAGTATTCAGCATGGTAGCTTACTGGAATGACTGGTTTACCTCCATGATCTATCTGCCCTCTCCCAGCAGAGCCCCGCTGCCTTTGGTGTTGCGTAATATACTGATCAAGAGTTCTGCCAGCGCAAGTCAGGCGAGCACAATATCCGGAGGATTTGCCGAACTGAACAGAATGACGGAAATGATCAAATTTTCCTCCATTATCATAGCGGCCGCTCCCATGCTGGTTATTTACCCTTTCGTACAGAAATACTTTGAAAAAGGCTTTATGGCAGGCGCAGTAAAGGGCTGACCCAAAGCCGGTAAAGCGAATTTAATCAGGAGGTCAAATTATGATCAATCAAAGAAAATACCGCCATGTTCAAACATTTGTATCCTGCGCCCTTGCCTCAGGTCTAATCCTTACAATGACTGCATGCGGAAACAAAGACTATGGGCATCATGAGAAAGGAGTTGCAAATCCGGACACTACTCAGACGGAATTTGCAATCATGGGAGGCCAGAGCGCACTAAGTCCGGGTTATGACAATAATCCGGTTCTGAACCAACTGCAGGCAGATACGGGAATCCGTATTGAATGGACTACCATGAGCGAGTCGCTGAGTGAGCAGGTCAACATCCGCATTGCCGGCGACGAACTACCGGATGCCTTCATAGGGGTAGGATTTAACAATTATGATATTTCCCGTTACGGGGACGACGGCACCTTTATCGACCTGACTCCCTACCTGACCGAAGAGTATATGCCTAATTTATCGAAAATACTGGAAGAAAATCCCGATATCCGAAGCGCGATTACCATGGATGACGGATATATTTACGGCCTTCCCGCAGGCGAACGCATGGGAACCGCAGGCATCGGCGCTCCGGAAGATTACAGCATATATTCCATCCCTCAATTTTCAATGATAAACAAGGCGTGGCTGGATGATCTGGGACTGGATGTGCCCACTACACTGGATGAACTTCACACGGCATTACAAGCTTTTAAAGATAATGATATGAGTGCAAGGTATTACGGAAATGCTCCCGGAAGTACTATCCCCATGAGCACGGGATTTGACGAATGGTGTTGGGGTCAAAATATATTTTACGCAGGTTTCGGCTTTACTAACTGGCCCAACGATGTATGCAAAGATTTAGTTCTGAACAATGACGGGACTGTAGATTTTATATGTGTGTCCGATCAATACAGGGAAGCCATCACTTATTTCCACAACTGGTATGCAGAGGGGCTAATGGATGTTGAAATGTTCAGCCAAGACGACACCCAACTGATTGCCAAGTGTTCCCAAGGCTATGTAGGTGTCTCCACATGGTGGTACATCGAAGAATTAATGGGAGACTACGCTGATGATTATGTTTTCCTCCCTGTTCTCGACGGCCCTGACGGCACACATAATGTAACGGTACGTACCGGCGGCGGAATCAACAGCGGCCAGCTGAACATTACGAAAAAATGTAAAAGCCCCGCCAATCTTTTAAAATTTTTTGATATGTGGTACGACCCGGAAATCGTTATGCAGCTCCAGTACGGTCCCATTGGCACCTATTTCACGGAACAGGATGAAAACGGAATATGGCTGAGTATTTCTGATGAAGAAAGCCGTGCAAAATACGGAAAAGGCTCCGGGGAGCTGAAGGGCGAATGCGAAGTGTTCGGGCCGAAATTGATTCTAAGCGATTACTATCTGACTACTTTTCGGATGGAAGACCGTGCCATTGAGCGCCTGACGGATTTATACGATTTCTGGATGCCCTATGTGGAAGATACCACCACATATCCGGTAGACTGTGTATTTACAGGCAGGGAACTGGACGACATTGACTGGTATAAGGCAAGTTTTGAGAGCGCCGTAGCGGAACAGGAAGGACTCTGGATTAAAAACGGAGGCCCTTCGGATGAAGAATGGAATGAGTATATATCATATTTAAGGGATAAATGCGGTATGGATAAACTTTTGAAAGTATATCAGGATGCATATGACCGTTATTCCGGTAAAGTAATTGCAGAATAGTAAAAAGGACATTAACACCTATTGTAGAAGCAAAATTAACATGATAGACTATAGTGGAAAAGGAGCATAGAATTTATTATGACTAGCCAGACATTGTGGGAAGCCCGTAAATATGAGGAAGCCTTCGGGAAAACGATTCCGGCAAAAGAACGGCCCGGGTTTCATTTATCCCCCCGCACCGGATGGATGAATGACCCTAACGGATTTTGCTGGTATAAAGGGCAATATCATTTGTTTTATCAATATTATCCTTATGATTCCCACTGGGGGCCTATGCACTGGGGGCACGCGGTAAGCGCCGACCTGCTGCACTGGGAATACCTTCCGGCGGCTTTGGCTCCGGATGAAATCTATGACAGGGACGGCTGCTTTTCCGGCAGTGCGCTCACTCTCCCTGACGGCAGACACCTTCTGATGTATACGGGAGTAGTGCGGGAACGACAGGCAAACGGCGGCTGTAATGATATACAGACTCAGTGCCTTGCCGTGGGAGACGGGGTGGATTATGTAAAATATGATAAGAATCCCGTATTGGATACAAAGGATCTGCCCGCAGGCTGCAGCAGGTATGACTTTCGGGATCCCAAGTTATGGCAGGAGGAAGACGGCACTTATCGTTGTATCGTGGGAAACAGACCGGCGGACGGAAGCGGACAGATTCTGCTTTTTTCCAGTCAGGACGGTTTTCAATGGCAATACCGGAAAGTGTTGGCGGCAAATAACAACCGAATCGGCAAAATGTGGGAGTGCCCCGACTTTTTCCGGCTGGACGGTAAATGGATACTGCTGACCAGCCCTCAAGATATGGTTCCCTCAGGGTTTGAATACCATAACGGGAACGGAACACTCTGCCTGATCGGTGATTATGACAGGGAAACGGAAGACTTTAGGGAAGAGTCCGACCAATCGGTGGATTACGGCATTGACTTCTATGCTCCTCAGACGGTTCTGACTCCGGACGGCCGCCGGGTCATGATCGGATGGATGCAGAACTGGGATACTTGCAACCACAGGAGAAAGCATGACGAAGCATGGTTCGGCCAAATGAGTCTCCCCAGAGAATTATCCGTCAGAAACGGACGGCTGTATCAGACCCCTGTCCGGGAGCTGGAAGCAATGAGACAAAACAAAGTAACCTATGAAAATGTCACCGTATCGGGAACCGTCAGGCTGGACGGCATAAAGGGACGCCGGATTGACATGGAAGTGATAATCCGGCCGGAGGAAGGCTGTGACCTTTACCGGAAGTTTGCCATTCGTTTTGCCCAGAATGATCTGTACCATACTTCCTTCAGTTTCCGGCCGGAAGAATCCGTGCTGAAAATTGACAGAAAATTTTCCGGATCCAGAAGGGCAATCATTCACCAAAGGCGCAGCAGGGTCAGGCAGAAAGAAGGAATGCTGAAGCTTAGAATTATTTTGGATCGTTTCAGTGTGGAGGCTTTCATAAATGACGGAGAACAAGTGATGTCTGCCGTACTGTACACAGACCAAAGCGCCGACGGCATCTCCTTCATTGCAGACGGAACTGTGCATTTGGATGTAGTAAAATATGACCTTGTATAGACAACGGTATCAGGATGCGGATTATCCGTAGATCTGTGCCATTTTGTATGAAACACCAATAATCAATTTTCGATTGCAAGATTTGTATCTGCGCGTTGTCTGGCGGAAAATCGTCATGTTCAAAAAGCAGCGCGGAAATGGAGGGAAACATGAAAAAATATGATGTGACCGCTTTAGGAGAATTGCTGATTGATTTTACGGAAAACGGAACAAGCGGGCAAGGGAATCCCGTCTATGAAGCCAATCCCGGAGGCGCCCCTTGCAATGTGCTGGCCATGCTGAACAAGACAGGCAGAAAAACTGCTTTTATCGGAAAAGTAGGGCAGGATATTTTCGGGAACCGCCTGAGAGCAGTCTTGGACGAAACGGGCATCGATACCTCCAATCTGGTCATGGACGGAAATGTCCGGACTACCCTCGCTTTTGTGGAGACGCTGCCTGACGGAGACAGGGATTTCTCTTTCTACAGGAACCCCGGTGCGGATATGATGCTGCGGGAAGAAGAGCTTCAAGAAGATATTCTCCGGAATACGAAAATTTTTCATTTCGGCACTCTCTCCATGACACATGAGGAAGTGCGCAAAGCAACCAAAAAAGCTGTGGCAATCGCCAGAGAAAGCGGCGCCCTGATTTCCTTTGACCCCAATCTGCGCCCGCCGCTGTGGGCCTCTCTCGAAGATGCAAAAGAACAGGCCGCTTACGGATTTTCCCAGTGTGATATCTTAAAGATTTCCGACAACGAAATCCAGTGGTTCACCGGAGAAGAGGATTTCGATGCCGGCATCCAAAAGCTGAGAGCACAGTACAATATCCCCCTGATTATGCTTTCCATGGGCCGTGAGGGAAGCCGTGCCTATTATAAAGATCTGTGTGTAGAAACCGCACCTTTCCTTCAGGATGCCACCGTGGAGACCACGGGAGCAGGAGATACTTTCGGAGCCTGCTGCCTGCACCATGTATTAGAATATGGCTTGGAGCATTTGAACGAGGAAAAACTGATCCGGATGTTGACCTTTGCCAATGCCGCCGCCTCCATTGTTACCACCAGAAAAGGCGCGCTGCGTGTGATGCCCGAGGCGGCGGAAGTGGAAGCTTTTATAGAAAGCCGGAAGCGTGTCTAATGTAATCAGCCGAATTGTGCGGCCGCCGACACACCAGACTCCAACTCTGTCCTGCCAGCCTGATATTGCCCGTTCTATTTGCGGGCTGCCCATACAGGCTGGCAGGTACGCTTTTTTATTACGGGCTGTTCCTACAGGCTGACAGGTACACTTTTCTATTACGGGCTGTTCCTGCAGGCTGGCAGGTACGCTTTTTTATTACGGGCTGTTCCTACAGGCTGGCAGGTACGCTTTTCTATTACAGGCTGTTCCTGCAGGCTGGCAGGTACGCTTTTCTATTACGGTCTGTTCCTGAAGGCTGGCAGGTACGCTTTTCTATTACAGGCTGTTCCTGCAGGCTGACAGGTACACTTTTCTATTACAGGCTGCTCAGCGCCATCTCAATATGCTCCGGCAGGAAAGGCTTGGTTATGTAAGCGTCCGCCCCCAATTCAATAGCCTGATTTTTCGTCTGCTCGGAGATATTTGCCGTAATCATGATTACTTTTATCTCGGCATTCTTCTCCTTAATTTCCTTCAAAAGCTCCAACCCGTCTGCATCCGGCAGATTAATATCCAAAAATACCGCGTAAGGCGCTTTTTTAGCTATCGCATCCATAAGCTGTCTGCCGTTTTCCGTTAATACAATATTGCGGTATCCTTCTTTAGTAATGATGTTACGCAATGTTTCACGTACAATTTTTGCATCGTCGCAGACGGCAATTTCCTCCATCTTGTTCCTGCCCAGCAGTTCATCCGTAGTCACTCCAAAATAATCCGACAAAGCACAAAGCATTACAATATCCGGCATAGAGTTTCCGTTTTCCCATTTGGAAACGGCAGCAATCGACACTCCCATTTCAGCAGCCAGTTTTTCCTGTGTTATATTCTGCTGCTTCCGTAACATTAAGATTTTATTTCCTATATCCATAATACATACCTCCTGATTCATTCCGGTTCTGCTTTATAACCGTTTTACATTTGTTATTAAGTGCCTGATCGGAACCATGATTCCATTACCTACTGTACTGTACAATTAGATTATAAGACGGAATGACACAAAATCCTAACGAAACATATTCCAGAAATTTTACTTTGGTTCAAATTAAAATAGCTTTACCTTTTTAAGAGTTCATGTTAACCTAATATTCTAGTACAACGAATAATTAATTTCTGATACATTGGCGCAGAATGATTATTTCATATGCAAGGCGGAGGAATGAGGCGTAGCGGTGGCTACGTCGATTGACGACAACGAAGCAGATGAAAAATCAGACAAGCCAAGGTG
>CAJUTJ010000066.1 GCA_910589655.1 uncultured Acetatifactor sp. | reverse complement strand
TTTGAATGTAAAGCTGCGGGACAGTGCGAACAATGCGAACCGTTATGCCAGTATCCTGATGCCTGTGCTTGGCAACCTTGGGTATGTCAGCTATGCGGTGATTGCGATGGTCGGAGCCTGCCTGTCTATTTTTGGCGGGCAAATGACTCTTGGAACGCTGGCATCTTTCCTGCAGTTTTCCCGTTCCTTCAATCAGCCGATCTCGCAGCTTTCACAGCAGTTGAATTCTATCATCATGGCAATCGCAGGAGCAGAGAGGATTTTTGGGCTGTTGGATGAGGAGCCGGAAAAGGATGGCGGATATGTAAAGCTGGTAAACGCACGTTATGATGAAAAGGGAAATCTGACGGAAGTTCCTGACAGGACGGGGATGTGGGCGTGGAAGCATTATCATAAGGCAGACAATACGACAACCTATCAGCTGATGCAGGGAGATGTGGTTTTTGACCATGTGGACTTCGGCTATACGGAAGATAAGGAGATTCTGCATGATATTGAGATTTTCGCGAGACCAGGGCAGAAAGTAGCCTTTGTGGGAGCTACCGGCGCAGGAAAAACAACGATTACCAATCTGATCAACCGGTTTTATGATGTGCAGGATGGCAAGATCCGTTATGACGGCATAAATATCAATAAGATTAGGAAAGATGATCTGCGGCATTCTCTGGGGCTGGTACTGCAGGATACCCATTTGTTTACCGGTACTGTCATGGACAATATCCGGTATGGGAAATTGGATGCTACGGAAGCGGAAGTGATTCAGGCGGCAAAACTGGCAAATGCCCACGAATTTATTATGAAGCTTCCCGACGGGTATCAGACGGAACTAAAAGGAAGCGGGAACGGTCTTTCCCAGGGACAGCGTCAGCTTCTGGCGATTGCGAGAGTGGCGGTGGCTGATCCGCCGGTGCTGATTCTGGATGAGGCGACCTCCAGCATTGATACCCGCACGGAAAAAATCGTGCAGGACGGCATGGACCGGCTGATGAAAGGCAGGACGGTATTTGTGATCGCCCACAGACTTTCCACAATCAAAAATTCGGATGTGATCATGGTGCTGGATCACGGGAGGATTGTGGAGAGAGGAGATCATGACAGCTTGCTGGCAAAGCGGGGAATGTACTATCAGCTTTATACCGGGAAACTGGAGCAGGAATAGGTTATGAAACGGAGCCGTTCTTCCTGAATGTGCTATAAAGGCGGAGAAAACCGGAGATGAAATGGAGGCAGGCATGATACGGAAAATGGGAACGGTCGGAGAACAGTGCTTTGAAATGCTATACTGGAGCGGCGGTAAATGGAAATGAAAACGGATTGTCTAAAGAATGGGGAAATGAAAAAACGGTTTTTACGGGATTTGGAAGTATCGGATCAGATATGATGACAGGACGGAAAGCGGAAATAGGTTTGATTTCTGTATATTCATAGTAAGGAGTAAAGGGGTAATTTACGCTATTCCCGCATAGTGTACTTGCCGTCTCTCATAAAATTCAGGGAAACCGTCAAAGGAGAAAGTTTATGCCAAAAGCTGATAACTCTCCTACCCCCGATACCCGGATACGAATAGAAAGCCTTTCCATGGAAGAAAGCCTTTCCATGGAAGAAAGCCTTTCCATAGATAAAATGAGGCTGACCGTTACTAACATCTACCCCGCCTTTCAAAAAAAGTCAGAACAGGAAACCCGGCAGGAAATAGCAGCCCGGCTCTATCGAATTTTCAAAAAATATGCGTAAGTCCCTTATAAAACAATCATACAAACGGTATGATCTGTTTGTGGTATTTGCGTCCTGCGTTTTAGGAGGTAGATAGAATGTATGACGTATTATACGATGCATTGTATGCGCGACAGTCAATCGAAAAAAAGGACAGTATATCCGTAGAAAGCCAGCTTGAGTATTGCAGATATGAAACTCACGGGGAAGCCTGTATCGAATATACGGACAAAGGTTTTTCGGGCAAGGACACCAACCGTCCCGGCTTTGAAACTATGATGAATGATATTCGTGCGGGGAAAATCAAACGTGTCATTGTCTACAAACTTGACCGTATCAGCCGTTCGATTCTGGACTTTGCAAATATGATGGAAATATTTCAGAAGTATCATGTGGAGTTTGTTTCATCCACGGAAAAATTTGACACGTCCACACCAATCGGCAGGGCGATGTTAAATATCTGTATCGTGTTCGCCCAACTGGAACGGGAAACCATACAAAAGCGGGTAACAGACGCTTACTATGCAAGGTGCAAGCGCGGCTTCTATATGGGCGGGCGTATTCCTTACGGCTATCGTCTGACGAACACGGTCATTGACAATGTCCGCACTTCTATGTATGAAGAAGTCCCGGAAGAAAGCGAACAGTTAAAGCTGATTTATTCTATGTATGCGGACACGGACAATTCGCTTGGGGACATTGTGCAATACTTGAATGAACACCAGATTAAAAATCTGCGCGGTACAAACTGGAATACCGCCCGTATCAGTGAAATGCTCCGCAATCCCGTGTATGTGCAGGCTGACATTGACGTATATCAGTTTTTCCAGAGCCAAGGTGCAAACATTTGTAACCCGGCAAGTGATTTCACAGGTTGTAATGCCTGCTATCTCTACAAAGGTATGATTTCCGCTTCAAGAAAGCAAAGTGACCTGTCCGATAAAGAGATTGTGCTTGCGCCGCATAAGGGGGTTATCCCTTCTAAGACGTGGTTGGCCTGTCGCATACGGTGTTTGAATAATAGGCAGTCCACAAAGACCTGTAAACCGAAAAATTCATGGCTTGTTGGCAAAGTTAAATGCGGCAACTGCGGTTATGCGCTGACAATCCGCAAGGCAAAAACAAAGTGGGGACGTTATTTTGTTTGCAGCCGGTCGGGAAGCCGTGGAGTGAGCTGCACAGGGGCAGGCTGTACGGTTTATGCAGATGTTTTGGAAGAATATATGCTTGGTGCTATCAAGGATAGACTGTCGGAGTTTTCGGCTCTCAAAGAGAGCTTGCTTTCCTGCATAACCGGCACACAGGGAAAGGGAATGCAGGCATTCCTCCAAAAGAACATGACGAAAAAAATCCGACTGACACAAATTGAAGAAGAAATCGAAGAACTTCTTTCCAAAGTGTCCGGGGCAAGCAGCGTTCTGATGAAGTACATAGACGAAAAGGTATCAGAACTGGACGCAGAGCGAAAAGTCTTGCAGGAAGAAATCGTTACGGCAAATGCCACAGATACAGAGGGCGGATTAAAACAGATAACCAATCATGTGAAAACGTGGGAAACGCTCTCTTTCGAGGACAGACAGGCGGTGGTCGATACGCTTATCAAGGTCATTCGGATCGCAGACGGCAACGTAGAGATTACGTGGAACATTTAACAATTATCCATGAAAGTCTAAAGCACAGAGTTTTAAGGGAAATTCAAAGAAATATATGCAAAATGGTTGATTACCTCAAAAAAGCCTTGATTTACGGGCATACAAGCAGGATTTCAAGCTGAATTTACTACTAATTTACTACTTTTGAGGGAAAGAGCCTTCACCCTATTACATTTTACCGTTCACCTTTCCATCTTGAATATGAGTACACATATCGTAGTATTGACGTTACTGTTCACACCCACGCCACCGCGAGGCGTTTTCACGCGTTTTTTGCGTGACAAACCCGAGGACAACCTGCGCGAAACCGCTGTTTTGCGGTTTCTGTGCATTTGTTACTGGTCACGGAGTGAACAGTAACGTATTAACTGTAATAGAACATATTATTTGCAGCCTGTTTATTGCTAATATTCGTAAGCCCGCATATAATGTGATTTAAGAAAGGGCGTAGATAATATGACGGAGTACATTACATTTGACCTTTGAAGAGATTCAGGAGATTGCGGGTATACCGATTGACCACTCTTTTCTGAAATATAAGAAAGAGCTTGCAGATTATGGCTGGCAGGTTGGGAAAATATCCATGAAAAAGCAGACGGTACTCTTTCATAAGATTAACTGATTGCCTTCGTTTGCTGTCGGACGGCAAATTGAGGGAGAAGCAAACAGCGAATTATTTTTCTGACATTTATCCCATTGACTGCGCAGTGCTGTCTGCAAATGCACAATCCTGCCCAAAATGCTGCACGTTGTTGCCGGTATTGCTTTCCGCCTGAA
>CAJUTJ010000065.1 GCA_910589655.1 uncultured Acetatifactor sp. | reverse complement strand
TACTGTTTTCTATAAGACATCATCCTTTGCAGGTTATTGTTTTCTAGGCAAAAACAGTATACACCCAAAAAGGTATGGTGTCTTTAGTTTTAAAGCATATAAAGTAATTTTGGTAAAAATTCAAATTTGCTCATTTATAGCTATTAACAGATTCCCTTGGCCGTCTGTTTCTATTTTACCGCAGAGAATCATAATACCTTCCACAAATCCCCAGATTCCGATACCTATTACAATTAAGACTCCGATTCCGATACAGCTTAACAAAAGACCCACCACCGTACAAACTAACTGGATAACTGCCTTTGTCGTATACCCCAGATAAAAGTTATGTACTCCAAAGCTTCCGAAGAAAATTCCCAGAAGCCCTGCCGTCATCTTACTCTTGGCCGCCGCTCCCGAAGATAATTTGTTTGCACTGCCGCATTGCATACATACAGTCTGGTCAGAATTCATGGGCTTACCGCAACTATGACAAAAATGAGACCCTTGTCCCTTACCGGTCCCGCATTTTGCACACATTACAGCCTCGTCCGTCTGATAAATCTCGCCACAATTCCTGCAAAAATACATTGGTTAAACTCCTTACTTTTTCTCGAACCGGTTCGTAATTTTTATAAAATCTTTCTAAAAATAAAATAAAAATTTGCTGAGGCTTACTCTTCTATTAGATTAACATTGTCTGAGGTTTTTTTCAAGAGCAAAATTGTGTTTCTTTATTGAAAATTATATCATATATTAAAATTTCTTTCATACTAACCTCCATGTCGCAGCTTCGCTGCGACTCAAAACCGGATGAGAAATGCCGTATTTCAGGCATTTCTCGGTGTGAGACTTAGAGTTTCTCTGCGAAACAGCCTCTGCTGTGAGCAGTTAGAAACTCTTCTCACGCTAACTCCCATCTGCCCGCTTTAGCGGGCACTCAAATCAGGATTGTGAAATGCTCTTTTTCACGCTAACCCTATTCTCTCCGCCCCCGGAAACAGATACGGGAAATTTATGGCTTTCTTTACAGAACCGTCTCCTCTTTTTAAAGTCAGAGGGCTTTCTTCTTCCATCTTCCCAGCCGGTAAAAGATAAAGGTTATCAATGCTCCCAGCACCCATGAACAAAGAAGGGAAATCCACAAGCTCTCATATCTTCCTTGAGGCAGTTCCGGTGTTTTCGTCAGGTACACCAAGCCGTAAACCAGCGGAACACGAATGGCCACCGTGGTTACCAGAGAAATCCACATAGGCGTTACGGTATCGCCGGCTCCGCGCATGACCCCTGACAGGCTTTGGGTTACTGCCATAGCAATATACCCCACCGCCAAAATTTTCATCATGTCCGCACTAAGCCGGGCCAATTCCTTCGTATTTGTAAATATTCCCATTAAATAGGGTCCAAACAGCAGAATCAAGCCTGTAATAACCGCCGATGTGCATACGGCAATCAAGGTTCCTTGCTTCGCCCCTTGTTTTACCCTGTCAAACTGCTTTGCCCCCACATTCTGCCCCGAATATGTGGTCATAGCCGTACCGAAAGAGAAATTCGGCATCATGGCAAATCCGTCCACCCTCATAATGATGACATTGGCAGCAATAATCATTTCTCCAAAGCTGTTGGTCAGAGATTGCACCACTACCATTGCCAGCGAGAAAATGGCTTGTGTAATACCGGAAGGCAGTCCCAGACGTATTACCGTTATCATATTCTGCTTGTTGGGTTTCATGTATTGGCGCTTTAAGTCAAAATATTCCGTCATTTTCCGCAGTTTCAACACACACAGTGCCGCCGATATCAACTGGGCGATTACTGTGGCAAGCGCCACTCCCGCCACTCCCATATGAAATCCCGCCACAAACCATACATCCAGCACGATATTAATCACTGTAGCAATCAGCAGATAAATCAGCGCAGACAGGGAATCCCCCAGCCCCCGCAGAATCCCGCATAGAATATTGTAATAGGCAAGGCCTGCAATCCCCCACAAGAGTATCATTAAGTAAGACGTGCACCAATCAATGATGCTCTCCGGCGTATCCAGCAATACCAACACGGGGCGGATCGCTAGTGTGCCAACTATCATCAACAAAACGGAGGCCATGGCGGTCAAAGTGATCGTGCTGCCAATGGTCTGGGACAAATTTTCCCTGTCCCGGGAGCCGTAATACTGGGACACCATAATACCGGCACCCATAGCGATTCCCACAAACAGTACCAGCAGAAGATTGAAAATAGGGCTGGCGCTTCCCACTGCCGCAAGAGCATTGTCACCCACATATTTTCCCACCACAATGCTGTCAACGGTGTTATACAGCTGCTGGGCAATGTTGCCGATGAGCATGGGAACCGTGAAAACTACGATTTTTTCCCATGGTCTCCCCTCTGTCATATCCACCTGACCAAACAGGCGCGTTATCTTTTCCATCATAATGGCATTATTTCCTTTCTATATATTCTCCTTGTGTCCTTTTTGTGCTGTGTTCTCCATGCCGTATATCAGTGGATGTTAAAAATACCCTAAAATAGAATCCGTGCGTAAATAAAATAAATCTATGCCGAAACTGCATATATTTGTTTTAGGGATAACAATAAACGATTTATAGAACAGCGCAGGCATGCACCTGCGCCGCTTAAATTTCTAGAGCGTGTTTGAAAATTGCTTTCTGACAGATGTGCGTCACAATTTGCGGGGGATGAAATCATTTTACAGATGATTAGCCAAATGATGGGCGCATAGCGGGCTATGTTACCTGAATTTGGCTCAAATATACCGCGAAGTGAGACGCGCAGATAGCGGGAATGAAATTACATACACGCTCTAGAATCAGAATTATTTCGTGATTTCATAAAAATGATACAGCTCTTCTTTTTCATCATTCATATCTTTGTACAGCTTCTTTTCTGTCAGCTTGAATCCTGCTTTTTCAACCGCTTTCCATGACGGGGCATTTTCTGCCCTGACTGTAGCTATCAATTTCTGTACATCGTAATGTTTGAAAAAAAATCGGTATATGCCTTCACTGCCTCAGCGGCATAGCCGTGATTTCTGTATTGCGCCCCTATAAAATATGTAATCCCTATTTCACCAAGATCTTCATAATAAGAATATCCCACCGAGCCGACTGCTTTGCATTCCTCCTTTAAAGTAACCGTATATGCCAAATAATCTGTGTCGGGAGTATCTCTAAGGGCAAATTCTTTTGCTTCCGCTATCCATTTTCCCAGCCATCTGCCACAATCTTTATCAAAGCCAATATCCTGTAAGCTTCCGTCCGATGCCATTTCAACAAAAGGCGCCTCATCTTCCGGTTTTACGTCCCGGATTGTCAGTCTCTGTGTTTCTAATAGCATAAATGCTCTCTCACTCCTTCTCAAATCGCGGTATTTTTTCATTCTTAATTGAACATAAGTAAAGAAAAAGAACTCCGGAAAGAAGGTCTCTTTTCAGAGTTCTTTTTAGCCGCATGGGCAAAATAGGTTCCTCATGCTTTATTCTGTAAGTATTTTCTTAGAATTTACCGGATTTTGCCGCTTCCTCGATGGAGACAGCCACTGCCACCGTCATGCCAACCATAGGGTTGTTGCCGGCGCCGATGAGACCCATCATCTCCACATGTGCAGGAACGGAAGAAGAACCTGCAAACTGTGCATCGGAGTGCATACGTCCCAAAGTATCGGTCATACCGTAGGAAGCGGGGCCTGCAGCCATATTATCGGGATGGAGGGTACGTCCTGTACCGCCGCCGGAAGCAACGGAGAAATATTTCTTCCCCTGCTCGATACACTCTTTCTTATAGGTGCCTGCCACGGGATGCTGGAATCTGGTAGGGTTGGTGGAGTTACCGGTGATGGAAACGTCCACGCCTTCCTTGTGCATGATCGCAACGCCTTCGCACACGTCATTTGCACCGTAGCAGTTTACTTTTGCACGGAGTCCCTCGGAATAGGACTTGCGGTATACTTCCTTTACGGTATTCGTATAAGGGTCATACTCTGTCTCAACAAAAGTAAATCCGTTGATACGGGAAATTACCTGTGCTGCGTCCTTGCCAAGGCCGTTCAAAATAACGCGAAGGGGCTTCTGGCGAACCTTGTTTGCCTTCTCCGCAATACCGATTGCGCCTTCTGCGGCCGCAAAAGACTCATGACCCGCCAAGAAGCAGAAACACTCCGTCTCTTCTTCCAAAAGCATCTTTCCCAGATTTCCATGACCCAGACCAACCTTACGGGTATCTGCAACGGAACCGGGGATACAGAATGCCTGAAGCCCCTCACCGATTGCTGCCGCTGCGTCTGCTGCTCTTCTGCAGCCCTTTTTAATTGCAATTGCGGCGCCAACTATGTAAGCCCAGCAGGCATTCTCAAAACAGATCGGCTGAATACCTTTAATCTGATTATAAACATCAAGCCCGGCATCCTTGGTGATCTTCTCAGCTTCTTCAATGGAAGCGATGCCATAGCTGTTCAATACGGAATTGATCTTGTCAATTCTTCTCTCATATGATTCAAATAATGCCATCTTACCTTTCCTCCTAAATGAAGTTTACTTAAATGAGGTTCCTCTATTTACTCTTTTCTGGGATCAATGATCTTGACAGCGTCAGCCACACGTCCGTACTGTCCCTTAGCCTTCTCCCATGCGGTGTTAGGATCATCACCCTTCTTGATGAAGTCGGTCATCTTGCCAAGGCTGACAAACTGATATCCGATGATCTGATCCTCGGCATCCAGAGCAATACCGGTTACATAGCCTTCCGCCATTTCCAAATAGCGGGGACCCTTTGCCAGAGTACCGTACATAGTACCTACCTGACTTCTCAGGCCCTTTCCAAGGTCTTCCAGACCGGCGCCTACAGGAAGTCCGTCCTCAGAGAAAGCGCTTTGGCTGCGGCCGTAAACGATCTGCAGGAACAGCTCTCTCATGGCGGTATTGATAGCATCACAAACAAGATCGGTATTCAATGCCTCTAAAACGGTTCTGCCGGGAAGAATCTCGGCAGCCATAGCTGCGGAATGAGTCATACCGGAGCAACCGATGGTCTCAACCAGAGCCTCCTGAATAATGCCTTCCTTAACGTTCAGGGAAAGCTTGCAGGCGCCCTGCTGAGGAGCACACCAGCCAACACCGTGTGTAAAACCGGAAATATCCTTCACTTCTTTTGCTTTTACCCATTTTGCTTCTTCAGGGATGGGAGCACAGCCGTGAGCAACGCCTTGTGCCACCGGACACATTTCTTCAACTTCCTTTGAATAGATCATGTGAAATCTCCTTTCAAATCTTTTCTATTGATATTTATCATTGATAAAACAATATCATTCGGATTCATTTTCTCATACTTATGTCAAAAAATCCAGTATATTTTACAAATTTGCCAAAATAGTTGTAACAGTTCAGAAAGCCTCTTCCGCGAAATCAAAATCGCGTCCTCATGTGATTTTACGAAACATGCGGGCGCCTTTCGGCAGCTTATTCCATGTCGGGCGTCTGTCCTATAAAATTGAATATCCAAGCTGCACTTTGTGAGCAAGCTCCCAACATCATTTTGTAGATTGAATTTTGCCGTTGTTATATTCAAATATCAACAACCACGCACACCGAAACGTGTTTGAAAAGTCATTCCTACGGTTTGCACGTCCCGAAGAGAATATTTTTCAAACACGCTCCTGAATGGATTTACTCTACGCCAGCATCATCCGGTCATTGGCAAACTCGCTTCCGCTGGCTTCTTCAAATTTGCGGAACAGATCCGACACGGTCAGCTTCTTCTTCTCCTCGCCGGAGACGTCATAAATAATATGTCCTTCATGCATCATCACCAGACGGTTTCCGTGGACAATGGCATCCTTCATATTGTGGGTAATCATAATGGTGGTAAGGTTATCCTTGCCTACAATCTTATCGGTAGCCTCCAGCACCTTTGCCGCCGTCTTGGGATCCAGTGCGGCGGTATGCTCATCCAGCAGCAAAAGCTTCGGTTTCCGTAATGTAGCCATAAGCAAAGTAAGAGCCTGCCTCTGCCCGCCGGAAAGCAGGCCGACACCTGTGGTGAGACGGTTTTCCAGACCAAGCTCCAAAATCTGAAGCTGCTCCCTATATCTCTCCCTTTCCTTTGCCGTGATGCCTATCCTTAAGCTCCTGCGTTTCCCTCTTCTGGAAGCCAGTGCCAGATTCTCTTCAATCTGCATACTGGCGGCAGTTCCCGTCATAGGATCCTGAAACACTCTCCCCAGATAAGCCGCCCGCTTATGCTCCGGCAGTCTGGTCACATCTATTCCGTCAATTAAAATACTGCCCTCATCTACAAACCATGTGCCTGCAATGGCATTGAGCATGGTAGATTTCCCCGCTCCGTTTCCGCCGATGACGGTGACAAAATCCCCTTCCTGCAAATGCAGCTCCAGACCGCTCAAAGCTCTCTTTTCATTTACGGTTCCCGCATTGAAAGTCTTACTGATCCGATGAATATTAAGCATTGCCGACACCTCCTTTTTTCACAGGCTTGGAAAAATGCTTTCCTTTTAAATAAGGGACTGCAAGGAATATTGCAACCACTGTAGCGGAAACCAGCTTTAAATCGTTTGCATTCAGCCCCAGCCAGAGCACTACCTGAAGCACCAGATAGTAAATAACGCCTCCCAATGCCACAGACACCAGTTTAAATGCAAAATTCCCATGGATTCTGCCGAACACTACCTGCCCGATAATCACTGCAGCCAGACCTATGACAATGGCTCCCCGGCCTGCATTGATATCCGCAAAGCCCTGATACTGTGCATACAGGCCGCTGGCAAAGGCCACAATGCCGTTGCTCAGCATCAGCCCTATAATTTTGGTTAGATCCGTATTGATTCCCTGTGCCCTTGACATATTGGGGTTGGAGCCGGTGGCGCGGATGGAGCATCCCAGTTCCGTCCCGAAAAACCAATACAGCAGCGCTATGAGAACGGCTATGATAACCACTGCGATAAGCAACGTATTTTTATAAAAAGGAACACCCTTAATATAACGGAGAGAAACCAGCAGATCATACTTATCCACATTAACTGCCTGATTCGCCTTATTATCCATAATCCTAAGGTTAATGGAATAAAGCCCCAGCTGGGACAGGATTCCCGCAAGGATGGCCGGGATGCCGAACGCCGTGTGCAGCAGTCCCGTCACAAGACCCGCCAGCATGCCTGCCAGAAACGCTGCAAGCAGCGACACCCATACGTTATGTCCCGACAGCATCATCATGATACAGACCGCTCCGCCGGTACACATGGTGCCGTCAACCGTCAAATCTGCCAAATCCAAAATCCGGTAAGTGATAAATACGCCGATTGCCATAATGCCCCAGATCAGTCCCTGGGCACAGGCTCCGGGCAGCGCATTGATTAAAGCCATAATGTTCAATTTCCATTTCCTCCACTCGTCTATTGCAAAATCTCTACACGGCGGCCCCGTCATTTTACCGTAAAAATTCCGGCGCCGTCACGGCATCCGTTAAACTCCCGCACTTTTATGCATGGCAGTGCCGCCGGCCGTATGGGAGTTTAGATACAGGGATATACCGTTTCTGCATCTGCCGCACAATTATTCCTGCATAATCCCTAAAAGACGGCAAAAGAGTAACCGCACTTTTGCCGCCTTTCCTATCATATCAATTTTGTGTTAAAAAATCAATCATTACTTTATTCAATAGCAACATATCCGTCGGGAACGGTAATGTTAAGCTGACTGCAGAGATCTGCATTATACTTCTTGGTGACATTGGGGGCAAACTGGATTTCCATAGTGGAAACATCGGCGCCGTTCACCAGTATCTCATAAGCCATGAGACCGGTCTGATATCCGATATCATAATAGCTGATGGACAATGTTGCCACACCGCAGCCCTTGCAGATGCCTTCCTCACCGGCAATAATAGGGATTCCCGCAGGCAGGCAGACATTATTGATCACTTCGGTAGCAGACGCTGCGGAATTGTCGGTAGGAATGTAGATTACGTCACACTCCGACGTTGCACTGGTGGCAACCGATGCTATATCGTTAGAATCGGCAAAAGTATACTCTTTGCAGGTATATCCCATGCCTTCCAACGCGCCCTTTACAACGCCCACCTGATAGGCGGAATTGGGTTCCGCGGAACAGTACAGCATTCCGATAGTCTTTGCATCCGGAAACAATTCATGAAGCATATCCGCCTGCTCCGTCAGGGGTGCACAGTCGGAAGTACCGGAAATATTGACACCGGTGGTACCGGTCCAGCTGTCAATCTGCAACGCGGTTGCATAGTCGGTGATGGAGGTGCCCAAAATGGGAATCTCGTTGGTTGCCGCTGCCGCTGCCTGTAAAGGCGCCGTAGCGTTTGCAAGAATCAAGTCTACATTATTGGATACAAACTGGTTCACAATGGTGGCACATGTAGGGGAATCACCGGAAGCGTTCTGCAGATCAAAGCTTACCTTGTCCCCCAGTTTCTCGGTCAGAGCGTCCTGAAAGCCCTGCGTAGCCGCATCCAAAGCGTCATGCTGAACCAGCTGGCAGATACCTACATTATAGGTGTCTCCGTCGTTTCCGGTGGAATTGCCACTGTTTGCCGCGGAACTGCCTGTGCTTTCTGCGGAACTGCCTGTGCTTCCCGTCTGGGCAGCGGAACCGTCGCCGTTCCCATCGGAGCCGCATCCTGCCAGCATGGATACTGCCATAATACCGCTCAATACAATTGCTGCTAATTTCTTCTTCATAATCTCCTCCGTTCCAAAGCGCATACGGTATCCCGATGTAATTATCGTCCGCGCTTTTCCTTTTACGCTTTAGTGCGCCAACGCATTAATATGACGCACTAGGAAGAATATACAACAGCAATTTTTAAATGTCAATGCTTTTCGGCAATTTCTGTTGCGGTTTTATAGATACTGTCGGAAGGAATCACGCCCCTCACCATGGAAGCAGGGTAAATATTGGAATTTCTGCCGATGACGGTACCGGGATTTAACACACTGTTGCAACCTACCTCCACGTTGTCTCCCAGCATCGCGCCCATTTTCTTTAATCCCGTCTCAATGGCAATTCCCTCTCCCTTTACCACCACAAGAGTCTTGTCGCTCTTTACATTGGATGTAATGGAGCCGGCTCCCATATGAGACTTAAAGCCTAGAATACTGTCCCCTACATAATTATAATGGGGCACTTGAACTTTGTTAAAGAGCACCACGTTTTTCAGTTCCGTGGAGTTTCCTACCACCGCTCCCTTTCCCACAATGGCATTGCCCCGTACAAAGGCACAATGGCGCACTTCCGCCTCCTCGTCTATAATCAGGGGACCGTTCAGACATGCCGTGGGAGCCACCTTGGCGCTCTTAGCCACCCAGATATTTTCCCCTCTTTTCTCAAAATGCTCCTCCGACAGAGTCGAACCCAGCTCAAGAATAAAATCGTGGATCTTGGGAAGCGCCTCCCATGGGTACTCCATACCCTCAAACAGCTTTGAGGCGATGGTTTCTCTTAAATCATACAATTCCGAAATCGTAATCTTCTTTGTCATTTTAAACTCTCCTATGAATGGTTTCTTTTCTTTCCGCAGTCCGTGAGCCAAATTAATTGACTTTTAGAATCCTTACGTTATAACAGGCAGATGATGAGCAAGGTCTGTTACTGCCGTTCCATGTGCCAATGTGAATTTTATTTTTTGTAATTGGCCGCAGCGGCGTTAAAGCGGTCGTACAACTCCCTCTGGTTGTTGAGCTTTTTCACATATTCCGTTCTCCTGCCTACAAAGCCTGCCAGCTTCGCCATATACTCCTCGGAAGTGATTGTCCCGTCGGCCACCATGGTTAAGCCCTTCTCCCAGCTTGCCGTCAGTGACGGATCCAAAAGCGCCCTGATAGAATTATTTACCACATCATAAATCATTTCTCCCATAAGGGTTGGGGTCAATACCTGCGTCTTTTTATTTAAGGCGAGATATTCGATGTTCACGAGCTTTTTTAAAATTTCCGCCCGAGTGGCACTGGTGCCGATGCCGCTCCCCTTGATCTGCGCCCGCAGCTCCTCGTCCTCAATAAATTGTCCGGCATTCTCCATGGTCAGGATAATGCTTCCGGAAGTATATCTCTTGGGCGGAGAGGTCTCTCCTTCTTTTATTTCATAAGATTCTGCCGCTACTCGGTCGCCTTTTTTCAACTTCATAAGCAGCTTTAAGAGAACTTCGTCACATCCTGCCTCCGTCTCTTCTCCCTCTCCGGCTCTCCCTCTGTCTTCCTCGGCCTTACCGCCGTTTACCGCCGTATCAGCATTTTCGGTCTTTGCGCCGGTATCTCCGCTTTCAGGTACAGCGCCGCCGGACTTCCCGGCATTGTTCTGCTCTTGGCCGCCCTCGGTGCCCTTTCGGTTCTCCTGCTTCGCCGCCATATTGTCCTTCTTGAATGAAAAGGCCGCCGCCTTTAAATATCCCTCTTCTTCCAGAACTTTGAAATTGGAAAAGAACTCTTCCTCTTTTACCCTTATGGCCAAAGAAACTTTGCGGTACACCGCCGCCGGATAAAAAATACTTAAAAATCTCCGCACTATAATCTCGTAGACTTTCGCGGAAACATTCGGCAGGCTGTTTAAATTATTCAGACCCTGTCCGGTAGGAATCACCGCATAATGATCCGTAATCTGCTTATCGTTCACATATCTGGTTTTGGCAATTCCTTTATAGCTTCCGTTATTCAGGATCTCGGAAGCAAAGGCAGCTGCCGGAGCATAGTACCGCAGACCGCCGATATTCTTATGAATCTCCTTCGCCACCGCAGTGGACAGCACACGGGCATCGGTTCTGGGGTATGTCACCATCTTTTTTTCGTACAGCTCCTGAATAATCCGCAAAGTCTCGTCGGGGCTGATCTTAAAGTATTTAGAGCAGTCATTTTGCAGCTCCGCCAAATTGTACAGAAGGGGAGGATTTTTATTTTCCCGCTTCCGTTCAATGGACTCCACCACCACATCTCCCACAGGCTCCTCCTGCAGATGCGCAATCAGCTGTTTGGCGCTTTCCTCTTCCTTGAAGCCGTTCTCCTTATAAAGCTTTGGCGATGCGAAATAGGGGGAACCTTCCACTGCCTTCCACTCACCGGAAATAGTTTTATCTTGAAGATTAAAATTCCCAAGCACACGGTAAAAAGGAGTCTTGGTAAACGCCCGTATCTCCCGCTCCCTGTTGACGATTATCCCAAGAACGCAGGTCATAACACGCCCCACGGATATTACCGCCTTATCCCGCTTCAGATAATCTTTTACATGATAACCATATTTTAAAGTCAACGCTCTGGAAAAATTGATTCCCATGAGATAATCTTCCTTGGCACGCAGGTAGGCCGCATCGCTTAAGCTGTCATATTCCTTTAAATCCTTAGCTTCACGGATTCCTCTTAGAATCTCCTCTTCCGTCTGGGAGTCAATCCACACCCGGCGGCGGTCCTTGCCCTTTACTCCCGCCATCTGCTCCACCAGACGGTAAATATACTCCCCCTCCCGCCCGGAGTCCGTACAGACATAGATTGTCGTGACATCCTTGCGTTTCATCAGAGAGCTTACTATATCATACTGCTTTTTGGAGCTTCCTATCACTTCATATTTAAATTCATCCGGAAGAAAAGGAATGGTCTCAAAACTCCATCTCTTATACCTCTCGTCATATACCTCAGGATAACTCATGGTCACCAGATGGCCCACACACCATGTAACAATGGCTTTTTCGGACTCCAGATATCCGTCGCGAGCACTTGTGCTTATTTTAAGCGCATTGGCAAATTCTCTTGCAACACTTGGTTTTTCCGCAATAAATAGACTTTTTCCCACTAACTACCATCCTTCATCCGGTCAATAAACGGAAAATTTGCTCCGCCTGACGCATTACATACAAAACTCGTATGCCCTGTGCACGCATACGAGTCAGTCCGCATATGAACATAAAAAAGCTTCCGAGAAATTCTATGTGCTTCTCTCTGTTACAGTATGGAAGACAGCACCTTCTCCACGTCTTCGGCAGAATAAGGCTTTCCAAACAAATATCCCTGTATCACATCGCAGCCGATGGAAAGCAGATATTCATACTGCTTCTCATCCTCCACGCCCTCTGCAACGGATTCAAATCCCAAGGCCTTCACCATATTTATGATAGCTTCCGTAATGACCTTCGTAGCAGAATCCCCCAGCACGGTATCTATAAAGGACTTATCGATTTTCAAGGTATCAATGGGAAGCTTTTTTAGATAAGATAAAGAAGAAAATCCCGTCCCGAAATCATCCAATGAAATTCGAATCCCATAATCCCTAAGGAGCTTCAGCTTATCGTAAACCGCCTGAAAGTCTTCAATCAAAATTGTCTCCGTGATCTCTAATTCGATTTCCGAGGGTGTCACTCCATATTTCCGGATCACTTTTATCACGGAATCCACAAAGTCTTCCCGGCTGTATTGCAAAGCCGAAATGTTGATGGACATAATGAAAGGATATCCGTAACGCTGACGCCACAGGGCATACTGCATAATGCTCTGTTCCACCACCCATTGACCGATGGGAATAATGGCGCCGTTTTTCTCTGCAATGGGAATAAAAACTGCCGGACTGATCATATGGTCATCCCCGTCCTTCCAGCGAATCAGAGCCTCCATTCCCCGCAGTTTCTTGCTGTCCGCAAAATATTGGGGCTGGTAATACATCTGAAAACTGTGGTTAAACACCGCTTCTTTCAGCTTAGATTCTAATTCTGCCGTGCGCAGGAACTCCTCCAGAACCGGTGTATTAAAGTACTGGATAATGTTCTTTCCCATTGCCTTACTTTTAAAAACCATGATCTCCGCACAATTGATCAGCTCTATTGCCGATTGTGATGCTTCCGGATATTCCGCCACACCTGCGCTGAACGTGACCTGAAGCTCCTGACCGTTACTCAATTTAAAAGGCTCACGAACCCTCTGCTGGATCTCTTTATACAGAGCCTCCATAGTGCGCTCTCCCGAGGGCGCATAAATAGCAATCAAATAAACATCCGTGTGCAGATGGCATCCCGTTACATCCTTTATTTCACATAGTTCCTTCAGATAACTCCCGAACTGCTGAATCAGTTCGTCTCCTACCACCATGCCCTGACCGTCGTTTATCTTATGGAAATCGTCCAAATCAATCATCATCACACTGATAACATCATTCATTTCCGACGCTTTGCGGACATACTCACTCAACAGGCGGACAAAGTAATTCCGGCTGAAAAGCCCGGTCATACTGTCATAGTACGCCATGTAAGTCAATTCTTCATTCTGGCTTCGGATTTTCGTAATATTGCTTATGTATATCACCTTATCCACAGGCTGTCCGTTGGTTCCGTAATAGATTTTAGAATGGAAAAGCAGCCAGATCTTGGTGTTTTTCAGCATACATTCTGCCGTGGCAGCCTCCTGACCTGTCTTTTCAAGATAAAGCACATCCCGAAGCGTCACGGCAAAAGATTCGTCAACCGCATCAAGCAGCTTTGAAATCTGCTTTGGTTCACTGATTTCGAAATTAAAAAATTCTTTCCACTGCCCTAAAGTAGATACTTGATTCCGTTCAAAGGAATAGTAGAGAAAAGCTCCCACTGCCGATTCGAAAACCGTGTGGTACATTCTCTCCTTCTCCGTAAGCTTTTGATTCATTGCCTTCAACAAATCCAATTGATAGTGCAATTCACTCATTATCTATCTCCCAATGCTTTTGTAAACTATTCCTTGTTTGTAATGTATCCCTGAGCTTTTAACAATTCCGCACAGAGAACCGCACCTCCTGCGGCTCCGCGCACGGTATTGTGGGAAAGTCCTACAAATTTATAATCATACAGGGTATCCTCACGCAGACGTCCTACGCTGATTCCCATACCTTTTTCATAATCCACATCCAACGCCACCTGAGGTCTGTTATCCTCCTCCAGATACCGGATAAACTGCTTGGGCGCACTGGGAAGCCCAAGCCTCTGAGGTTCTCCGGTGAAATTATTTAATTTTTCAATCAGTTGTTCTTTGGTAGGTTTCTTCTTAAATTTAACGAAAACGGCGGCAGTGTGGCCGTTCAATACCGGAACACGGATACACTGACAGGTAATCACAGGACTTTCGGCAGGAACAATGACACCGTCCTCGATTCTGCCCCAGATTCGGAGAGGCTCCTTCTCGCTCTTCTCTTCCTCCCCGCCGATATAGGGAATAATATTCCCTTCCATCTCCGGCCAGTCTTTAAAAGTCTTGCCCGCACCGGAAATAGCCTGATATGTGGTTGCCACCACCTCATACGGTTCGAACTCCTTCCATGCGGTGAGCACGGGAGCATAACTTTGAATCGAGCAATTGGGCTTTACGGCAACAAAACCTCTCGTGGTTCCCAGACGTTTCTTCTGGAAATCAATGACTTTCATATGTTCGGGATTAATCTCCGGCACAACCATAGGTACGTCAGGAGTCCATCTGTGAGCGCTGTTGTTAGACACTACGGGCGTCTCCGTCTTCGCATAGTCCTCCTCAATCTTCTTGATTTCCTCTTTGGTCATGTCCACCGCACTGAATACGAAATCCACCTCTGCGGCAACCTTTTCCACTTCGTTTACGTTCATGACCACCAGCTTCTTCACGGCCTCCGGCATGGGCGTATCCATCTTCCATCTGTCCCCTACGGCTTCCTCATAGGTCTTTCCCGCCGAGCGGGGGCTGGCCGCAATAGTGGTAACCTCAAACCACGGATGGTTTTCCAGCAGAGAAATAAATCTCTGTCCCACCATACCTGTTCCGCCTAAAATACCGACTTTTAACTTTTCACTCATCTTCTGCCTCCGTTCTTAAAGCGTCCTACGCATCTATTACTGAATTTCATTCCTTAATTTAACTACCATACAATCAGCCGTCCCACCATACATAAAAGTTTAGGCGTTTAGCAAATGCACACAGCCTATCCTTTCGGCATTGCGTCATACAGGGAATCTTCCTTTAAATATTCCCTATGGACGGCAATCACCCGTCTCATGGCCTCCGGCCCCGGAGCCCCCACAGTCAGCCGCTTCTCCACACATGTCTTCAAAGAAACCGCCGTATAAATATCTTCCTCGAATTTATCGCTGACAGCCTGAAATTCCGTCAATGACAGAGCATCTATGGAAGTATCCTTTTCAATACAATACAATACCAGCCGTCCGATTATGCCGTGGGCATCCCGGAAGGGCACTCCCTTATTTACCAGATAATCCGCCGCATCGGTGGCATTGGTGAAACCGTTCACGGCGCTTGCCGCCATGCGGTCCTTTTTAAACTTCATGGTAT
This sequence comes from uncultured Acetatifactor sp., assembly GCA_910589655.1. Taxonomy (GTDB): domain Bacteria; phylum Bacillota; class Clostridia; order Lachnospirales; family Lachnospiraceae; genus Acetatifactor. Next base: position 99,741 of record CAJUTJ010000065.1, on the reverse strand, counting down.
GGAGCATCCCTGTAAACAGCGTAAGGCAGTCCTTTACCGTATCCATGGCGTCAAATGCCATCTCTTTATCTTCCTGCATGTCCTTGTTATAGGCAAGGGGAATCCCCTTCATAGTCGTCAGCAGTGCCATCAGAGCGCCATATACCCTGCCCGTCTTGCCCCGCACCAATTCCGCAATATCGGGATTCTTTTTCTGGGGCATGATGCTGCTTCCGGTGGAATAAGCGTCGTCAATCTCCACAAACTGATACTCGTTGGAGTTCCAGATAATAATTTCTTCGCTGAAACGGCTCAAATGCATCATAATCGTAGCCAGCGCCGACAAAAACTCAATCAGATAGTCCCTGTCCGAAACGGAGTCCATACTGTTCAGGGTAGGCCCGTAAAATCCCATCAGTTCGGCCGAATATGCCCTGTCCAGCGGATAGGTGGTTCCGGCCAGCGCTCCCGCCCCCAGAGGACAGTAGTTCATGCGCTTGTAGATATCCGTCATCCTCTGTCTGTCCCTTTTAAACATCTCGAAATATGCCCCGAAATGATGAGCCAGCGTAGTGGGCTGAGCCTTTTGCAAATGGGTAAAACCGGGCATATAAGTCTCTGTATTCTCCTCCATTACGGCAAGAATCGTTTCCAGAAGCTGTCTTAATAATCCGTCCGTCTCTATGACTTGAAGCCTTGTATAGAGCCTCATGTCCAGCGCCACCTGATCATTGCGGCTCCTGCCGGTGTGCAGCTTCTTCCCCGCGTCTCCGATACGCCGAATAAGTTCGGCTTCCACAAAGCTATGTATATCTTCGCAGCTCTCGTCAATTGCAAGCCTCCCCCCATCCACGTCCCCGCGGATTCCCTGAAGGCCGGCTATGATTTCATCCCGCTCCTCCATGGTCAGAACAGCCTGCTTTGCCAGCATGGCCACATGGGCGATACTCCCGTCAATATCCTGCCGGAAAAACCTTTTATCAAAACGAATGGACGCATTAAAATCATAAACCATTTTATCTGTCTCTTTTGTAAAGCGCCCTCCCCAAAGCTGTGCCATTGCAACCTCCATTTTTGATGCGCCTGAATTTGGGCGAATCAGACTTCTTAAATTAAATAATTTATATCTGATAATACCATAAATGGAAAAGTAATGCAATACGGCAAAATTTCCTCTGCCGCCGCCAATCAGCCCTCACCATACATCTTCCGGCGCATATGATAAAATAAATGATATAAGGAAAAGGAAGTGGTATTTTTTGCAGACAATTCTGGAATTGAAAAATATCGGTTATTCCTATCACAGCCTTCACGGAGAAACTCAGGCACTGACAAATATTTCCTTCGGTGTCAGGGAGGGGGAGTTTATTGCTATTGTGGGACCCAGCGGATGCGGCAAGTCCACTCTTCTGTCCATTATTGCGGGACTGCTCTCCCCTGAACAAGGCACCATTGTAGTGAACAATCCCGACGGCTCCCTGAATTACCCCCGAATAGGGTATATGCTCCAGAGAGATCATCTCTTCGAATGGCGGACTGTCTACAAAAATGTTATCCTTGGTCTGGAAATCAATCATATGATGACTCCCGACAGACTGGAAGCGGTGGAACGCCTTCTTGTGGATTACGGCTTGGAAAAGTTTAAAGATAAACGCCCCAGCGAGCTGTCCGGAGGCATGAAACAGCGTGCCGCCCTGATCCGCACACTGGCTTTGGATCCCCAACTCCTCCTGCTGGATGAGCCTTTCAGCGCTTTGGATTACCAGACCCGGCTGTTTGTCTCCGCAGATATCTGCCGTCTGATCCGCGCCGCCGGAAAAACCATGATCATCATTACTCATGATCTCTCGGAAGCCATCAGCCTTGCCGACAGGGTCATTATATTGTCCAACCGTCCCGCCACGGTAAAAGCAGAAATGCCCATCCGACTCACATTGAAGGACGACTCTCCTCTTGCGTCCAGAAATGCACCGGAATTCCAGCAATATTTCAATCAACTGTGGGAGGATTTGAACAATGACGGCTAAAACAAAAAAAAGCAGCACGAAGCATGAATTGACAAAACAGGAGGAATTTGTCAAAAACCACAGGCGGCACCACCATCAGGTTTCCACCATGCGGATTATGATTTTTTTGTTCTTCCTGATTCTATGGGAAGCCAGCGCCTATTTGGGATGGATAGACAGCTTTTTCTTTGCCAGCCCCAGCCGGGTAGCCCTTTGCTTTCTGGAACAGCTAAAGACAAACTCGCTGTTGTCCCATATCGGCGTCACATTATTTGAAACCATTGTGAGTTTTTTATTAGTATTGCTTTTCAGCCTGCTGGCCGCTACCATGCTGTGGTACTCTCATAAGATGTCCGAAGTTTTGGAACCGTATCTGGTGGTATTAAACAGCCTTCCCAAATCGGCATTGGCGCCGCTTTTCATCGTCTGGCTGGGCACGGGAACCACCACCATTATCGTTGCCGGCATTTCCGTTGCCGTCTTCGGCTCCATTATCAGCTTCTATACGGGCTTTCAGCAGGTGGATCCGGAAAAAGTCACTCTGATATACACATTGGGCGGGAGCAAAAGGAATGCTTTTACTAAAGTGGTTCTCCCCGGCTCTATTCCCATTTTGCTGAGCACCGCAAAGGTCAATATCGGGCTGGCTCTGGTAGGTGTCATCATAGGAGAATTTCTGGCGGCAAGACGGGGACTCGGCTACCTGATCATCTACGGTTCTCAGGTATTCCAGCTGGATATGGTAATAACAAGCATTATTATCTTATGCATCATTGCTTTGGGATTTTATAAATCCATTCAAATGATTGAGCACCACATCCGCAAAAAATTTAAAATGTAACCTGTAAAACCATACGAAAAAGGCCGAAAAGCAATTGCTTTCGGGCCTTACATATGACACGGATTTGTTTTACGCGTTGCCGGACACAAACATTCCATATTCTTTGGGTACATGCAGATATCCGTTTACTTTTCGGGAGTCAAAGTAATGAAATAAAATATCATATTTTTGAGGGTCAAGCCCTTGCAGGGAAGCCATCGAATAAATATACTCCAAATAGTCCTTAATATTATTGATCGCCAATGCATCCTCATAATCAAATCGTTCCACTTTATCAAACTGCTTTTTCAGCAGCTGCATTCCGTTCTGCAATGTAAAAGATATGTTGGATTCATGGTTATATGGAATGCCAAGCTCATCTAACGCATGATAAAGATACTGTGTCATTCCGTTCATTCCAAATGTAGCGCAATAAAATAAGCCGCTTTTTTTCAAGACACGCTTCACTTCGGAAAGCGCTGAATCAATATCCTTTACATGGTATAACATAGAATTGGCTATTATAAGATCAAAAGTATCTTTCTCAAAGGGAATATCTAAGATATCAATCTTTCTGACGGAGATGCCCATCCCCAGATAATGCTTCCGTAAGTATTCTACCATCCCATCCGAAAAATCAGATAATGTTATATTCATTTCATAGCTCCGGAGTATACTATTTTCAAAATAGTAATTCCATAATTCACCTCTTCCGCTCCCTAATTCCAAGACCTTCATTTTTTCACGAAAGGGATATTGCTCAAACATCCACTTTTGGAACCCGGTCTTATTGACACTATATTTTTCATGTAAACTTTTTCGCAGCTTCAGATTATCTGTGTTTTTATACTGCTCCTGTACCGCAGTTTTGCTGGACATATTATTGATATCTATCATATATGCGCTCCTCCTTTGTCTATGGAAAGACTTTTAAGTATTTGTAAGGCTTGTATAAACAAACCCATTATACAATAGATACTCATTATCCAATTCTTTTTCACTTGCTAATTTCGTTATGCTGTGTCCGATCTGGTCACACTGGCTGTTCTATTACTCTATTACCTTTTTGATTACCTTTTAAATACTGTAAGAAACAAAAAGTCCGAAAATGCTAACATTTAAAGACTTTTAACCAATAAAAAAAAGCTGAAAATGGGACTCGAACCCACGACCCCTTCATTACGAGTGAAGTGCTCTACCAACTGAGCTATTTCAGCGCTACTAGAACATTATATAGGTTTTAATGAAATATTTCAACTATTATTTTCATTATTTTTATTTTTTTCATAGCTGATAAAATTCCATTCCATGTTTTCAATGACTCTGGGTAATTTGATTGTCTTCGTAAGATATCCAAAAATGAATTCCGTAATTCCCATGTCAAATTCATAATATCTATCGCCATACATAATAACGCTTGTTTTCCTGCCTTGAATACGGACAAAGAAATCATCATCATTCGTTTTTCCGAAATAAATGATTCCCTCGGTTTTTGGAAAGATCCTATAAGGCCAATGATCTCCCAAGGCCACAATTTTTGAACGGGTATATTCATCAATGTGTTCGACTCCGAGAAATTCCACATACCTCTGATTTCCTCTCAACACAATCAGCTCATTGCCGGAAAACTTACAATCAATGCACTTTGACAAATTCTGTTTGTTTTCGAGATATTCATAATTTTCCTTGGCTTGGTTGCACTGGGCAAGAAACACGTTTGCGCCGTTCTCGATAAAAGGATTCCATACATAAAAGTAATCGTTAAAGCTTCCGTAACCGTAAACCCGTAAAAAATCATAGAAATCCGAAGGCATTTCCGTCCCGATTTTACTCTCGAACTCCCGGATATCTTTTAAATCAAACTGTGTTTTAGAACCTTGGGGCGCCGGATATCTTCTTTGCAATTCATTGATAAAACTACGTGTTGCGAACATTATTTTAATTCCTTGCTGTCTTCTCTTGTATTTCCACTCCATCGTGTATATTAAAATATTTAAAACACAATTCCGGTATCCCGTCCTCATCAAACGTTCTTTACATGTACATCCAATTGATTATAGGGGATTTCAATGCCCGCCTCATCTAAAGCAAGTTTGCAGTTCTCCGTAATACGCCATTTTCCGCTCCAGAAATCCTCCTGCGCAAACCAGCAGCGGACTCCGAGGATAACGGCGGATTCCGCCAGCTCATCCACGAACACCAGTCTGTCCTTATCTTTGCTTGTCTTCTCATCTGTCTCCAATACTTGGAGCAGTACGTCCTTCGCTTTCTTTAAATCCGCCTTATACGAAATTCCTATCTTAATATCCATTCTGCGGTGGGGTTCCGCAGACACGTTGATCAGACTGTTATTCGCCAAACTGCCGTTGGGCAGAATAACGGTCTGATTGTCAAAGGTCAGCAGTTTTGTATAAAAAATCTGAATTTCCGTGACGGTTCCCTCTTTTCCGGAGGAATCTTCCTTAATGTAATCTCCCACCTTAAAAGGTTTTAATATCAAAAGCAGCACGCCGCCTGCCAGATTGGAAAGGCTTCCCTGAACCGCCAGACCGATTGCTACACCCGCGGAGCCCAGAACGGCCACAATGCTTGCCGCATCCAGACCAAAGGAAGAGGCGATGGTCAGCACAAGGATAATATACATTGCCGCCTTTAGAAAGGAATCTACAAACTGTACGGCACCTACTTCCACATTGGCACGTTTCATGGATTTCCTGATAATGCTGCGGATCAGCTTAATCAGCTGTACGCCGATGAGGAAAACCAAAACTGCAAGCAGTACTCTAATGCCAAGATTCATTGCCTTCTCGGGAAGAGCCGACAAAAAGGTTTTCAGTACTCCCGGCTTTATCAGCTCCTCCATTTCCTCAATTACGTCTCCGGCTGCCGCAGCGGCGGCAGACTCTGGCATATACGTCATAACAATCTCCATTCTGTCTCACTCTAATGAGCCTTTCCGTGAAATGTCATTTTACGGAATTCCTTCGGAAATACTTCAGACAAACCGCCGCTTTTCCAGACTGTCGGACTTACAGGCCGTTCCCGACTGTAGATCCGGTTAATAACGGCTTTCAGGCGGTTGATTTCTTTCTTCCGGCTCCCTGTTTCTTTCCGGCCGCCTTCTTTGAAGTGCCGGATGTTTTTGCCGCAGAGGACTCTTCTTCCACAGCAGAGGATTTTTCCCCGACCGTCTTTTCTTTGGCATTGTCCGCCTTTTCCTCAGCCGGCTTGCCTTCGATACCGGAGGACGTTTCCTCAGCCGGCTTGCCTTCGATACCGGAGGGCTTTCTCTTGAGGGATTTTATCTTCTTGGCGGCTTCCGGCTTCTTCCCATTCTTTTCATTCTTCCCCGCCTTTTTAACCGGAACGTTCTCCCGAATACGTCTTTCAATCTCCTTCTCCAGTTCTTCCTCCGTAAAAGGAACAAACTCCAAGATACTCAGAGACAGAGGCGCAAGCTTCACCGTAACGGACTGGCGTCTGTCATCATACTCTTTAGGCTTTGTCTTCTTTATTCTAGTGTTTACTTCATTGGTGCCTCCGTATCGGGCATCGTCCGTATTGAAAATTTCTTTATATTTTCCCTCAAAAGGCACTCCGGTGGTAATCTCCTGAGGAATTCCCGCAAAATTGGCAACTACCAGAAGTATTTCCTCCTGCTCCTTACCTTTTCTGACATAAGTCAGATAACAGTCTCTTGCAGACACATGATTAATCCACTCAAAGCCTTCCGGACTGTCGTCCAGCACGGAGAGCTCCGGTCTTGTGCGGTACAGATGGTTCAGATCGCTGACCATCCTTGCAATGCCTTCATGTTCTTCCACCTTGCGCAGCTCCCACTGGACGGTGCGGTTCTCGTTCCACTCATCGAACTCTCCCAGATCCTGTCCCATAAAAAGCAGCTTTTTACCGGGATGGGTCATCATGAAACCGTAGGAAAGCCGCAGATTCGCAAACTGCTGCGCCCTGTCACCGGGCATTTTCCCCAGCATGGTTGCTTTGCCGTGCACTACCTCGTCATGGGAGAATACCAGCATAAACTTCTCCGAATAAGCATAAACCATACTGAAGGTAAGCTCTCCATGATGATGGCTCCTAAAATAAGGATCATACTTAATATATTGCAGATAATCGTTCATAAATCCCATATTCCATTTTAAATCAAATCCCAAGCCGCCGTCGTCCAAATCTCCTGTAATCTTCGGAAATGCCGTGCTCTCTTCCGCAATGGACAGCACGCCGGGATTCCGTTTTTTCATAATGGAATTTAAATGTTTGATCATTTCAATGGCTTCCAGATTCTCATGTCCACCATAGATATTCGCCACCCACTCACCGTCATTTTTACCGTAATCCAGATATAACATACTGGCAACCGCATCCATCCTGATACCGTCTGCATGATATTTTTCCACCCAGAATAAAGCGTTTGCAATCAAATAATTGGACACCTGAGGCCGCCCGTAATTATAGATTAAAGTGCCCCAGTGGGGATGGAAGCCTTGTCTGGGATCCTGATGTTCATAGAGACAGGTTCCGTCAAAATTGGACATTCCATAGGCATCTCTGGGGAAATGAGCGGGCACCCAGTCTAGAATCACTCCGATTCCCGCCTTGTGCAGTTCATTGACAAAGCACATAAAGTCTTCCGGCGTACCGTACCGCGCGGTGGGAGCATAATAGCCGATAACCTGATACCCCCATGATGCGTCAAAAGGATGTTCCATCACGGGCATCAGTTCCACATGGGTATAGCCCATTTCCTTTACATACTCAATCACCTTTGCTGCAATCTCCCGGTAATTGGCATATTCTTTACCCAGCTTCGCTCTGACAAAAGAACCAAGGTACATTTCATAGACACTGACGGGAGCATTTCCCTTTTGAAATTGTTCCCTTTTTTTCAGGAAAGCAGCGTCCTCCCATTTAAAACCGTTGATATCCGTGACCACGGACGCCGTATCAGGACGGAGCTGAGCCGCATTTCCGTAAGGATCGGCCTTTAGATATGTCAGGCCGCTCTTCAATTTAAACTCAAATTTATAATTATCTCCTGCTTTTGCATCCGGAAGAAAAATCTCAAATATGCCGGAATCACCCAGTCTGCGCATTTGGTTTGTCCTGCCGTCCCAGTTATTGAAATCGCCCACCACGCTGGCGCGCAGCACATTAGGCGCCCACACGGCAAAGTACACCCCTTTCACGCCGTCCAGCTCCATAAGATGGGCTCCCAGCTTTTCGTAGATCGTATAATGGATGCCGTTGCAGAATTTATCCATATCATTTGGGGTAATCTGAGGCGCAAAACGGTAGGGATCTCCGTGTTTTGTCTCCGCGCCTTCACTGTCCGTCACCAGATAATGGTATTCTTTCAAATTCTTCTCCGGAATTAATACGGCGAAGTATCCGCCCTCATCCGCCATTTCCATGGGAACGGCACGGCCTGTTTTTTCCGGAATCACGGACACTTTCACTGCCCCCGGAAAATACGCCTGTATCAAAGTCTGAGTGCCGGACTTGCGGGGACCCAGCAATGCATGGGGATTATCACTCTCCGAAAAAGTAATTTCCTCAATCCCTGCCCAATTCATCAACTTATAAAGTTTGTTGGTCATATCTGCCTTCCTTTCTTATCCGTTATTTTGCCAAGCGCAATTGCAGAAAATTTGGTGTCATATTCCAGCAGCGGCGGCCTCACAATGTATGTAAAAACAATCCGCTTCTCAGCTTAGGCTCAAACCATGTGGATTTCGGCGGCATCAGCCTTCCCGCATCCGCCACTGCAAAAAGTTCCCCTATGGAGGTGGGATACATGGAAAAAGCCACCTTCATATCCGTGTGCACTCTTCTCTCCAATTCTTCCAATCCGCGGATGCCCCCCACAAAATCAATGCGCTTGTCTGTCTTAGGATCCTGAATCCCCAGCACAGGCTCCAAAAGGTGCTTTTGCAGCAGCGACACATCCAGTCCGTCCACCGCATCCTGTGAGAGGATTTCTACCTTTGCCCGCAGGCAGTACCACTGCCCTTCCAGATACATACCGAACTCTCCCTTTCTGCCGGGACGGAAAGGTTCCGGGCCTTTTTTCTCCACCTGAAAACTCCGGGCAACCTCCGTGAGAAAGTCTTCTATATGATACCCGTTCAAATCCCTGACTACACGATTGTAATCCATAATATGAAGTTCCTCGTCGGGGAACAATACGGAAAGAAAATAATTAAATTCCTCCTCTCCCGTATAACCCGGATTCTCCTCCCTCCTTTTCAGCCCCACCTTGACTGCGGAAGCGCAGCGGTGATGGCCGTCAGCAATGTACACCGCCGGAATATGGGAAAATTCTTCATAAATATCCGAAATCCTTTTATCGTCCCCAATGATCCATACTTTATGCCCGATGCCGTCCTCCGAGGTAAAATCATATACCGGTTCCTCAATCTTTGCATCTGCAATTATTTTCTTCAGCACACCGCTGGCACGGTATGCCAGAAAGATAGGGCCTGTCTGCATATTACAGGTATCCACATGGCGGATGCGGTCCTGTTCCTTATCCGCTCTGGTATTCTCATGCTTTTTAATTACACTGTTGCAATAATCGTCAATGGAAGCACATGCCACAATGCCGGTCTGGCTCCTTCCGTCCATGGTCTGCTGATATATATAATAGCAAGGCTTTTCCTCCCGGATAAATTTCCCCTCCGCTATTCTATCCCGGAGCAGTTTAGCTGCCCTCTCATATACCTCCGGCGCATAAGTATCCACCTCGGGGCCGAAGCCGGTCTCCGCCCTGTCGATTGCAAGAAAGGATTCCGGATTTTCCCTCACTACCTCGCAGGCCTCCTGCCTGTTATAGACATCGTAAGGTAGCGCCGCAATTTTTGCCTCCAGTCCGGGTGCCGGACGATAGGCGGAAAAAGGTCTGATTTCTGCCATAAGATAATTCCTCTCTGTTCTAATTTATTATTTGCATCTGCCCGGAGGAAACACACATTATCCCAAGGTTAAACTCCGGACAGCCGCATGATTGCAACATCAAATCAATAAAGAATACACTTAACGTATTCGATACCGTTTTCCATAAAAACCTCTTAAATATATTACAGATACAATTATTTTATCAAAATAAGCTATACATAACAAGCATCAGGTGCTAAAATTATGAAAAAGATAATAACCATTCGGTTTCAATTGTATCCGGCAGTTCTTTTTTACAAGAAAAATGCAAGCGGCTAAATTTCCATCTGACTGCGTTGGCTTCACTCAACAATGTCTTGTATTCGCCTCGTTCAGCCGCCTTGCAGGCTGAAACTTTATACTGCGTCAAGCATACGGGCAATTGGGAGGATTATACTTTTGCACAGCAGCATACTGCTCAATAGCTTGTAATACACAAATGTCCTCTCCGCCCAGATGCCGTCCCCTTCGAAGAAAAATTCCCTTATGCCGATCCCTCTCGGATACAATTGAAACCGAATGGTTATAAAAAGATAACACAGAAAGGATCCCTTGAATATGACGGAAGAAAATAAAAAGCTTTTAGCCAGAATCAATGCCTACGCGGAGAGCTCTTTAGGCGAGATTGATCCCCAGAAAGTCCCTGTTTCACAGCAGTTGGAGCAGCTGAAACCTATTATGGAGGAAATCGCAAAGGAAAAGAATATGAGTATGGAAGACATGTTTATTTTGTATATGGATTTACAGAGTGAGGCCTCCTGCTCCGCACAGAAGAAACTGGAAGACAGCCTTGTGGATCTGAATGACGGAATCGACGGCGGTATGCCGCTGCTGTTTCGCTGATAAGTGTGAAGAAGCCCTGCGAAGCAGAGCTTCTTCACACGGAAGAACGCAAGAACAGCGTTCTTCCGGCCTTGCACCAATTCTAAGTGATTTCACGCCTTGCGAAGCAGAGCTTCTTCACACGGAAGAACGCAAAAGCAGCGTTCTTCCGGCCTTGCACCAATTCTAAGTGATTTCACGCCCTGCGAGCAGAGCTTCTTCACACGGAAGAACGCAAGAGCAGCGTTCTTCCGGCCTTGCACCAATTCTAAGTGATTTCACGCCCTGCGAAGCAGAGCTTCTTCACACGGAAGAACGCAAGAGCGGCGTTCTTCCGGCCTTGCACCAACTTATTGATTGTTTGTGCCGTCTACGTCGGCATGACGGGAAGAGTGATTGTTTTACCGGTTCATAACTCCGGCAATTTTACCAATTTCCGCTTAAAAGACTAAATAGGTCATGCACAAACACAGGAATCCCACCGGAATAGATAAGAGGTGCTGGACACAATGCTAACCCACCGATACGCCGGAAATCGTTAATCAGCTAATAGAGAGGATAGCCAAGCAATTGCGATAGCAATCCGCAAAAGCCCTATTTAAGTACCTTGCGAGTTAAGATAATTACGCTCTTATATCAAAACTTGCCCCTGTCGGTGCAGATATACCAGACGCAGCAGCCATAACTTTCTGCGTAACAGTTTTTATATCCGTACTCGTGACGCGTATGGTATATTCGCCCGTTTTGTTCCTTGCTTCTTCGGCTTCTTTTTTCTCTGCCCGTCTTTCAGCCGACGTCTCTTCCTGCGCATTTTTCTCTTCCCGCCTTTCAGCCGACGTCTCTTCCTGCGCATTTTTCTCTTCCCGCCTTTTAGCCGCTTTTTCTTCCTGCTCTTTCTTTTCTTCTTTCCTCTCCTTAATCCTTTCTTCCAATTCTTTCCTTGCTTTTTCTGTTCCCGGATCGACTTCGTCTTTAACACATACTTCTGTCGTCATACTATCATATCCATTCATAGTGATACTGCAGCTTAGTACTTTCGCACCATGTGCTGCCGCCATTGATTTAATACTATCGACTACTTTCGGAATCAAAGACAAATTATATTCCAGCCATACGGATGTTTTTTCATCACTTGTAGCTTTCGCCAAAAGTGAGCTGTTTATATTTACGGAATACTCAGTGCTTTTCAAACACTCGTACTTTTGGGTAAGATAAGACAATTCGTCCTTCGCTGTTCTCCTTGTCCGTTCTTCCGTACCAGCGGTACTTGTTTCATTGCTTTTTGCAGTATTGGCACTTTCATAGATACTGCTGTTATAGCTGCTTCCAATTTCTGTTATTGCCATTATTTTATCCTCCTAAATTCTATAAACTCTGTTTCTTTTTGATAATTGTACAGTCCTACTTTACTTATCGTATTTTTCCTCTTAACCATTATAAATTTGGCGTGAACTGCTTCATATTGGGTGTGAAACTTCTAGAGCAGTGTTAAATTACCGCCGCAGGCTTTCCATTCATCATTACCGTAAGACTGAACTTTTTTCTGCCGTCTGTATCAAAAATTTCAATATCAATATCGCCTTTATACTTCTTTGCACACCTTTGGATATTCGATATTCCAATTCCGTGTAATTTCCCGTTTTCCTTGCTGCTGACAGGCAGCCCGCTTTCTTTCTCTACGACAATATTCTCTGCAAAATCATTTTCAACCTCTATAAAAAACAGGCTGCCTTTCACATAAGAATATAACCTTATCTGTTTATTGCCCTCTGTTTTACGGCAGGCTTCTATGGCGTTTTCCAGTGCATTATTCAAAATAACCGCAATATCATAAATATCTATCAAAAGATTTGAGGGATAGGCAAAATCAACCTTGAATTGTATCTGTTTTTTCTCTGCTTCCTGCCATTTCTGGTGGATAATAATATCCGTGATCGGATTTCCTGTCTGATAAGTAAAATCTAATTTACTGACGGTTTCCTCCATTTTTCCGATATATCTTTCTATTTCTTCATTCACCGAACCCGCCATATTTTTAACAAGCAGGGAAATATTGACTATATGGCTTCTCATATCATGTCGAAGCCCTCTCATATCAGTATATATGTCCTGTATCTCAATAATCTCTTTCTGCATTTGCCGCACTTGATTTTCCAGTATGGCACGTTTCCCTGTTTCCTCATTGTACTGTACTAATTTCTGAAACAATATGACGCTTGCGACAATAGTGGAAAGCAATAGGACACAGATAATAGGTATCCAAAATTTTGTTGCAGGAATAGTATCAAAAATTATTACCGTCATTCCATTTTCTACAGAAATAATCATCATCTTTATTGTTATTGAAATACATAATGCAACAATACAGGGTAAAATCAAGAAAACATTCTCATACGTCTGTAACAGATAATCTTTTCTTACAAACTTTTTGCTTATCAAATACAGAAACGCAGACAACAGCAAGGTATAAAGCGGCGCACATAAGATTGTGACACTGAAAGCAAGAATATTTACCCATATATTCGTTTTTTCTAACGTATTTATAATTTCGTTTGCAATGAAATAATCTAAGATATTATTGCATATCCCATTGAACATAAAGCAGAACACGCTAACAATATATTTTACTGTTTCTTTCCCTGCTACAAAGCTAAAGACGACAAAAAACTGTTTCTGCATATCCTTTTCAAAGACAAAAAACTGCATAAGCAGCAGGACACAAACATTTAAGATTATCTCTGCCGCTTCCCCGACCGCAAATCTGCTGTCCAATACTTCATATACCGCAATCTGAAAAAGGAAACAGACTGCACCCCATACTGCCAAAACTGTTCCTTTCCTATATTTCTCTTTCAGAAAGCTCCGTGTATAAACACCGCTTAGTATACTGTTAATCAAATAAACAGAAACTGATAGCAGCAACATTTCAGACATTGACAATTCCTCCATTTTTTACGTACCGCATATAAGTTTTGATGAAATCAGAATATTTCTTCCTTGCAAGAAGCAGGCTATCCCCGTTTATGATCTGTATGTTATCCGCACTGTAAGCAGAGATTTTTTCCATGTTTACAAGATAGCACCTATGGCATCGGTAAAAAGTGTTCCCTAACCCGTTTTCCAATTCTTCCATTTTCCCGTAAACTTCCAGTATCCCTTTCGTTGTATGGAAAATAACTTTCTTATTGCCACTTTCTATATAGTAAATATCTTTTAAAAATAATTTCTGCTGCATTCCTGAACTTTTTACCATGATATATTTTTTTGTCTGTTCACAGGAAACAGACACTTCTTTCCATGCCCGACTGAAAACCTCTGAAAACTTTTCTGCGTCAATGGGCTTTACTAAATAATGGAAAGCATTTACATCAAAAGCCGCTTCCATATATTCCCGATACCCTGTCACAAAAATAATAATGCTCCTTTGCCTGCCGTTTTCTTCCCGTTCCCTAATGCGCCTTGCTATATCCATGCCGGACACTTTACCCATTTCAATATCGAGGAAATAAATGTCAAAGTTTCCTTTCGCATTTATCAATTCTTCTCCCGAAGGATACCCCACAATATCCACTTCCGACACCTGCTTTTGTATCAGCCGGGAAAGTTCTTCCCGGATTGCCCGGTCATCATCACAAACTGCAATCCTCATAATATCCCGCCTTCCTTTCATAACCTGAAAAATATAAAATTCAATTGCTTTTTATTATATCGTCATTTGCTCCTTATTGCTAATTGCAAGGGTGCGAACTACTCCATTTTGAGCGTGAAATTTCTGCCTTCTATGACTTAGCTTTCTAATTTTCTTTACGCAAAAAGGACATTCTCAAAAACGAAAATGTCCTTTTGCATTTGTCGGATTTATTATATTTGATTCCGGCTCATTTTTACATCCATAAGCTGCACCTGCTGTTCGGCAGCCTCCACTTCATTCCTTATATCTCTTTGCACAATTCCGAAAAGGGAGAATTTTTATTGATTCTGATATCCGGAACTTCGATGAATTTGGCCAATAGCCCTTCATGATAAAATACTCTATCACTCTCCGTAATCTCTTGCCCTAAAAGTTTCCTTAAGGCAAAAGGCATAATTATCCAAACACTTAAGTTCTATCTCATTGCCGCCTTTTTCGTTTACGAATTGTTTATAATACCCATCGGATCCTGCTAGCTTATGGAGCGTATATAATTCCAGTTTCAGCGGGACGGGCATGTCTCCCATGCTGTTTTCGATTTGATTTGCAATTTGTAACCGGCTGTCCTGATCCGGCTTGGATACGTCAATTATAATTTCATCATTAGAAAAAAAGACAATATCCCCCATTGATACATTATGCTTTTCCGTTAAAGCTGTCAGTACAATATCCATCAAATATTTTTCAGTTGAAAGCAACGCAGTCGGCACAAACAATCAATGAATCGGTGCAAATCCGTAAGAATCGTGCAAGCGATTCTTACGTGTGAAGAAGCTCTGCTCCGCAGAGCGTGAAATCACTTAGCGAGGTCTTATCGAGCTTAGTGATTTCCTTCACACTTCACACTTTACAATTCTCTCATTTACATACATTTTGAATTCGTTGATTCTCTTATAGTCCGGCAGGTCGGGAAGGGAGGTATTTTTCTTGGCATTGTCAAACCTCTTCTCATATTCGTCCAATAAATCATAAAACGCAGAAGTCGGCTGTCTATTCTCATCCAGATATTCGCCGTTGCGGATACTCATAAGCAGTTCGTGCTCTTCCGTCCTGTATGTGATGATTTCTTCTTTTTCAAGAATGTCAATGCACATCATATACAAGCGGATCAAATGTGCCATATGCTTTCCCAGCTTATCATGGCTGATGGCCTTTTCATTTCTCTTCCCGATTTTATTATAGCTGCTGACAATGGCCTTCATTTCATTCCACATTCCGGTCCAATCCCGCAGCGGATAATGTTCCAAACATACATCCATGAAAATCTCACTGTCATATCCTTCTTGGACTGCCTTATCAATATATAAGTTTATCCGGCTGTCATCATAAGGGTAATATCGGTTCTTGAAATCATATTTTGCATTATTGATGCTTTTTAAAATATATGCTTCATTTTGTGTCTGGCCTACCAGCCTTGCAGCTTTATTTTCCATTCTGCGGAGCTGGCTGGAAGCATATCCGCCAAATGTATGGATACAGATTTTTGAAAGAAATATTTTTCTATTGTCAAGAAGTTCTCTGCCAATGTCGGACAAATAGAAATAATGCATCGGATTACAGCCTAAAATTTCCACTGTATTAGGGTTGTTAGACGTAAGCAGCTGTATCATTTTGTTAAACGAGTATATCGTTGTGTCGGTATCTGCGTTTACTATCTGCTCAAAATCCGTGCCCAATAAAACATCCTCTTTCGGGTTTAAAGCAATGCCTCTTACGTCCAAATCCGATCCTTCCTTATCCATTCCGTAAGCATGGCTTCCTCCAAGAGTTAAGAGAATGATGTTGCCGCCTAAATTTTTATCTTCTCTTAGGAAGTTATACTCGTCCGTTTTCAGCTTTTCTTTTATCTCCTCTATGTTCATCTTAACTCCGTTTCTGCACCGTCCCTTGCACGTAACCAATTTTACGGCATGCCATGGAAGGATTAATTCTCTGTTTGCAAAAGAGGTCTGTAACACTCTACAGACCTCTTACCGCTTACCGCTTCATAGTTAATTAATATTCGCTGTATTACTAATGCTCCATCCAGCTAGAAATTTTAACGACGCAATGGCGCGAAACAGGCTGCTCCAAGGTTCAATTTCCGGCCGGATGGAGCACTAGCACAGCATTTTATTAACAATTAGGTAATATGCACCTGCCTTTTGCGCCGGTACCCCGTTGTCGTCAGTCAACAATGCCACCGCATTGCCTCCTTCCTCCGCCTTGTTCTGACACAAAATTCAGGCACCTATTACTTCAAAATTAATGCAATGCCGTACTAAAGCATGGAATTTAGAACGCTTTATTTCACAATCCTTGCCCGGAATACACCGTCAATCTTTTCCAGAGCCTCTATAATATCGGCAGTGGGAGCTGCTTCCACATCCATCATGGTGTAAGCCACCTCTCCTCTGGATTTATTCATCATATCGCTGATATTGATGCCCTTTTCACCAAATTCGGCGGTGAACTTGGTAATCATATTGGCAATATTTTTATGGAAAATAGCCACACGGCCTGCCTTAGTGCAGACACCCATATCACATGCGGGATAATTCACGCTGTTTTTAATGTTTCCGTTCTCCAGATAATCCATCAGCTCCTGAACGGCCATCTTTGCGCAGTTGTCCTCCGCCTCTTCCGTGCTCGCGCCAAGGTGGGGAATCACGATACAACCGGGCTGTCCTGCCGTAACGGGATTGGGGAAATCAGATACGTACCGGCTCACTTTACCGCTTTTTATCCCCTCCAGAACCGCCTTTTCATCCGCAAGAAGATCTCTGGCAAAATTCAGGATCACAACGCCGTCCTTCATCTGCGAAACTGCCTTCTCATCTATGGTGTTCTTCGTAGAATCGAGCAAAGGAACATGAATGGTAATAAAATCACATTGGGTATAGATATCCTCCACATTGATCACGTGCTTCACCGCACTGCTCAGGCTCCACGCAGCTGTGACGGATAAGTAAGGATCGTAACCATAAACTTCCATGCCGAGACTGACCGCCGCATTGGCAACTTTAGCGCCGATAGCACCTAATCCGATTACACCCAGCTTTTTCCCTTCAATTTCGGTGCCTGCAAATTTCTTTTTCTCTTTCTCGGCAGCCTTGGCAATATTTTCGTCGGAAGCAGAACCCTTAACCCACTCGATACCGCCTACGATATCGCGGGAAGCAAGCAGCATACCCGCCAGAACAAGCTCTTTTACGCCGTTAGCGTTGGCGCCGGGAGTATTAAATACAACGATACCCTTTTCTGCGCATTTATCCAAAGGAATATTATTAGTACCCGCTCCGGCTCTCGCCACAGCCAGAAGTTTGTCGGGCAGTTCCATATCATGCATTGCGGCGCTTCTCACCAGTATGCCTTCCGCCTCTTCTGCCTTGTCGGTCAAGACATAGTCGGACGTCAGGCTGTCCAAACCTATCTTAGAAATAGGATTTAAGCAATTTATCTTATACATTGTGTTCTCCTTATTTGATTCTTTCTTTTTACCGTCTCTTTTCGATTCCGGCTCCTCATCGGCCGGGCGTGTTTGAAAATTCATTCCCGCCATCCGGGCGCCCTGCTTCGCGGTATATAAGGCTTTCTTATTTTAAATTCTCTGCCTCGAATTTCTTCATAAACTCCACCAGTTTCTCCACACCTTCAATAGGCATAGCATTGTAAATGCTGGCGCGCATACCGCCCACGGATCTGTGACCTTTCAAATTTTCCAAGCCGGCCTCCTTCGCCTCTTTTACAAATTTGGCATCCAGTTCCGCGTCACCGGTCACAAAAGGAACATTCATCAGAGAACGGTCTTCCTTGCGGACAGTCCCCTTAAACAGCTTGCTCTGATCCAGAAAATCATAGAGGATCTTTGCTTTTTTCTCGTTGTATTCCTTCATGGCAGTCAGACCGCCCTTTTTCTTCAACCATTTAAATACCTTACCGCAGATATAGATACCGTATGCGGGAGGAGTATTATACAGAGAGTCATTGTCGGCATGAATCTTGTATTTCAGCATGGTAGGTGTGCCGGGAAGCACATCCTCGGTAATCAAATCCTCACGGATAATCACAATCACCACACCGGCAGGTCCGATATTCTTCTGTACACCGCCGTAGATTACACCATACTTTGTCACATCCACAGGCTCGGAAAGGAAACAACTGGATACGTCTGCTACCAGCGTCTTCCCTTTCGTATTGGGCAATGTCTTAAACTTCGTGCCGTAAATTGTATTATTTTCGCAGATATAAACATAATCCGCATCCTCACTGACAGGCAGATCGGAGCAATCGGGAATATAGGAAAAAGTTTCATCCTCGGAAGATGCAATTTTATTAGCTTTGCCGTATATGCAAGCCTCCTGATAAGCTTTCTTAGCCCATTGGCCGGTGACAATATAGTCCGCAACCTTATTTTTCATTAAGTTCATGGGAATCATGGCAAACTGCTGGCTCGCACCACCCTGAAGAAACAGCACCTTATAATGGTCGGGAATGTCCATCAGCTCTCTCAAGTCGGCTTCCGCCTCTTTGATAATGGTGTCATAAGCCTTGGAACGATGGCTCATTTCCATAACAGACATGCCGATTCCCTTGTAATCCAACATTTCTTCGGCAGCTTCTTTCAAGACTTCTTCCGGAAGCACTGCAGGACCTGCGGAAAAATTGTACACTCTAGACATTTCATAATCCTCCTCAACCTTATGTATATACTATGAAAATTGTTTCAGAACATAGGTATAGAATAATCTCTTCGTTTACTTTAGTCAACTACATTGTTAAACTTTTTTCAATATGTACGTTATACACAGACATTTATTTGATTTTGTTTGTGTTTTGGGTCTAATTCCCTTTCTTTTACAGCAAATGTGAATGGCCTGATTTATTCATTGTTTGTATCGGCTGCGTCGGCATGGCCGGATGATTGAAAGTGCCTTCCACGGGGCAGGCGTCACACTTCTCGGGACGCAGGTCTTAGTTCGGAAGACGATGCGGGACATCGCCTTAATAGAACATAATAACCGGCGTGCCGATTTCCACCGCATCATACAGTTGTGACATAATCTCCGTGGGAGTATTGATACAGCCGTGGGAACCGTTGGTCTTATAAATTTCACCGCCGAATTCCGAGCGCCAGTTAGCATCATGGATTCCGATGGCTCCTTTTACAGGCACCCAGTATTTTACGGGAGAAGCATAACCCTCTCCCCGCAGCACTCTGTTGCGCTGTTTATTATAGACATAATTTACTCCCGCAGGTGTTCCCATTCTCCTTCCCGTATTTCCGGTCACCACATCCGTCTCGATAACCAGTTCACCGTCCGCATAATAATACATCTTCTGTTCGGTCATATCTATTTCAATATAAGTATCTCCGATATCATTCCTTCCGCGTACCAATCCCTGTCTGACATATGCCGGAATATGCTCCTCGTCCAAATTCTTCTCCAACGCCTCTGTCAAATAAGCAAGCTCGGCCTCCTGATCTATCGTGGTTCCGTAGGTGCCGTTACCGGGCACCTGAACGACGTCTCCTCTGGTGCTTTGGAAGCTGATTTCTTTTCCGAATGTGTCATACTCTTCCGCCAGCCCGCTTACAAATTCTTTGATCCGCTCCGAATCAACCACAACCTCCCCTTCTTCGTCCAAAAGGGGCAGACCTGACGAATCCACTTCCAAGAATCCCGCCGAAATCCTTCCCTTTAAGGGTATCATCTGATCTCCCATGTCATAGACAATGCCGCATTGTTGAAAATCATCAATCTTATCCCAGAGAGAAAGTAATTTTAACTGCAATGCCGTAGGATCTACATCATAAATACAGCCTGACTGTTCCAGCTTCACTTCAAAACTGTTATCAGCCACGCTTTCCATAACACGCTCATAAAGTAGATCCACATTGAGCCTGTGATCCAATCCGTTATCCAGTACCCAGCCCTCCGTATCGGAAAAACGGATGGTTACATCTGTCTCCTTGCCCTGTTCCTGCCGTACAGGCTCCAGCCCGTTCAGCATCTGCCGAAGCTTCTCTTCATCAAGACGAAACTTCGGAAACAATACATGACTTTTCTGCAGCATCATATTCTGCACCCACAGCAAAGGATTCTGCCGATGGATAAAGTCCTCCAAAGGTTCCGAGTAATCAGCCGTGTATCCGGTCTCGGCAGTATCAATAAGGTATGTGTTCCCCTCTTCATCCAAAATACGGATGACAGGAGCCTCCGCTCCGGCAGAAAGCTCCTGATTTACCTCTTCCACAGATTTTCCCGTACAATACACACCGTTTATCCACGTATTTACCGGAAAATTATTCCGATAATAAAGTGCCAGAAGAAAAAAAGACGCTACAGCCAAAAAAAATCCAACCAATAGAAATCTTACCAAAAAACGACGCAATTTCGAGACACCCCTCTTTTACACAATATCCGGAAGTTCTGTTCCGAAATAATACTTCCGCCCGTTCGAGCGGGCAGATAATCCCGTTCCCTATTCCGAAAACGGGATTTTCCCCTGTTATTTTATTAATATGCTGATTTTTGATAATTGCTCCTATTCCTTTAAATCATCCCCGTCGAACACTTCGGCGATGGGCGCTCCTGCGGGAACCATGGGAAATACTTTGTCGTCTTCGGGTATGACGCACTCAATTACCACCGGCGCTTTCAAATCGATCGCTTTTCTGACAGCAGGCTCCACCTCTTCCTTCTTCGTCACACGGATAGCGGTACAGCCTAGTCCTTCTGCCACCTTACAGAAATCAACTTTATCGTTGAGAACGGTCTGAGAATAACGTTTTCCGTAAAACAAAGTCTGCCATTGACGAACCATACCCAGCACATGATTATTGATAATCACCTGAATCACAGGGATATTGTATCTGCTTGCCGTGGCAAGCTCATTCATATTCATTCGGAAGCAGCCGTCACCTGCGATATTAATACATATCTTATCCGGCTGCCCTACCTGCGCGCCGATACAAGCCCCCAATCCGTACCCCATAGTACCGAGGCCTCCTGAAGAAAGAAAGGTGCGGGGTTTGGTATAGTGATAGTATTGCGCCGCCCACATTTGATGCTGTCCCACATCGGTAGTAATCAACGCTTCCCCCTTTGTCACTCTGTCGATGGTCTCGATGACATAGGGGCAGGAAAGCTGTGAATCGTCATACTTTAAGGGAAACTTTTCCTTCAGCTCCCCGATCTTCTTCATCCAGCCACTGTGATCCTGTCGGCTCAGACGTCCGTTTAAGATCTTCAGAATCTGTTTCAAGTCCCCGATTATGCCGGCATCCACGCGGATATTTTTATTGATTTCCGCAGGATCAATGTCAATGTGCACAATCTTGGCATTCTCGGCAAACTTTTTGGGATTTCCGATCACACGGTCGGAAAATCTCGCCCCCAGAGCAATCAGCAGATCACACTGACTGACTCCGAGATTGGATGCCTTAGTGCCATGCATACCGATCATACCCGTGTAGCGGTCACTGTTTCCGTCAAAACCTCCTTTGCCCATCAGCGTATCACAGACTGGTGAGTCAATAAGTTCCGCAAACTTTGCCACTTCGTCACAGGCATCCGACAAAATTGCGCCGCCGCCAAGATAGATAAAAGGTTTCTCCGACTCTCTGATATATTCTTCCACCTTTGCGAAATCCTCCGGAGAAGAAACGCTGATATTCTCCGTTTTCTTAATCTCACAGGGCGTATACTCACAAACGGCCGCCGTCACATCCTTGGTGATATCCACCAGCACGGGACCGGGACGTCCCGTCCGGGCAATTTCAAATGCCTTTCTCAATATCCCCGCCAGTTCCTGCACATTTTTAACAATGAAACTATGTTTTGTAATAGGCATTGCCACTCCGGCAATGTCCACCTCCTGAAAGCTGTCTTTCCCCAGCATCGGGAGCGTTACGTTGGCGGTTATCGCAACCATAGGTACGGAATCCATATACGCGGTGGCAATACCGGTCACCAAGTTAGTGGCGCCGGGACCGCTGGTAGCCATACAAACCCCTACTCTGCCGGTGGCACGGGCATATCCGTCCGCCGCATGGGCAGCCCCTTGTTCATGGCTGGTTAATATATGACGAATTTCACTGCTGTGTTTATAAAGCGCATCATATATGTTCAGAATGGAGCCGCCCGGATAGCCGAATACGGTGTCCACTCCCTGTTCTTTCAGACATTCCACAACAATTTCAGAACCGTTCAACTGCATTGCAATGTGTCCTCCTATTCCAGTTCCTTCCGCTCAAATACCGTAAGCATTCCTTTAACCGCTGACAGTATTGGAGCATTTGCGGTATTTTTACCGCATAAATTAACATTTACCATCATATTCGTTTATACATTACCGAAACGCAGTCTTTATTCAGTCCTGCCTTTTTATAAAATGCTATATTATCCTCAATACAAATTAACTGTATCATGCATATTCCTTTTTCCTTTAAACGGCTTTCCAAATCGGATAACAAAAGCTTTCCTATACCCTTCTTTTTCCATTCCGGAACCACAAACAATTCTGAGACAAAGAAGAAATCCTCGTCTGCATAAGGGTCAAGATAGCCCAGTATACCACCAACGATTTCATCTCCCGACATGGAAGCCAGTCCGAAGGATTCATAGTGACCCATTATTGCTTTTATTCTTCGTTGTGCTTTCTCTTCCGTCCATTTTTCGTTCCATGGTTCTTCCGAATATGCTTTCATCATTGCTTCGGATAATTTTTTAACGTCATCCTCGGAAACAATACGACAATCCATTCTTTTTCTTCCCTTCTCTCCACATATTCCGATACCATAAATCAAATTCCAAAATCCGGATTTATGGTATCGGATTATAAGCTTCACTCAAAGGTCTGCCGTCAAAGCTGTCCGGGGATTTCCAGTACGGCGCCCCTGTTTCCGCTGGTGACCATCTTCTCATATCTGGATAAATATCCGGTAGTTACCTTGGGCTCTCTGGGCTGCCATTTCTTAGCTCTCTCAGCCATCTCCTCCTCGGATACCTTCACATTTAATGTCAGCTCCGGAATATTAATGCTGACGATATCTCCCTCTTCGATCAGTGCAATGGGGCCTCCCACCGCAGCCTCCGGAGATACATGACCGATGGATGCGCCTCTGGACGCACCGGAGAAACGTCCGTCCGTAATCAAAGCCACGCTGGATCCGAGTCCCATTCCGGCAATGGCAGAGGTGGGGTTAAGCATTTCACGCATCCCGGGGCCTCCCTTAGGTCCCTCGTACCGGATTACCACCACATCTCCCGCCGCTATCTTACCGCCCTTGATGGCGGCAATGGCATCTTCCTCACAGTCAAAGACTCTGGCCGGTCCCTCATGAACCATCATCTCCTCCACCACAGCGGAACGTTTTACCACGGAACCGTCAGGCGCCAGATTTCCCTTCAGAACGGCAAGCCCTCCTGTCTTGCTGTAGGGATGAGCCACAGGGCGGATGACCTCCGGATTCCGGTTCACGGCATTGGCAATGTTCTCTCCCATGGTCTTTCCCGTGACGGTCATGCAATCGGTATGCAAAAGCCCTATATCCGCAAGCTCCTTCATCACCGCATACACGCCGCCGGCCTCATTCAGGTCTTCCATGTAAGTGGGGCCTGCCGGCGCCAGATGGCACAGATTGGGCGTCTTCTCACTGATAGGATTTGCAAAGCTGATATCAAAGTCAAAGCCGATTTCATGGGCGATGGCAGGCAGATGCAGCATGGAATTGGTAGAGCAGCCCAATGCCATATCCACCGTCAGCGCATTCAGAATGGCTTCCTTGGTGATAATATCACGGGCACGGATATTCCGGCGGAACATTTCCATGACTGCCATTCCCGCATGTTTTGCCAGCTTAATCCTCTCGGAATATACCGCGGGAATGGTTCCGTTGCCGCCAAGTCCCATACCGAGCGCCTCAGTCAGGCAGTTCATGGAATTTGCGGTGTACATACCGGAACAGGAACCGCAGGTAGGGCAGACTTTATTCTCAAATTCCGTCACATCCTCCTCCGACATTGTTCCGGCGGCATAAGATCCCACCGCCTCAAACATGGAGGATAAACTTCTCTTCTGTCCCTTCACATGTCCTGCCAGCATAGGGCCGCCGGACACGAACACGGTGGGGAGATTTAATCTGGCCGCCGCCATCAAAAGCCCCGGTACATTCTTGTCACAGTTGGGAACCATCACAAGAGCGTCAAACTGGTGAGCTACAGCCATGCATTCGGTGGAATCCGCAATCAGATCTCTGGTCACCAGAGAATATTTCATGCCGATGTGCCCCATGGCGATACCGTCGCAGACCGCAATGGCAGGAAATACTACCGGTACGCCGCCCGCCTCAGCCACGCCCAATTTCACGGCATCCACGATTTTATCAATATTCATATGGCCGGGAACAATCTCGTTGTAAGAGCTGACGATACCCACCATGGGCTTTCTCATCTCTTCTGCGGTAAATCCCAATGCGTTAAAAAGACTTCTTGCCGGAGCCTGCTGCATACCGGCTCTGGCGTTATCACTTGTCATCATATCCTTTTCCTCCCATATTCCGTTTGTATTCATTCCCCAATCCGTTCTGCCAGCAGATCTCCCATTTTGCTGCATCCTACCTTTGTACAGCCTTCGGACATAATATCCGCGGTGCGAAAGCCCTCTGTCAGCACCTGTTTTACGGCTCTTTCCACAGCCTCCGCTTCCTTGTCCAAATCAAAGCTGTAGCGGAGCATCATGGCCGCACTTAAAACGGTGGCAATGGGATTGGCAATGTCCTGTCCTGCAATATCCGGCGCGGAGCCATGGCTGGGCTCATAAAGGCCGAACTTACTGTCGTTTAAGCTGGCGCTTGCAAGCATACCGATAGAACCGGTAACCATGCTTGCCTCGTCCGAAAGAATATCACCAAACATATTTTCCGTGAGGATCACATCAAACTGCGCGGGATCCTTCACAAGCTGCATGGCACAATTATCTACCAGCATATGTTCCAAGGCAACTTCGGGATACTCCTTTGCCACTTCCTCCACCACTTTTCTCCAAAGGCGGGAGGAATCCAGCACATTTGCCTTATCCACACTTGTCACTTTCTTCCGGCGCTTCACAGCAATGTCAAAGCCCTTCACGGCAATCCGCCTGATTTCGTTTTCATCGTAGGTCAGAGTATCGATGGCTTTCCATACGCCGTTCTCTTCTATGGTCTTTCTCTCACCAAAATACAGCCCGCCGGTTAATTCTCTCATAATCATCATGTCAAATCCGGCTTTGCTGATTTCTTCCTTTAACGGGCAGGCGCCCGCAAGCTCGTCATACAAAACCGCGGGGCGCAGATTTGCAAACAGATTCAGCGCTTTCCTCAACCCCAAAAGCCCCGCCTCAGGCCGTAAATTGGGTGCCAGCTTATACCAGGGAGACGTTGTGGTATTCCCGCCGATGGATCCCATTAAAACGGCATCCGCCGCCTTCGCCTTATCAATTGCCTCCTGTGTAAGAGGGACACCATGTACATCTATGGATGCGCCTCCCATCAGAATGTCTTCAAATATCATCTTATGTCCGTAGACATCCGCTATTTTAGCCAATACCTTTTTGGCTTCCTTTATAATTTCCGGCCCGATGCCGTCGCCGGGAATACATGTAATATGCAGTTCCATTCTTCTCTTCCTTTCTTCTGTCCGATTTCTCTTAAGCTTCCTATAATAATAACCGAAATTGCGCTAAATTTCAACTGTGTAATATAGAACCGCAAAAAGGCAGCGCTTTTTTATAAGCACTGCCTTTTCCTCATATACGCCGCTGTGGGCACATTAATTCGTCTCCGGCTTCTCCACCCGGTTGATAGCCGACTTTTCCATAGGGATACGGCAGTTCTTATTATTACCGAATTCAACAATAACGGTATCATCCGAAATATCAATAATAATGCCGTAAAAACCGGAGGTGGTACACACACAGTCACCGATTTCCATTGACGACAGCATTGCTGCCAGCCTCTTCTTTTCCTTGCTCTGAGGTCTCATAAAGAAAAACCACATAGCCGCAATCAAAACGCCGTAAACGAGCACGATGCTTAAGAAGCCCGCCGTCCCGCCTGCTGCAGTCGCCATATCCGCATCCGTTAATAAAATTCCCATTCTTCCTCCATTCCGACGCATTGCGCCTGTCTGTCATCTCAAAAGACTATGATACACAAAAAAATTATTTATGGCAAGCACTTTATACTGCTTTATACTTTTTTTACTTTTCCTTACGGAGAATGTTCAGACGTCTTCCCGTGTATTCGCCGGAGACGCCATGCCTTCCAGCTTCCGCTTTTTATATTCACCAAACTGCCCCTTGTCCAGCGCTTCCCTGATTTCTTCCATCATAGTATTATAAAAATACAGATTATGAAGCACGCAGAGACGCATTCCCAGCATTTCCTTTGCCTTCAGCAGATGCCGTATATAGGCTCTGGAATATCTCCGGCAGGCAGGGCAGCCGCAGCCCTCCTCTATGGGACGCTCATCCAGCTCATATTTTGCATTGAACAGGTTAATCTTTCCGTGGTTTGTATATAAATGTCCGTGCCTGCCGTTTCTGGTGGGATAGACACAGTCAAAAAAGTCAATGCCCCTTTCCACACCTTCCAAAATATTGGCGGGGGTACCCACTCCCATCAGGTAAGTGGGCTTGTCCTTAGGCAGGAAAGGCACCACTTCCTCCAGAATATGATACATTTCCTCATGGGTCTCCCCCACGGCAAGTCCGCCCACCGCATATCCGTCCAATTCCATTTCGGATATGCGCTTAGCCTGTTCAATCCTGATGTCATCATATATGGCGCCTTGATTAATCCCAAAGAGCAGCTGACTGGGATTAATGGTGTCTTCCAGACCGTTCAGTCTCGCCATCTCCCGTTTGCATCGCTCCAGCCATCTCACCGTGCGGTCTGCGGATGCCTGCACATAGCCTCTGTCCGCCTTGCTGGGCGCGCATTCGTCAAAGGCCATGGCAATGGTGGATGCAAGGTTAGACTGAATCTGCATACTCTCCTCCGGACCCATAAAAATCTTACGCCCGTCAATATGGGAGTTAAAATAAACCCCTTCTTCCTTGATTTTGCGCAGACTTGCCAGTGAAAAGACCTGAAACCCTCCCGAATCCGTCAGAATAGGCTTATTCCATGCCATAAATTTATGCAGGCCCCCAAGCTGTTTTACCACCCGGTCTCCCGGCCTGACATGGAGATGATAAGTATTGGAAAGCTCTACTTGTGTCTTAATCTGTTCCAAATCTTCCGTAGATACGGCGCCCTTGATAGCGGCAGCCGTGCCTACATTCATAAACACCGGGGTCTGTATTACCCCGTGTACCGTGGAAAGCTCCGCCCGCTTGGCTCTGCCCTCCTGCTTTAATATGCGATACATCTATTCTATTCCTCCCACAATTCTTCCCAAAACTCTTCCAGCGTGATACCTCTTTCGGTAATCACTTTGGCGGCATCCACTCCCACATAACGAAAATGCCATGGTTCATAATTAATACCGGTAATGTCTTCCTTACCCTTGGGATATCTCAATAAAAATCCATACTTATAGCTGTTTTCCGCAAGCCATTTCCCCGCCGGAGTATCCGCAAAGCCCTCGTCCAGCCCGATATAGGTATCCGATACAATATCCAGCGCAAGCCCCAGCCTATGTTCGCTGGCCGCAGGCACCGCAACAATCCGGCTGCCAAGACGATAAGCTTCCACATAGGACATCCCCCGCCTCATATACCAATCGATTTTTTTATTAAAAAGCAGCTCCTGATACGCCAGATCCCTGTACGGAGAACAGATTTTAAGGATAATATCGTCCTCCTTGGCATCTTGGAGCATTTCAAGCAGATCGTCTATGATACGGGCATCACATTGCATGGTGCCTTTCATCGTCTGAATATCGCCCAGAGGAAATTCATATCCCTCGGGAATGGAATGCTGTTTATTAATCAGAAGCAGTTTCCAGTCATCTTGAGAAAACTCCACGGTCTCCCCTTCCGCCGCATGTCCCTCTCCGGATCCGTTGGGCTGCGTTGCCGCCAGAATATCAACCGCGCTGTATTTTGCTTCTATTTCCATCCCGTGGGTGGCCTCCACGATCTCTCCCTGAAGATCAATTTCCTTGTCTTCCAAAAGAGCCAATTCTTCCAGATCAATCTCCGTCTCTTCCGCCAGCACGAGATCCCGTGCCTCCTCAGAGACATTACTTAAGTTAAACGTATTCCCCCTTTTTATTATGAATGAGGGAAAGAAAACTCTGCTGTTCATTACAAAAAGCAGAAACGTTATGGCAATCACCACAAGCCACTTTATATTCCCACGCATGTAAGCAATGCGGCGAAAAGGAGATCTCTTCGCTGCTGATGCCGGAATCATACAGGCATAGTGATAATTGTTTTTTCGCGCAATATTATTTGTTTTTCCCCGGTAACGTTTTTCCGGCCCTCTCGCTGTTTTCATCTGCACACCGCACCTACTATTCCGGTTCTGTCCCTTGCCATTGAATCCATTTTGCAGAAAAGCCTCGCGGTATCATGATACCATACTTTCCCGACAGACTGCAAGTTACAATTCCATACCGTTTTAAAATCTGTTGCTATTTTATATATATAACGTTATAATTTCATTAAGGGCAGTTAATTTCGAAACTGTCAGGTAATTCGGCAGAAAATACACCCAAATTTACATCTTGGAGGATACATTAATGGCAGGTTCTACTTTCGGCACAATTTTCAAAGTTACCACTTGGGGAGAATCTCACGGCAAAGCGCTGGGCGCCGTCATAGACGGCTGTCCCGCCGGACTTCCATTATGCGAGGAAGATATCCAAAAATATTTGGACAGGCGGAAACCCGGCACCAGCAGCATAACGACTCCCAGAAAAGAAGAAGATATCGTGGAAATACTTTCCGGCATTTTCGAGGGAAAGACCACCGGCACTCCCATCTCCCTTATGGTCCGCAATACATCCCAGATTTCCAAGGATTACAGTGAAATTGCATCCTACTACCGGCCCGGTCATGCAGACTATACTTATGATCAAAAGTACGGTTTCAGAGATTACCGAGGAGGCGGCCGTTCTTCCGGACGGGAGACTCTCAGCCGTGTAGCCGCGGGTGCCGTTGCATGTAAAATTCTGGAACAGATGGGAATCTCCGTATGTGCCTACACCCGCTCCATCGGAGCCATTCAGGCGGATTTAAGTCATTTCGACAGGACAGCCATATTGGAGACGGCTACTGCCATGCCAGACCGGAAGGCAGACGACGCTGCCATCTCCTACTTAGAAGGGGCAAAGAAACAATCCAACTCCGTGGGCGGATGCATGGAATGCAGGATAGAGGGACTGCCTGCAGGAATCGGGGATCCTGTCTTCGAAAAGTTAGACGCCAACCTCGCCAAAGCGGTTATGTCCATCGGCGCAGTAAAAGCTGTGGAAATCGGTGACGGCTGCAAGGTTTCCTCCCGTTTCGGCACGGACAATAATGATGCCTTTCATCTGGAAGGCGGCAAAGTGGTTAAAACAACCAACCACGCCGGCGGTGTATTGGGCGGCATCAGTGACGGCAGCACGCTCCTGATCCGTGCCCATGTAAAGCCCACCCCCTCTATTTACACGACTCAGGAGACGGTTAATAAGTCCGGAGAAGAAATCAATATCAATATCAAGGGACGCCACGATCCCATTGTCATTCCCAGAGCCGTAGTGGTCATGGAATGTATGGCTGCCCTGACCGTATTGGATGCCATGTTGATCAATCTGTCGGCAAAGCTTGAAAATGTAGTAGAATTTTATAGAAAATAGAGTCAAGGCCACCGGTTAAACCGGTGGCCTTGACTCGCACGGAAATTCGGCATAAGCTCCCACTCAAAAGGCGGAAGGGCTTCCATTCTCACAGATTACCTATTTCAGCTTATGGAAAATAATACAGTTTGGCACGTCAACTTTTATGGACGGCCCGTTCATAATCAGAGTTTTATTCTCCGGATCCACATGGAAAAATGTCATATCATTGGTTTCATGGTTCAAGGATACCATGTATTTATTATTGGGAAACAGGCTGGCATCCTTGGGATATTCTCCGCTCACGGGCAGACAGAACAGCCGGGTCAAAAGACCTGTTTCCTTGTCCACGCTATAGAGCACTGCGGAATTGTCTCCTGCATTGGTACTCAGCAGAAAACTGTAGTCATCGGAAAAGGTCAATGCACTGGAAGCATTGATATTGGCATTTTCTATATTCTCAATCGTCTGTATCTTCTCAAAGACAGGATCATTGTCTTGATCCTCATAGGAATATACATCAATATAGCATTTCCACTCATGTACGATATAAATAAATCTGCCGTCTTTCGAAATCTTGATATGGCGGGGAGCGGACTCCAGCTCGCTTCGTATAATATCCACCAGTATCACTCTTCCCGTAACGATGTCAAATCGGTATACATTTACATGATCCATTCCCTGATCCGCCACCAGCAGATATTTGTTGTCATGGGTCATTCTCGCACAGGTAATGTGGGGCCTGAAGTTTCTCTCCGCAACGCTACCCATGCCCTTATGGAATATTTCGTCCGTTATCTCACCGATAGAGCCGTCCTCCTTCAGCCGCAGTACCGTAAGCTTGCCGTCATGGTAGCCTGCCACAAAAAGGTAGCTGTCCGTATAATCCGTGGAGACATAGCAGCCTCTCATGCCGTTGATGGGTGCAAAATTCAACATCTCCAGACTGCCGTCCTTTAAGATGATATATGATTCTATACCGAAATCAGTGATGGAATACAGGCATTTCCCGTTATGGGAAATGGTCACATAGGAGGAATTTGTAATCTCCACCTTGCCCTTCTCGTGAAATCTGCCCTTCTCCATATCCACGTCATATATTTTTATGCCATGCTTGTCCCCGTGTGTGTAAGTGGAGACATATGCCACGTATTTTTCCTGCTCCATTCGGAATACCTCCCTTTTGATTCTTTTTAAAATATATCACAAATAAAAACAGCGGTCAACCTTCATAGGGACCGCTATCTCTTAATATTTGCATTCGTCCGAAATCCTCAGCAAACGCAGCCTCGGAAAACAGAAATCATATGCCTATGCCGTTTTGCTTCCGCCTAAGATTCCCGTTTGTGAACTATGCGTCACATCCACAGTCATCTCTGGAAGAAGAACGGGAAACTTCAGGGAAATCCTGCCAGTGGGGAGGCGCCATATTGGGTACGTCGCAGCTCATATCCGCCATTCTTTCCCCGCGTCTTTCCGCACGTTCTTCTCTTGCCTCTGCCCTTTCGGAACCACATCCACAATCGCAGTCACGATCGCGATCCTTCAGCGCTTTCATCACGGCTCTCTCGCTGCCGCATTCCTTGACAGCTTTCTCAACGGCGCGTTTGCATCCTCTTCTCTGTCCGTCCCTGTCACAGCCACAGTCATTACAGCAATGATTATTGTCACGGCAGCGGTTATTGTCACGACAGCAGTTGTTGTCACGGCTGCAGTTGTTGTCACGGCTGTAATTATTATTGCAGCAGCCTCCCATGTTACATCCACAGCCTCCGAAGCAAGACAGCAAAAGAATAATCCATAAACAATTCATAATTTTCACCATTATTATTTATTTACTGTATTCTATTCTTCCTTGTGAAAACTGTGCCTGTCTATTCTTTTCCGCCCTTATGAAATCCTGTCCATGCAAAAAGTGCCGCAAGAGGCACTTTCGTTATTTATGCAGCAGTCTTCTGCGGATATAGCGGAAAGTCTTCTCTTCCCCCTCCTTCGCCAGCATACGCAGTATGCGCTCCAAGACCGCTGCAGTCTTGGGATGAATCGGTATCTTATCCTTCCCCTGCAGATAATATTCCAACGGGGAAGCATCGGTATAATCTCCGCCCTTATATACCTTGCTGGCGGCAATTCTGTCCATAATCATCTCAGCAATATATTGATCCGGCATAGGAACCGGTATCATACTGCCCGGAGCAGCCTGCATACTATAGTCGATCCAATACTCATAATGATGCTTATTCCTGCCTTTGTGATGAAGCCATGCACCGGAATAGCCCAGATCCTCCCGCTCCGCATTATTAGGGCTTCTGGTGCCCTGATAATATTTCATTCCCACCCTGAATTCCGAAGGGCTGTACTTTGACAGATCATGCAAAATGCCTTGCTTGTATAGTCCTATCCGGAAGCACCCTTTTGCCACCAAATATTTATGGTAAGTAATCGTTTTAAAATGATTCCATGCCTTACCCATTTTTCCTGCTCTTCCTTTTTCCTGTCTTTTCCTGCTCTTCCACACTGTGGTAAAGCGCAACGCTTCTGGCCGGAAGCCGTCTTACATATTCTTCCTCCGCAGCCGTTTCCGGACCTGTGGCAAAGATTTTTTCCCACTTCATACCCTTGGGCAGCTTTGGCAGCGCCAGCTCACGGCTCTCCCAATGCATATTCATTGCGAAATACAGGAAATCGTCTTCCTTTCCGTCAGGTCTTACCGCATACTTACCACAGTACAATATACCTATATGCCGATTATATCTCTCTGTCTGCGCCCTCCACGCGTTTTTACCGTGATATGACAAATCCGGATAACCGCAGGAAATATAGTCCATCAGCTGTGCTTCCTGCTCTCTGCGCAAAATGGGATGTTCTTTCCTTATCCGTACCATATTCTTCCAAAAATCATATAGCTCCTGATGTTTCTGTAAATCCCGCCAATCGAGCCATGTTATCAGATTGTCCTGACAATAAGGATTATTATTGCCCCTCTGTGAATTTCCGAATTCGTCTCCCATGAAAATCAACGGCATGGACTGACTGCACAGCAGTATTGCATAGGCATTCTTAATCTGACGCTGACGCAGCTGCTTTATTTTCAGTTTACGGCTGTTCCCCTCTTCCCCGCAGTTCCAGCTGCAATTATAGTTGTTTCCGTCCCTGTTATCCTCACCGTTTGCCTCGTTATGTTTATAATCATAGGAAACCATATCCATCATGGTAAAACCGCAATAATTGGTAAGATAATGTACTCTTCCCATTTTCTGCGGAATCCGGCGCATCTGATACAGCAGTTCTTCCAGCATGTTCTCGTCACCCTTTAAAAACCGCCGGATAGTGTAGATGTAATCGTCCTGAAAACACGCCAGATTGGGAATGTCGGGTATTTCGTCTCTGCCGTAAACAGCGTTTGTATCAAAATAGTAGTACCAAATCTTTGTATCTGCCAGCAGCGGGTCAGAAGCCGCCGTCTCCGCCTGAAGATCCGTTCCCATGAGATGAAAACCGTCCACATGGTATTCCAACACCCAAAAACGGAGTATTTCGGGAATGGATGCCGCCCTGACTTCTTTGGGAAAATAAAACTGCATCACCAGCTCCATTCCGTTTCGGTGAAGCGCCTTAACCAATTCCTTAAATTCCGGGATGGCATCCTCCCCTGCGGCATAACTCGATTTCGGTGCATAATAATATCCTTTTTTATATCCCCAATAGTTCAGCTTCGGCTCCTGCTCCTGAGATTGGAGATAATAATGGGGAACCGGGCTTGTCTCAGGCTCCAGTTCTAAAAACTCATAACAAGGCTGCAATTCTATCGTGGTAATTCCCGTTTCCTTCAGGTAAGGAATCTTGTCTATAATGCCTCGAAATGTTCCTCTGTCGGCCACTCCGGAAGATACATGCGCCGTAAACCCGCGGACATGCATACAATAACCTATGCTTTCGGAATAACGCAGGCGGGGATTCTTGTCCCCTTCCCAATCAAACGCATCCGTAGGAATCAAAGATTTTACGTCACTTTCATTTTTCAGTTTACCGTAGCTCTTGCGAATATCAAAACTTCTGGCAAAGGGATCGGGAAGCTTCCTGTCTCCCTCATAGAACTGGTAAGATATCTGGTCTGCCCGCAGATCCTCTATATATTTGCAATAGACATTTCCGACTTTTTCCTCAGCGGAAAAAGCCTCTTTCCGAAGCTGCCTTCCTGTCTCTCTGTTATATAAAATGATCCCGCAGGAGGCTGCCTTTGTGGCATAGGCAAAACGGATTCTGCCGGCCTCAGCATGAGCACCAAGAGGGTAGGGATTTTGCTGCATTGTAATTTTTGTCATAATGTCCCGCCTTTCTCTCCAGATATTTTTATTATAATGTATTGCAGGAAAAATCACAAGCGATTATACTGAAAACATAACAGTTCAGCCTTGTTGTGGTTACTGTTCACTTCGTTCACAGCAACCTATGCACAGAAATCGCAAAACAGCGATTTTACGCATATCTGTCTCGGGTTTATCACGCAGCAACAGCGTGAAAACACCTCGCGGCGACAGCGAGTGAACGGTAACTTGTTGTGACTGTTGACTCCGTTCCAGACAGCAGATGCCGGGGAACGGTAACCAACCACCAAATCACCTATGGAGGATACACATGGAAAAACAAAATGATTACAATGATGAAGAAATGACTGTGGAATTGGAATTGGAAAACGGATCTATCGTAAACTGTGCGGTTATCACCATCATGACCGTGGAGAACAAAGATTACATTGCTCTTCTTCCCTTAAACGAAAAGGGAGAAAACGAGGACGGGGAAGTTTGGTTCTATTCTTACACCGAAAATCCCGACGATCCCAATGAGGAACCTGTTCTGGATTATATCGCGGACGATGACGAATATGAGAAAGTGGCGGATGCCTTTGACGAATATTTGGACAACTGCGAATTCGATGAGCTGGTAGACAAGGACGAACAATAAGCGCGTTTCCTTTGCGCCCATGGCGGCTGCGGTTCATCTATTCGGAAGCGTGAAACAAGATAGCGGATTGCGGCGAGGACTCGTCAAACGTTCTTTGCCAGCGGATTCAAAAATCTGGAGGGAGGTCTGGAACCTGTATTTTCCAAATACAGAAGTTCCAGACTTTTTGCCGCTCTGGTCATTGCCACATAAAATATCCTTCTCTCCTCCTCACATACATTTTCCTCAAGCATCTTCCCGTAGGGAAATACTTTCTCGTTGCAATCGGGAATGAAAACATGATCAAATTCCAAGCCTTTGGAAGCGTGAACCGTCATCAGCCAGACAGCATCTTTTGACAGGAATATATCTTTCTTCTTTTCCGACTGCTTCAGAGAGTCGTTATATTCTTCCTGAGCCGCCAGCCAGTCTTCCGCTTTCTCATATCTTCCGGAATCCGTCTTAACCCATTCCATCATTTCCTGCCATTCCTGCCATTTGTCGGGATGTCCCTTTGACTGTTCCCTTAAATATCTTTCATATCCTATGACCTTGCATATAT
Organism: uncultured Acetatifactor sp.; assembly: GCA_910589655.1. GTDB lineage: Bacteria > Bacillota > Clostridia > Lachnospirales > Lachnospiraceae > Acetatifactor. The sequence goes on along the minus strand of CAJUTJ010000065.1, from coordinate 64,172 downwards.
ACACAATTGCAGCTTTCAGAGATGCACTTTTCAAATATTTCAGCTGTCTTTCCAGCAAATCCAACGAACGCAGATGCTTTGCGGATTGGGCATAGTATGCTTTCAGCTGTTGCAAAGAATCTCCGCTTGCTACAGCCTCTCTGCTGATATAACGGGAAGGCCTGTTACAAATGCTTAAGAGCCTTTCCTTGCTCCATTTTCCTTGTGCCAGCAGCAAATATGCCAAAATATCTCTGACAATAAAATGTTCATAAATACTCTGAACCTTTTCCTTCATCACATAGGGCACCTCTGCCTGACGAAGCCTTGCGGCAACACTCTGCATCATAGCGTTTGTGCAGAACAGAACGGCACTGCCACCGGGAAATTCCTTCAAACATCGTATCAAATATTCGTATTGGCTCTCTTTATCGGCAAATGCCCGTATGGTTACAGGAGATTTATGATTCCTTGACAGTTTACCATATTCAGAAACAATATCCGGCTGGGGAAAAGCAGTCCCCCGCATATCCTTATCCGGGCTTTCGCAGGAAGCAGGTTTCAATTCTTTGCGAAAACGATTCTTGTTTTCCTCTATTACTTTGCCTGATGCATCGATGATTCCGGCGCAGCTTCGGTAATTGATATTTAACAACAGCTGTCTTGCATTAAAATCTTCTTTAAATTTTTTCAGGCATTCCGGCTGTGCCCCGCGGAATCCGTAAATTGCCTGATCATCGTCTCCCACCGCAAAGAGATTATAAGGCGGCTTCGCCAAAAGCTTCACGGTCTCATATTGCACGGGATTGATATCCTGAAATTCATCCATCAAAATATGATCAAAACGGTTCTGCCAATACTGCCTCTTGGGAAGCTGCCTTGAAAGCATATTTCTGCATTCGCAGACCATATCGTCAAAGTCAACTGCTCCCAGTTTTCTTCTGGCTGCCTCATACCGCTCCAAAACGGCAGGAAATGCTTCCTGCCAATCCTTCGGCGCTTTCCCGACCGCCCCTTCCATAGACATGGTATTCTTATAAAAGCTCATAGCATTAAGAATAGCGGAAGTATCCTCCTGTAGAAGCTCTTTAAAAGCCTCTTCCGAATATTCTTTTAAGAAAGGCAGCAATATTTTTTTCTTTTGGGATTGATTCAAGGGATGCTCTGTCCTGATATCACCGGACTCTTTTAGCATATGATAGAATACGGAATGAAAGGTTCCGAAATTGACGGGAAGAAAAAAGGGCGATAGTCCACGAAACCTCTGCTGCATTGAAACGGCAGCATCCTTTGTAAAGGTAATCACAAGGATACGTTCCGGTACGGTTCCCTTTTCCAACAGATATAGAATACGTTGCGTAATCGTGAATGTTTTACCGGATCCGGGCCCCGCCAATAGCAGCAGAGGCCCCTCTCCGTGGGTCACAGCCAGACGCTGCGCCTCGTTCATCTTAGTATAATCAATCATTTTCCAGCTTTTCGATACCCTTTCGGATTCTCTTTAAGCTCTCTTCCCTGCCCAGCACCTCCATAATTTCCGTAGCGCCCGCAGGAGTCATCTGTTTTCCGGAAACCGCGGTGCGGATGGGCCACATCACGTATCCGTTTTTACAGCCCTTTTGTTCAACGTATTGTAACAGCCTCTGATACAGCCCGTCATTACTGTAATCCGACTGTTCTTCCAGAATGGGCAGAACTTCCTTTAATACCTCCAGCGAGGATGCCCTGTCCGTTTTCATCTTCTTATGTGCATACATTGCCACATCATACTCCGGCAATTCCTCAAAAAAGTCAACATGCTCCGGAATATCGGGAAATACCTCGATACGTGTTTTTACCATAGCCGCTATTTTCTTTAAATCAAACTCTTTTTTCAAGACTTTCTTTAAATATGGTTCCGCCGTCTCATAGAACTTATCGAAATCCATGGCCTTAATATACTCACCGTTCATCCAGCGGAGCTTCACGGAATCAAACACCGCAGGCGATTTGCTGATTCTACGATAATCAAATTCCCGGATCAGCTCCTCCAAGGAAAAGATCTCCCTGTTATCTTCAGGGCTCCATCCCAGCAGCGCAATATAATTGACAATGGCTTCCGGCAGAAGTCCCTGCTCCACCATCTCCTCAAAGATATAGGAGCCGTTCTCACTTCTTTTAGCCAGCTTTTTATGGTTTTCGTCGGTGATCAGAGGCAGGTGCACATATACGGGGCTCTCCCAGCCGAAAGCATCGTATAACCGCTGATACTTAGGCGAAGAAGATAAATACTCGTTTCCTCTCACCACATGGGTAATGTTCATCGTATGGTCATCCACCACATTGGCGAAATTGTAAGTCGGAAATCCGTCTGATTTGATCAAGATCATATCGTCCAACTCTGCATTCTCCACGGTAATATCTCCGTAGAGCTCGTCATGGAAGGTAGTAGCTCCCTCATTGGGTATATTCTGCCGGATAACAAAGGGCTTCCCTTCTTTCAGATTGTCTTCAATCTCCTCCTTGGAAAGGGACAGGCAATGCTTATCATACATGGAAATCTCTTTCCCTTCCACAACCTCCGTCTTAAGGCCGGCAAGGCGTTCCTTATCGCAGAAGCAGTAATATGCCTCGCCCTTTTCGATTAATTCTTTCGCATATTTCATGTAGATGCCCGTTTTCATCCGCTCGCTTTGGACATAAGGTCCGTAACCGCCATCCTTATCGGGTCCTTCGTCATGGCTCAGCCCCGCTTTATCCAATGTACGGTAAATAATCTCCGTAGCCCCCTCCACAAAGCGCCCCTGATCGGTATCCTCAATGCGTAGCATAAAATCACCGCCATCATGCTTTGCGATTAAAAATTCATATAATGCAGACCTCAGATTACCCACATGCATTTTTCCGGTGGGGCTGGGTGCATATCTTGTCCTGATTTTCATTTTTACTCCTATCTGCGCGCCTAAAGAGGGGTGTTTACACACCCTCTTGCGCACTCAAATCAATAGTTGAATTCGCATTTTTATTCAACCTTATACCTCCTTGCGTGCTTCATAAAAGGGTGTGGGCGGCACAAACAATTTATGAATTGGTGCAATTGGTGCGAGTCTGGGAAGAAGCTCTGCTCGCAGAGCGTGAAATCACTTAGCGAGGTCTTTTTGAGCTTAGTGATTTCCTTCACACTTCCTCCATTCCGAAGCGTTCTGCTTTAGAATACAAGACGGGCAATGACCGCATTCCCTCCTGCCAAATGCATCTTGTGTCCAAATCACTACAGACACCTGAAACCTGTGACGCTCCCACACAAGTCCGGGCTAAACTCCCCTATGATCCCGCCGCCATGCGGAAAAACCGGAAGTTCTGCTGACAGGGCACGGAAAATACTCCGACGGCGGTCAGCATATTCATTTTATTACCTTTTTATGGAAAGTGCAACCAATTATTTCTTGTTGTTTACCGCCTTGCGGTGGTGTGGGTGTGAAAAGTAACCAGCCTGTCCACGCCACACCGCAAAAGCATCTTGATTTTTCCCGCTCCCACAGTTGCCGCGATTATATAAAAGGGAGCATAGATATACAAATACCTTGCCCTCGCCTCAAACAGCAGTTCAAACAAGGTCAATCCTAAAATGGCCCATGCTACTACATAAAGAATAGTATTTTCTGATTTTTGATGGCCGGCCAACCCCAAAGATGCCGCCAACACACACAGCCAAACCATCTGCCTTATGGATTCCGTCAGACGGTTCATCTCACCCTCCCCTACGATCAGATTACGAAGAAAGGGGGATAAAAATGTATTTTTAGGCTCATACATACTTTCAACAAAGGTTCCCTCATTTTTCCACGCAAAGGTTCCGTCCCCGTAATTGGTTAACAGTTTTTTAACAATGTGCTCATTCAATCCGGAAATCCCCATATAATCCAAGCGCTGTCCTATCATTTCCATATTTGCCGCACTGCGCTCCGATACCGTGGGGAAGCTTTCCGAGAATTCTACATCACTGTACAAATAGCCTCCGTTATTCCAAGGATTCAGCCCCATCATGATATAATGTGTTATTCCAAATCTTTTTTCCCCATCCAGCTGTTTTGTTATGTCTTTCATCAAAATATTGTATGCCAGAGCGGCAAGAAGCACCCCGGCCGTTACATAAAAAATACTTTTTCCGAGCAGACGTATTTTGTCCTTTTTATAAGGCCGGGCATGGATACATTCCGTCAGGATAACGGCAATCAAAACAATAACAATTTGAGGCTTTATATGATATCCCACATAGGATAGAAGCCCTATAGCAAACCACTTTCCCCATAGCGGAAACCGCGTCACTGCAGGCGGCTTTTGTATCAGCTGATAAATATATAGTATACAAACCGGAAACAGAAGCCCCACAGAATCCGAATACGGAATCAACAGCCAGCCGCTGCTTCCCACCAACACCAAATAGCAGATCCATGCACACCATGCGCCTCGATATCCGGTTAAACCACGGACTATTTTAAACAGCAGCAACCCCGTCAGACTGGATATAAAGCATTGCACGCACAATATACACATAATACCGTTATTTACATCCAGAACACCGATATACTTGTCCACTCTTTTCAAAAGAGAAAAAAAGTAAACCAGCAGCAGATTATTAGGATATTGGGAAAAATAACCTATACTGCCCAAAGACCTGTCAGCGGCAAGCTCATTTGCCCCGTAATCTATTACGGCCGCATCCCAGCCGGAATAAAAATATGCACTGTAGCAGAAATAAAGCTGCAAAAAGAAAAGGATCTTTGTCAATAGTAAAACGGCCTTCTCGGAATCCACACGGGATTTTTCCCAAAGGCTTTCCGCCTGCCGGAATATATTGTATATAATACTGCCGCACACAACTCCCATACAGAGCAGCACACCATTTCCCAGCAAGAAAGACTTTTTGTAAGAATAGTCCGTCCTGCCTTCAAAAAAAAGCAGAAGTACAACAATAAATGCCGTCACAATAAAATGAAGATAAAATCCTATTCCGGAAACTTTAAAACCATGTGCCTGATGCTTATGCTTCTCCATTTTATATCCTTCCCTGTCCTCTCCCGTTCTGGCCGCCGGCCCATTCTATTCCGCAGGCACCCTTTCCGCCGCTTCCGCCTTAAATGCAGCCACTTCCTTGGCCGCCTGAGGAATGGCAATGTTGGTGCCGGCTCCGGCGATACAGCCTCCCGGACAAGCCATTCCTTCAATTAAACAACCGTTCATTTTCCCCGCCTTTGCCAGCAGAAGCATTTTCTTACATTCCGCCAGACTTTCCGCATGCTCGATTTTCACTTCCGTGCCGGGATAATAGGCTTGGATACATTCCGCAATCGCGCTGGCTACGCCTCCGGCCACGCCGTAACCTCTTCCGGCTCCGGTTGCGTCCCGCATCTCGTCCATAGCTTTGATTTCTTCCAGCAAAATGCCTTTGGCCTCAAACATTCCCGCCAATTCCTCAAAAGTAATGACGAAATCCACATCGGAACGTATCGTCCTGCGGCTGGCCTCCAGCTTCTTTGATGCGCAAGGTCCGATAAAGACTACTCCGGCATCAGGATGTTCCTTTTTGATTATTCTTGCCGTAGCCACCATGGGAGTCAGCTCGTTGCTGATCTTATCAATGGTCTCCGGGAACAAGTTCTTTGCCATAACAGACCATGACGGGCAGCAGGACGTCAGGGCAAAAGACTGATTGCCGGTGGCAACTTCCTTCACATAATGCTCCGCCTCCGCCATACAACCTAAGTCTGCGCCCAATGCCGTCTCATATACATCGGCAAAGCCCAATTCTTTTAATGCCGTTTTAAAAATATCAGGTGTCACTTTCGGCCCAAACTGCCCCACAAAGGCCGGCGCTACCTGTGCGATAATCTTTCTCCCCGACTGCAAGGCACGGATGAGCTGAAAAATCTGGGACTTATCAGCAATGGCGCCAAAGGGACAGCTGACCATGCACTGGCCGCAGGACACGCACAAATCATTGTCTATATAAGCCCGTCCGAATCGGTCAGACTTGATGGCTCCGATTCCGCAGGCTGCTTTACAAGGCCGCTCCTTATGACAAATGGCATCATAGGGGCATACAGCCTTACATTTACCGCATTGAATGCATTTCTCCTGATCAATTACGGATTTGCCGTCCACCATAGCAATGGCGCCTTTGGGACAGACGCTCTGACAAGGATGGGCAACACAGCCCATGCAGGAACTGGTGATCTCATATTTATTCTCAGGACAGGCATTACAGGCAGAAGGAATCACCTGCATCAGAGGAGGTTCATAATATTTCTCATCGATGTTGCTTTCTTCCAGCCCCTGTGTCAGATGTCCCGGACGCTCTCTGTTCTCCGGCCTGAGACTCATTCCCATGGCAAGACGGATACGCTCCCGGACAATAGCCCTGTCACGGTAAACGCTCTCAAAAAACTGAGTCTCTTCATAGTCTACAATCTTATAGGGAAGCGCTTCCATATCATCCTTAAGACTGGTGGAATGATATGCCAAATCGGCCACTTCCTTAAACACTTTCCTGCGTTTTTGTCTGACAGGAGTGTCAATTCCTCTCATACTCATATTAAGCACCATACCTTTCCGTAACTGAAAATTTTAATTACTTTTAAGAAAACACTAGTTAATGACCGCTTTCTCAGAGCCTCCGGCGAATACACAAGGATTGTCCGTTCCGCTTCTGGAACGCTTTTCAACGCAGGCGGACCGCTTCAGCTCTCCTGCTTAATTGATTTGGAATATGGGAATCAAAGCATGGATTTTCTGAAGCTTTTGAAAAAAGATAAGACGGATTTACTTTAAAGAAAATATGCTTTCGCTTATCATAGCATAGTCAGTGAAATCTTGCAAACAGATTTTTCATAATAAAGCGCTCCTGTCAGACCAAATAGTTACTGTTCACTCGCTGTCTCCGCGAGGTGTTTTCACGCTGTTTTGCGTGATAAACCCGAGACAGACATGCGCGAAATCGCTGTTTTGCGATTTCTGTGCATAGGTTGCCGTGAACGGAGTGAACAGCAACACCAAATATTGTTACCGTTCGCTTCGTGACAAAATGTTATCTTTCAAAAAGCTCCTTATAAGTATAAAGCACTGTTTGCTCCCGCTCCTTCGTCGATTCATATGCCTCCCGGAAAGCTTCGTCCAACTCTCCGAACTGCTCTTCAGTGACACGGAAATACCACTTTCCCGTCTTCTTTGCATAAATTCCGCATTGTTTCATCTCCCCCGACACATCCTCATTCAGAGAAGGGTCAGCATACGCCGGCAGCATGACGAGACAGATCTGTTCCGTCATATTCAAGGGCAGATAATACAGATATGCACTGTATTCTACTTTCCCTTCCCCGTCCAGCTGATAATAGCCGTAATCTATTTTCATGTGAACCCCGTCATACTCCAATACCTTTCTCGTCCCAAGGAGGGTATCATAAGGAGGATATAAAGTATTCCACAAGCGATATGTCTCCGTAACCATATCATACCGGAACAGATAGAGGAACGCGGAATGTCCGTCCGGATACTCCTCCAGTATACCCATGTCAGGGAATCCGTCTCCATCCGCATCAAAAAAATAGTACTCAAAACGATCCGGATCATATTTTCCCTCCTCCTCTATGTCATATTGTATCCCCTCATAATCTTTCAAGAAAAAATCCTGCTCCTTCTCCGGATCATAAAATGTCACTTCGTTTTGCACCAATCTGCGGAAAGCCTCCAGATAAACGGTGTTTGTCTCCTCATCGCACACCAGATACTCCCCCTCAAACTCTATTGCCGCATATGCCTCCTTCAGCCGCTCAAAGGTTCTGTGATCGGCAAAAGGAAGATTCCTCTCCTCCTCAAAATCCCGGAAATTATCATAGACAATGTAACCGAACTGACCTATCCTACGCTCCGACATAGTAAAGAGGTCTTCTTTCTTTTCCGTCACAAATATCTCTCCTTCCGTAAGGATAAATTCTCCCTCCGGTGTGTACCGTGCCAAAAGCGTGTCACATTTCGGGTTTACGGTAAGCCTGTGCAGCATAAATCCGTCATATCCGCCCTCCGCCGTAACATCATTCTTCCAACCGTAAATAAAGTAATATTCCTGTCCGAAGCGAAACATCTCTCCGATATTATTTTGAGTGTCAAATTCCGCCGCCGTGGCAATCCCATAGTCCGTGGCAGCTGCCAGACGGACAGAATAAGCATCTTCCCCGCCGCTCTTTCCCGAACAATAAAGAAACGCATATTCTCCTTTGTCACTTTCCGGCAGATAATATATATTGCAGAGTTCCTTCGGCACCCGATACAGATGAGAAACGGCATCATATGGTTCGTATTCATAAATGATCTGATCCTGATATTCCTCAATCAACGGAAAATGCCGGAAAATCTCTTTTTCGGTCAACTCTCTCACTCTGTTCCAAGCCGGAATTACGTCCGTTTCCGACTGCTGCCCGATTACACCGGAACTGCCTTCCGCTGCCAACAGTTCCCGCACTCCCCGCCAGCCATCCTCCTGAAAAGCATCCTCCAGCAGTTCAACCAATTCCTCCGGAAATTTTTCTATCGGCTCCGATTTCGCCTGAGATCCGAAACCTGACCACAAAAACAAATTTATGATAATAGCGGCACTTGCCATAATCAGCCTTTGCATCCTTCTCATTATCATTCCCCCGTTCTTTCCCCAAATTTCCGTCTTTAACATCACCATATTACCGTAGCGTTTTCATCCTCCGATGTCAAGTTCTTTCCTGAACCACTTTCCTTCCTCTCTTCCTTTACGAGTCTCCGGTAACCTCCCGCCGGCGAAAAAGCTGCTATGTAAAAGACAATGCCAGATCCCCAAAAACAACGGCCTGTTTTGTTTTACGGCGCATTTTCCCATTCCCTATAGAAAGAAAGGAACGGATGTGGTATGATTTTACTCAGAATGACAGACAGGAGAGAAAACATGCAGCTTCGCAAATATACCCCCTCAGATTGTGTGGAACTGACAGAGCTTTTTTACAATACCGTCCATAAGGTCAACGCAAAAGACTACACAAAAGAACAACTGGATGTGTGGGCTCCCGGAAAGGCGGATGCGGATAAATGGAACCAATCCTTTCAGGCGCATCATACTGTCGTTGCAGTGGAAAACGATATGATCGCGGGCTTTGGCGATATTGATGAGACAGGATATCTTGACCGCTTGTACGTGCATATGGATTATCAGGGAAGAGGCATTGCCACCGCCATTTGCGACGAACTGGAGAAAACAGTCCATGGAAACATTATTACCCATGCCTCCATTACCGCAAAACCCTTTTTTGCCAAAAGGGGATATCGGGTGATAAAGGAACAGCAGGTTGAACGGCAGGGAATATTCCTAACCAACTATGTTATGGAAAAAGCAAGGAGTATGCGGCATAGTGAAACCCTGAATACAGTATATCGAACAGTTTCAGGACAAAAGGCAGCGGTATCCGGTGGCACCGATAGGGATGCCAATGCAGAAAGAGAAGCATATGGACAAAGATAATAGATTAAACAGCGATTCCTTAAAAGAAGCAATTCTTGAGTATGTCAAAAAGAGTTATAAGGGCAAAATAGAATATCTATGGAAAAGCTCGCCAAACAGCGGTATTTTCCGTCATGACGACAATCGAAAATGGTATGCTTTAATAATGGACATACCGAAAAGCAAGCTTGGCCTTTCGGGGCAAGGAGATGTCTGGATCCTGAATGTGAAAACCAATGATCACATGCTCCACGATATCCTGCTTCAACAAAAGGGATACTATCCGGGTTACCACATGAATAAAGGGCATTGGATATCCATTCTCTTAGACGGTACGGTTCCCTTTGACGAGATCTGCGATATGGTAGATATGAGTTATCAAGCGACTGCTTCCAAGGAAATACGGGCACAAACCAGACCTCCCAAGGAATGGATTGTTCCGGCAAATCCAAAATATTACGATATAGAACACGCATTTGATGCCGCGGATACAATCGATTGGAAGCAAGGCAAGGGTATCAAAGCCAAAGATACGGTGTTTCTGTACGTTGCCGCGCCTATATCGGCTGTTCTGTATAAATGTAAAGTCTTGGAAACCGATATCCCGTATAACTATCAGGACAATCATCTTACCATTAAAAGCCTGATGAAGCTAAAACTGCTAAAACGGTATCAGCCCCATCGTTTTACTTTCGAGCAGCTAAGAAATAAATACGGGATTTCTGCGGTCAGAGGCCCCAGAAGCGTGCCGGGCCGATTAAGCCAAGCCCTGAAAAAATAAGATGTCCTTCCGCCTGAAATCTCCGATTTCAGGCGGATATATGCAGCGTTTTCTCTTCCGCTGCTTTGCTAGCCCTTGCGGATATCAATGAGACGAAAAATATCTTCATACATTTGTCCCATATCTTCCAAGTCGAGCATCAGCCACTTTTGGCCGTTCCCTTCTTTGGTTTGGTAATAGACCTCCTGCAGCTCCGCATTGCAGCCTGATAATATTGCTTCAACGGAACCTTTTTCCTTTGTCCCTATTACCACCATCACCGTAAAGTAACCCTCCCGCGGATATATGGTACATAAAGTTTTCCCTGATTTCTTAAATTTGACATTCCATCCTTTTTCCAAACTGCAGGAACTGAACTCAATTTTTTCCGTACATTGATATCTCTCTTTCATTTGGGCGCAAAATTGCATAAATACGGGATTTCCGATATATTGTGCAACTGTCTCTAAATCGGGACATAAATTCCTGTCCAGTAAAGCATTCATCTCATCTATCCTCCGTCTGCTTATTGTCATTGGAAAATCCCGTTCATTCCATATGGATATGGAATGCAGCGGAATGTTTGTACCGGCTGCGTCGGCATGTCCGGAAGTGAAAGAGCCGCAAAATGCCACTCTACCAGATCAAAAAATCTTTCCCCAGCAATCGGAGGATTCCTTCCGCAAGAAAGTAATCTCCGTAAATAATCGGCACTTCCCTGTCGGAAGCTCTGTCATAGCGGGCGCTGCCCTTTGTGGTAATACCGTCCTCTTCCGTCATCCAGTTACAGAAACGCTCCGTCAGCCTCTGCAGCAGCTTCACCGCCGATTTTACATAAAGGGGCTTCTCCAGCTCAGGCACATGCTCCGACAGCTCCAACAAGCCGCAGGCCGCACAGGCTGCCGCGGTATTGTCATAGTAAACAGGTTCCGCCGGCGCCCTGAAGTCTATGACCACGTCATAGTCCGTCAGCGCCGCATTTGCCAGAAAATAGTGAGCTGTCCGTTTGGAAGCATCCAAGTATTCCTGCTTTCCGGTGTGGCGGTAGGATAAGGCCATACCGTATATCGCCCATGCCTGCCCCCTTGTCCATGAGGAGCCCTCGCCATATCCCTGTCCTCCGGGCTTCTTCGTCACTTCCCCTGATTCCCGGTCAAAAGCTACAATATGGTTGCTGGAGCCGTCCGGTCTGAGTATCTCCCGGAGAGCCGTATCCGCATGAGCCATGGCAAGCTTTTTCCATGCGGAATCTCCCGTAACCTCGCTGGCCCAGTAAAGTATCGGCAGATTCATCAGACAATCGATGATGGCCACGCTGTCTTCTCCATGGTTCCATGCACGGATATAATTCCCGGCAGGCTGAAAGCGGCTTGCCAAAACAGACGCTGCGCGGACTCCCCGAAGCTTGGACCGTTCATTCCCCGTCAACCGGTAATCAGCCACTGCCGTATGAAGCCACAGAAAGCCGATATCATGGTCAAGCCCCGTATACTCCTCCAAGGCACGGTCCAGTCTTTCCTCTGTGGCAGCTGCATTCTCCGCATAACACTGCTTTCCCGTGGCATGGTACGCCTGCCAGAGAATACCGCTCCAAAAGCTGTTGGTCCACCATGTCAAATGCTCCTCTCCCATATCCTCATATCTGCCGTTCACCGGAATATAGGGCATTCTGCTTCCCAGACGCTCATTCTGCGCCGAAAGCTTTTTTTCCAGCTTCTCCCATATCTGCTGCGCCCATTCCTGTTCTTGGACGGTAATATTATATTTCATATTCATAATCCTCCTGTACCGGTTGTCTATATACAAACAGTATCCCTTGCAAACAACATTCCGTTTATGACAATTTGGTTTCAATTCCCGGAGCCGTCTTCAACGGCGTCATATACCGTCCATGAACCCGCCTCCGGGAAAACGGTTATGCCTTCCGAAAAGTACTGTCATCCAGATCCGACACCAATTTCACTGCCTCTTCCATGGTTTCGGGCAGCTTGTCCTTGAGAAATTCCAACGCCATAATCACATTCAGACAGAACTGTGACACAAAATTGGTGGTAATCCATGGAATCTCTTTTAACTGCTCCCGATTGCCCACGTCTTGTAAAAGACTGTATCGAAAACCTTCTTGGTTCTCTTTGCTGATCTGTGTATGCAGCAGTATTCTCCAAGTCCTCATGGCAAGCACTTCATCCTGCAAATACCATGCGCCGTATGCGGCAATACCGGCGGCCATAAAGGGCAGGCTGAATTCCCGGCTGCCCACCAGCCCGCCGGATTCCTCCAGCTGCTCTTCTCTGGGCAGATAATAAAAACGCCCTAGATTTGCCACCATACGTTTCCAGTCTTCATCTTCCATCAAATCACCCAGCTCCGTCCACACCTGCGGCGCACCCATGCAGATCTGCAGATGGCAGCCTCCCGTGGTTCTCTCCCCGATGTATCGTAAATGGCATGTATGGGGGTCAAATTCAAAATCAGGACCCGATACCAGCTGCAGCGGAGCTTGTTTTATGTCCTCGATGCCCACACGGATCTTATTTAAATACCGCTCGTCATTAAATCTTTCCCACTGCGTCATCCAATTGGAGCACAGGGAAGACCAATCAGGACCGCTTCTCGCATGACTGGGGTAAACCATATCCTTTTTATCGAAAAAATCTCCCAGAGGATCTTTGTTCAGAAAGCTGAGTTCGTTATCCTTCAGCTCTTCGAAAATGTCCTCCAGCCGTCTGTCCCCCGTCATATAATATAGATAGCGGTGGTGGGAAGCCATAGCGATACGGGCTTCCTTACAGGGACAGCCCCAGTGGCGCACATTGTGTCTGGAGCCCAGCCCCTTGTATTTTCCCATATGGTACACATCCACCTCGGAAGCATGACGGGAAAGCTTCTCCGCAAAAGTAAATACATCTTCTCTGCCGGTCCTCATAAAATAGAGCCACAACCACAATGTAGGTACCAGTTCCGTATTGTCCCAAGCATAACCGCCGATATCATACTTCCACTGATGGCGTACACGATCGTAGGTATGCATGACATCTCCGTAATTAAACATACCGTACCAGCCTCTCTGCTCTACCTCTTCCTTGTAAAAATCAAATGCCCGTTCCAGCTGCTCCTCCAGCCAACGTTCCATTTCCGTATTTTCGGAGGGCAGTGACCAATATCCGAAAGCGCGCATCTCATGATAAAATTCCGGTGTCCCCACATAGACGGGAGGTCTGTCCGCCTGTTCCGCAAATTGCAGCACCACATCATCCTCCGGAATCATCCCGTCGATAAAGCTTACGATACACTCATTGGTACAGGCAATGCCATCGGGCGCGGCTCCCTTATAATCATATCCCTCATAGCAAACCTGATTGTAGCCTCTGTCGGCATAATGCCGGAAATCCATAGGCGCCGCAGAAGGCGACCAAAACCAAATATTACATTCCGCCCTGTCACCGTCCATACATTTTACCGTATAGCCGGAAGGATATTTCTCCCAGAAATCCCGGATACATACCAGAACACTTCCTGCTTCCGAGCCGAAAGCCATTGCCCCTTTGGTACGTTTTCCGTGAAGACTGTCTATGTAACAACAGTGATCCGGCGCCAGCTTTTTTCTTATCATAAAGTGTTCCGCGCTGTCCTGACAGATATCGTATGCACTCCAATAGGGAGTATCCTTGAGCACCTGACCCGCAAGGGAAAGATCTTCCCCCTCCAAGACTATCTTCTCCCCTCTCAGCTGCGCCTTGTACCACTCCTCAGGCACATGGGGACGCCACGCCATGAGAGGCACCATAACCTCATGAAATACACCGTGATCACCCTGAACCTTAATATGCCGGTTATAAATCTCTCCGGATAAAGGAGCTTCAAATGCAATTCCCAGACCTTTTAAGAAATCCTTGTCCTCATCCCCGTCGTAAAGAAAAGTATGGGTGAAATGTAAAGTAGGACAATCCTTATGAATCCGCATACGGATAATAAACGGTATTTTTTCTTCACCGTCTCTGTTTTTATGACAGCCCGTATATTTTAAAATGCACTGTAATGCCCCTTGCTCTTCGATTTCTACCTCTTTCACCACACCCACATAAGGTTTTGTCACCTTTGCATCATATCCGTTAAGCAGTGTCGGCTCCTCCAACTGTAACACCGCTCTGGCTTTTGCCGCCGTCTCTCCCTTATGGGTAGAAATCCTGTCGAATAAGAAATCGGACTCTCTGTTCACATAAATACAAAATCTACCGTTATTTATCTTGATTTCCGCTCCGTTATCTTCTACGGATATACCGGAATCCGAATTTCCGACAGAACAGGATTCCTCCACAGGATATTCCGATTCCGTTTTAAGCGGTTCTCCTCCAAATACTTCCGGTTCCGTTTTTCTTTTCCGTCTGTCTTCCGTGCCAAAAGCGCTGTCCTCTTTGGGAAGTACCTCTATCTCCTCTCCCAGCAGAGCGCTGTCCGCAGTGTGGGCGGTCCATTTTACTGAGCCGTCGGGCCAATAGGCCGTAATTCTCGACTGCATCGGCACCGTCCTTCCCTCTGAATCCGTACAGCTATACGCCGTCCGCTCTGAACAGCTTCCCTTTTTCCACATACAGCCGAATGTGGTATATCCTGATAATGTATCTTTTCTCAGCCTTCTCAGCTTCATTCCGTCCATACCTCCTTGTGGATTATTACAATTGTGTTTTAATTATCAATTTCCTTTGTGGAAGACTTCTGTCCTTCCTTCCAGAAAAGAATATCGGATTCCTCCCCAGACTCATCACAGATCACATACAGCCCTGCCACCTGAACAACGGCTTTCGCCTTCTGGCGGACATGAATCCATCCCTCTGCGCTGCTGATCCACACTGTCTTATCCACACAGCCATAGCAGGATAATACGGTCAGCTTCAGCTTATCCGCAGTCACCGATTCGTCAAATAACAATCGTTGTGACAAGCTGGTGTTTAATAAGGTTCCGGCTTTTAACAGTTTCCAGCTTTCTGTCAGTCCGTCAAAATATTCCAGCCGGTAATCTCTGATAAATCCCTCATGCGCCCTGTCCTTCTGCTCGGGGAGATATAAAAGCCCGTTTAATGCCATTTGCTTTTTCAAAGTCAATGTGATGGTAACGGGAAATGTTTCCTTCTCGATTCTGGTGGAAGTATTCGGATTCGCGTCCGTCTCTGCCGACGAAACTACCCTTGCATCTCCGTCATACTGACTTTTTTCCGCTAACCGTTCCATTCGCAGCGCAGGAAACAGTTTCTCTTCGATTGCTTCACCGGAAACGACCGTCTGAGGAACAAATTCATCCGAAGCCGCATACCGCAAAACAGCTTGTTTCAAACAGTATGCTGCGGGACGTTCTTCAAAGCTTCCCTCTAAATCGGCTGAGACTACAAGCAAACTTCCCCGTTCCACTTTCGCTTCAAACATCAGCCCCAGAGACAGGCTGCGGTTCCAGTCATCAATGGGACGCACAATGGGTTCTACATCCTCCATGTCCTTTAACCAGAACCCTCTGGAATGCTCCAGTATGTCTTCCCACTGCCAGCCTCCGTCCTCCAAGGTAGGAAATTCCCTGAAAACAGGATGGCTTTCCTCCACGACAATCCCCAGATTCCGAATCCACGACGGCCCCATCTGCCCGTTCCAAAAAATGTTCTTTATGGATAAAGCCGGACACTCATAGGACAATTCGGACAAATGAGGAGCATACACCACCTTACAGCCTTTCTGAAGCGCAGCCTTTGCCGTCTCCCATTTTCTGGTGTATATAAGATTTTCAGCTATATAGGCTGTATCCGTTGCATTGACTGCATTTGCCGCAGCCAATGCAGTCCCCCCCTCAGGCTTGGCGAATACGGCCAACGGCCAAGAATTTCTCACCTCTCCCATACAAAGCTCTAATTCCAACATGCAGCTTTTTTCGACCACGGAAAAGTCAAGGGAAATGCTGCCCACCTGAACGCAGCTTCCGCTTGGTACCCGGATATCTCCTATCTGTCCCGAGGCAATAACCTTTTCCCCCTCGGTCAATCGATAAGATATCCTTTCTCCGGAAAGGGCGCCTTCTCCGAAATGGCTGACTTCCACCGGAATTTCAACACTGTCGCTGTTTTTCCATACATAAGAGCTTAACCGCGTCAGCAAAACCGTATCCCCGCAAAAGCACCTAAACTCCTCCGGCGCCGCATATCCTTTGTTTTCCCATAAAATATCCAGAAATCCCACCAGCGCCGAACCTTGTCCCGCATAGTCGTGCAGATCCAGCAGTTCAAAGCCTTTGATCTCCGGAGTCCTGAAATTAGCCTCCAATTCTTCTTTATAAAGTCTTAACTGATTTCTGCCGGAGCATCGGAGAAAAATTTTCTCGTAAGGCAATAAACCGTTTTCCTCCGCAATCTCCCGAAACAATTCAAAATTGCGCGGCCGCAGGTATCCGTTCATTTTCGATATAATGCTGAAATCCGGATAGGCACACCACTGCCCCAATTCATGGCAGACAACAGGCAGTTCCGCTCCCTCCAGCGACGGACTGTAATCCTTTCCCTTCCAGCCCTTATAATTGCGGATGCTGCCTCCCGGAATAGGCCCGTAATTAGAACGATGCAGATAAATAAAATCCGTCCCCCTGATATCCTTCGGCGGAACGTCATAAAACCATCCCGACTGGGCAGTGTAAAGACGCCTGCCTCCATAGCCCAATTTCTCATCATACGCTCTGGTTTCCTTCACCCACTCCCGCAAAGGCTGATACCATTTTCCTCCGGGCTCATTGGAGGGGGAAAAGAAAGCAAAGGACGGATGATGCCCAAATTGTCTCAGAATCCTCTCTGTTTCCTGCCTTAAAATGTCAAGCATGGGAATTTCCTCCCGGAAAATATTCCACATGCCGCATTCCACCAGCAGAAACACGCCCTCTTCATCCGCCGCCTGAAAAGCCGCTTCGGGAGGACAGTAAGAATGACATCTGATACCGTTTAATCCCCACTCCTTTATCGTCCCCATCCTTTTCTTCCACCACCGGACATCCGTCTCCGGATATCCCGTCATGGGATAGTCTCCGCCGAAATGTGTGGCGCGGAAATACAGCGGGATTCCCTCCGCGTAAAAATTTCCCTCCCGGACTTCCATGCTTCGGGGATGTGCCTGCGCATAGGCGTACCTTTCCTCCTGCCTTCTCTGCAGCTCACTTTCCGTCACCAGCGCAATTTCTCCGGCCATGCCGTTCCAAGTAGCTCCCAGCGCATCGGAGACTCCGTGTCCGTCAGGCCGGTAAGGATACTGCATGGAATTGTCCACCGCCACGCGAATCCTATGTATTCCTGCGGCCAGCCTGCCGCAATTAATCTCATGGGCAGTGCAAAGGGATACATCCTCTCCCTTAAACTCTCCGTCCACCCACACCTTTGTCCGCCATCTGGTCAGTTCCACCCGCAGGATCCAGTCTTCTCCCGTCTCGGACTCTATTTCCATTTCCCTTTCATAGATTGCTTCTCCGATAAAATGTCTCACCGGCTGGCACAAAAAGGGGACGCGGCACTCCTCCCCGTCTCCCTTTTTAAAAGGCTCCTGTTCATACCAGAAGGCATCATGCAGCCCGCTGACCCATGGCGTATCCAAAGTAACAGGATTACCATAGCCCGCTCCCTGCAGGCTGCCCGGCAGTGTAATCTCCCCGGCCTGTACTCCGCTGTCCGCAGTCAATTCAATTTTCCATTTTCCTGCCAAATCTAAATACATGATATAAATCCTCCTCTTTCGGTATAACTGTCAAGCGCCCGGCTGTAACTTTTCTATCACACGTTTATGAAAATCCTTCCACTCCTGCAAGGTAAAGCCCCTTGCCGAAGCCCTCCCATGGATGAAATGGATGTGAACATTCCTCTCATAATAATATGCCTAACGCTGCATCATACACCATATCATAACAGCTTGCGAAACTACTAATAAGTTCTTTTTAAATTCATATCCCACAAAATATTCCGACTGCATTACATCATCAGAAACTTCTTCACCACGATAAAATGGCGGACAAGGGTTTAATACAGCATTTTTATTAGCATATCCATCACTTCTTTGGTTATCTGATATTCTTTAAAATCATTTAATGCACTGGCAGGCCTAGAATCCGTACATATAGTATCTTTTCCTTTGATTGCTGCTTTTATATCATGATATACCTGTACGTCATCCATCTCATAACCTGAACCACAACACTGTGACAAATCAAATCCCATAACATTAGATGCTTCTTTCCAAGCCAGACCGATATTTCCGGATTTGCCACAGAACAGATACTTATCACTTATTAAGTTATCTCTGATTTTTGACAGCGCATACATATCTGATAAAATCTCACAAGGATGATTTACCAATTCCATTCTCTTAAAAACCAAGCACTGTTCTCTCACCGCAAAATTCTCACCCGAACTATTTTTTGATAAAGAACATTTATGGTATTGGTCAAATCACTTACATGTTCATTGCACCATTCTAATTCTTATTCCGTCCAAAGTAAGATGGCGCTGCTTTTACGCCGCCGGATTTTTATATTTCGTAAACCTTCAGATTGCCGTACTCCGCAACCAGCGGAGCCAGCTGGCGGAAACCGATTTTGCCTCCTTGAAGCAGCGGGCCGTAGGTTTCCCCGTCATCCTCAAACCGAAATACCTCCAGATCATTTACGGAAAAAGTGATAACATTCTTCTCCTTTCTCACAGCCACCCTGTAAGGCTCTTTCACTTCATCCGCATCGGGGATGGGATCCCCGCCCTGAGCCACCAGATGAAATCCATAACTTTTTCTCAAGTTACAGGTATGGAAAGCTCTCTCATCCGGCTCCTTCCTGCGAAAATAGGACACATGAAAAGCGTTAATATCTCCGTGATGATACTGGGGATACTCACCCGTTCTTTTCGCCAGCTTTTCATCAAAGATATCCTCTCCGTCCTTCCCAAGGGCTCCGAAAAACAATATACAGAGTCCGGGCTCCCTTATAGGCAGAAACTCCCATGTAATGAGCACATCGGAGGGAAAATTTTCCGGACACCACAATACATAATTTGCTTTCTGCCCGTTTTCCGCATCCATGGCATTTTCCAACTGCATCCTGCCCTTCGGGAAGGAAATTTTCGCCTGTCCTTCCAAAATAAAATTTTTTACGTCCGCCTCACAAGCAAGGGGATTCTCATAAATAAGCTTCATACATTAACCTCCTAGAAATATTTGAGGAGCTCTTTATCCAAGCGCTCACGCAGCCGGCCCTGCCGCCATATAGACAAGCCTTATCCCAGCAAGCTCCCCAGCTGGAATACCGCCGCCGATACCGCCCATGCCAATACCAGCTGAAAGACAATCATCTTTAAAGTAAAACCCCATGATCCGCTTTCTTTTTTCACCGTAGCTACCGTGGCCGCACAAGGTACATATAACAGGCAGAAAAGCATCAGGCAATACGCATTTAAAGGCCCGAAATCCGGATTTATACTCTGGATATTTGCGGCAACGGATGCCATGCCAGCCTCGGAATTTACATTGGAAACACCGAATAATACCGTAAAGCTGGACACCACCACTTCCTTTGCGGAGATACCGGAAAGCAGCGCCACGCCGATCTGCCACATTCCCAGTCCTGCCGGAGCCAGCACGGGAACCAGAAAACGCCCGATGGACGCCCCAAAGCTGTCTGCCGGATTTTCCACCATACCGGAAATACCGAAATTAAGCACAAACCAGATCACAATGGAAGCCACAAAGATAGTAGTTCCCGCCTTAGACAGATAATCCTTCAGCTTTGTCCACACATATATGCGGATGGTTCTTCCGTTAGGCCGCTTATACTCCGGCAGTTCTATCAACAGAGAATCGTTGACCTTACCTTTTTCCAGCATATTGATGACCTTTGCCGCCAAAATGGCAGTCACCATACCGATGACATACATGGAAAAGGCAACCGGCGCCGCCGCCTTCGGAAAGAACATCTCTGAGAGCAGCACATAGATGGGCAGCCTTGCCGAACAGGACATAAATGGAGTCACCAGCATGGTCTTGCGCCGGTCATGCTCCGTCTCCAAGGCTCTGGCAGCCATAATGGCCGGTACGGTGCAGCCAAAGCCGAGAATCATAGGAAGAAACGCTTTACCGGAAAGCCCCACCCTTCCCATAACGGAGTCCATGACATAAGCCACTCTGGACATATAACCGCTGTCCTCCAGAATCGCCAAAGCCAAAAACAGGATAAAGATATTGGGGATAAACGTGAGAATCCCCCCCACTCCGGCTATAATGCCGTCTATCATCAGCGACTGCAGCCATGCTGCCACCCCGAGGCTCTCCAGCCCTGATGCCGCTCCCTCGGAAATATAGCCCAGCCCGGTCTCAAAGACACCCTTCAAGGCGTCTCCCACCGTAAAAGTCAGGAAAAACACCATACACATAATGAGGAGAAACACGGGAATTCCAAAGACAGGATGAGTCAGTATCCTGTCGATTTTATCCGTCCTTGCCGCCTTTTTGTCCCTGTGGAACAGCGTCTCCGATACTATTTTTTCTATATGTGCATACTTACATTGGATAATTTCCTTTTCATAGCTCTTGTCCACAATATTTATCACAGAGATAGGATGCTCCTGCTTTACCTCTTCGTCATCCTCCAAAAGCTTAATCGCATGCCAGCGCACGGAAGAATGGGTAGGATAATGTGCCTGCATCATAACCTCCAGCTTGGCAATTTTATTTTCGATAAATTCAGGATAGTCAAGGATATATTCCTCCCCGCCCTCCTCATAGTGGTGAATCACCGCATGGAGCAGAATATCCAGCCCGGTTCTCTTCGCCGCAGACACAGGCACCACCGGAATGTTTCCCAGCATTTCCGGCAGACGATGCATATCGATCTCCATACCCCGCTCTTTCACGATGTCCATCATATTCAATGCCAGAACGATGGGTTTTCCCAATTCCAAAAGCTGTAAGGTCAAATACAGATTTCTTTCCAAGGAAGAAGCATCCACCACATTGATGATTACATCAATATCGTCATCCATGGCACACTGTCTGGTCACTTTTTCTTCAATGGTATAACAGGTGAGGGAATATATCCCCGGAGTATCTATCAAGGTAATATCCGTATTTTCGTAAGAAGTTTCCCCCTCAAACCGCTCCACCGTCACACCGGGCCAGTTTGCCACTTTCAGCTTCGATCCGGTGAGGGCATTGAATAGTGTGGTCTTTCCGCAGTTTGGATTGCCCACACAAGCCACATTGATATGCTTGCGTTCCGTATCTTTATTCATGATTCATTTCCTCCGCTTCTCTAATTTCTATATTGGAAGAAATATGTTTTCCCAGAGCAAGCCTTGTTCCCCTGACCTGAATGATCAAGGCTCCTTTCCTTTTTCGGTTTAACACACTGAGCACGGTTCCGTCGTTCAATCCCAGCGCCTGCAGCCTTCTGGTAATCTGAGGTTCCACATATAGTCCTGCCACGCAGTACCGTTCTCCTTTTTTCGCTTCGTATAATGTCATAATTTCCGGCCTTTCAATAATACTATTTCCAGCTCTTTTCTCAGAAACGGTTCCAATCCGCCTTATCCTATTTTATCCTGTTGTTGAAAATACGTCAATGTAAAAGAGCCGGTATTTGTACCGACTCTCGAAAACCGACGCTCAAGGCACCTATATAATAACATTAACTCTAATTATATACATTTTATTTATACTTTTTATGTATTTTTATATATAATTTTAAGACTAATTATGTAAGCTCCTTTAATCGGCCGACATTTATATATATGTGCGCAGGATACGCTTGCGGAAAAAATATATGCTTATTCTTTATCCATATTTGCTACGGTATGATTTGCATATGTGTCCCATGTCGGTTCATAAGAAGCCGTTGCTTGATTTCCCCACATATCCCATCCTTCCCGTATGCCTCTTGCAAAAAGTTCTATTCGGGGTGCTTGACTACATGCTTCAATAATGGGAATAATCTCATCTGGTTTGCGGCTATGCTCCCGTTTCATAGCCCTGACTAAATTTACTTGTGAACGGGCAGGTTGTAAGGTTCTGTTAGGTGCACTTTTTTTCTTAATGCCAAAAAGCAGTAATTCAGTTACATTTCTGAAATAGAAACCTACACCTCTTCCATCCGGGCCTCCGTCCTTTCTGACTTTTTCCCAAACAATATTTGCTTTATATTCAAATCCCCATGCATCCATCACTGCTAACCCATCCGGAAGCAGCGCATTAGGAACCCACAAGTACAACTGTGCTTTATCTCCGGCTATCTCTGCAATAGGTAATTTCTTTATCTCGTCAAGCGTCATGGTTTCATAGCGAGCAAGCCGTTTATGCTCCGGAGCAACCTTACCTGTTCTGTTTTGAAATTGCCATGGGGGATCTGCATATATTGTATTATATGTCTTGTCCTTGGTCAACATCTGTAAGTTTTCTATGGTACTCGTTAAATCTGCCATATTCTCTAACACATTCCTTTCCAATTCCGATTGCCAAAATGGGACAGCCTCCATTACGGCGAGAATCAAGCCTGTAGATCAATTTTCCCATCCATGTGGTACTTGCTCCGTACTTTTTCATCAGCAGGTGACCGCTTTCATCTTTTACTTGCTTAAATATGTCATTTAAATCTTCTGCTCTTGTTACAATGACTCCAACATCAATCAATCCACAGTCAAAATAGGTTCTCATTGCCAGCAAATCCCTGTCAAAAGTCTGGTCTTTACTATTCCATTCCAAATCAAAAGCAACCCTGTTTTTAAGAAAATCTATATTGTGCCCATCAATATACCCTTCAATTGTTTCAATTTCAAAGGGTTCTTCTGCAAAACGGCCTCTTCTCTGAGCCGTTTGTCTCGGATATTTTTTTACTATCAAGTCACCGCTAATCCTTATTTCCCGCCATCCAAGCGGATATAAAACATCATCAAATTTCTTAGGTATTGGGGACTCATTACCTCCTGCTTTTCTTATATCTGATACGGTAAGCTCTAAACGGCGCAAGCACTCCTGTAGTTCATTCCACTCCAATGGGAATGCATCATGTAGTATTTCTAATGCATGACCATAATTGTGAAATTCAAATTTATTAAGTATATCTTTGTCGATATATTTTCCTAAATTCAATTTTTTCTCCTTAGGATTCCTTGTCTTTTTTGTACTTTATTACATTAATCGGACATTGTTTAACAACTTTTATATGTACGCAATTTACGTTCAATATTATGACCGCTTTCTCAGCTTCTGACCTGCCCGTTGCCTTGTATCGTATACTTATAAGAGGTCAGCTCCTTCAGTCCCATGGGGCCTCTGGCATGAAGCTTCTGGGTGCTGATACCGATCTCCGCGCCAAAGCCGAACTCAAATCCGTCCGTAAACCGGGTGGATACATTCCAATAAACGCACGCGGCATCAACTTCGTTTAAAAACTTCTCCGCCGCCTCCCCGTCCTCCGTGACAATGCACTCGGAATGTCTGGTACTGTAACGGTTTACATGCTCAATGGCTTCTTCCAAGCTGTCCACCGTTTTCAAAGACAATACATAATCCAAGTATTCCGTACCGTAATCCTCCTCTGTAGCGGCTGTGCAATCAGGCAAAATCTCCCGGATACGCTCATCTCCCCGCAGCTCCACATTTTTAGGCTCAAGGATTTCCGCCAGCATAGGCAGAAAAGCCTCCCTGATATCCTGATGCACTACCAGAGACTCACAGGCATTGCATACGCCGATTCTCTGTGTCTTGGCATTATATATAATTTGTGCCGCCATAGCAAGGTCGGCTGCCTTGTCCACATACACATGGCAGTTTCCGGTGCCTGTCTCGATCACCGGTATGGTGCTGTTTTCCACCACACTGCGGATCAATCCGGCGCTGCCTCTGGGAATCAGCAGATCCACATACTGTTTCAGTTTCATGAATTCCACTGTCACACTGCGGTCCGTATCCGCAATAATCTGCAGCACATCTGCAGGAATCCCGCTATGTTCCAAAGCCTCTCTGAGTACTTTTACAATGGCAAGATTGGAACGGATGGCATCACTGCCCCCTTTTAAAATCACGGCATTGCCCGTCTTAAAGCACAAGCCGAAGGCATCCGCAGTTACGTTGGGTCTTGCTTCATAAATAATACCGATTACTCCCATAGGAACCCGGATCTTTTTCAAATGCATCCCGTTAGGGCGGTCAAATTCCTCCAACACCTCACCGATACAGTCGGGAAGCTCTGCCACCTGCCGCAGCCCCTCCGCCATAGCCCTGATTCTGTCCTCCGTCAGCTTTAAACGATCCTGTAGCCCCTCCTTCATGCCGTTTTTCCGCGCTGCATCCATATCCTCTGCATTTGCCGCCAATATATCCCCGCTGTGGCTGCATAACGCGTCGGCTGCCGCCGACAAAGCTTTGTTCTTCTCCTCCGCAGTCAGCCGGTTCAGCACAGTCGTAACGGCTGCCGCGCGCTGCCCCATATCTTGTAAATTTATCATCCCCATATCCATCCCTTTCTGTCGTCTAAAGTCATATCCTCCAAACGAATTTTCATACACAAATAACCTGACAAGGCCTAATATCCGTCTCCTCTGACGGGAGCTCTTCCAACAGCTGGCACTGATAGCCCACTGCAATGGACCGCAGACACAGTTCAGGAAACTCAGCCAGAAACCTGTCATAAAATCCCTTCCCGTAACCGATTCTGTTCCGATATCGGTCAAATGCCACTCCCGGCATTAACAGCAGCGTCTTGTCCGCCCTCATCTCCCCGCCGGGAAAACATTCCGTATCTCCTTCCGGTTCCGGAATTCCCTTATATCCTTTCACAAGTTCGGACAAAGCTCCGATACGGTAAAAGGTCATGCTCTCTCCCTCCACCTTCGGCAGATATACCTTTTTCCCGGCAGACAAAGCTTCACAAAGTATCTCTTTTGTGGAAATCTCACTGCCATAGTCCGCATAACAAAGAATTGTATCCGAAAGGTAATACCACTGGTGCCCTAATATCCGCTCTGTCAGTAAAAAAGCGGCACGCTTTCTTTCCTCTTCCGTGAGAGCATTCCGCATTTTTAATATTTTACTACGGATTTCGGATTTTGTCCCTGTTTTTTTATCAATATTTTTTTCCGCATTCTTTTCCGGTGCTTTTTCCAAGTTTTTCTCCCGTTTTCCTTTTGCTATATCCGATGCTTTCTTCCAGCTTTTGTATCCCTATTTGACATGCCGTCTATCGCTCAGCTTTTCCTGACTTCCGTCGGGGTGTTCAATGACAATGTTGTCAAGCTGTCCTTTTAAATTGGCACGGACACTCGCCACATACTCTTTGCGGAGCTGCGCCTGCTCTGCTTTCTCTTCCTCGGTCAGCCCTTCCTTCTGGGACTTATGGTAAAGCTCATTGATGCGGGCAATTTTCATGTCCATATTCATCTGAAAATCCATCCTTTCTGCAGTCTGTAAATTATTGAAAATCTAAAAAATAAGCTTCTCAGTCATTGTGGAGACTATGTACAAAATCAGGAAGGTCAAAGTTCTCATCTCTGTGCGCCACAAATAACGTACCCTCATTTTCTCCGGCAAGTATTCTGTGCAGCACTCCGATATCTTTACTGTTAGCAATAATCATATCCGCGCCGGATTTGGTAGCAATCTTCGCGGCAATCAGCTTTGTATTCATACCGCCGGTTCCCACACTGCTTCCCGTGCTTTCCTTTCCCATATCCAAATATTCATCCGTCAGCGCGTCTACCTGTTCGATAAATTTTGCATCCGGGTTTTTCCGTGGATCATCCGTATACAAACCGTCAATATCCGAGAGCAGTATCAACAGATCGGCTCCTACCAAGGCCGCCACAATAGCCGACAAAGTATCATTGTCCCCTATCTCAATCTCATAGGTTGCAATGGTGTCATTTTCATTTACTATAGGAATGGCTCCCAGCTGCAGCAGCTCGGAAAAAGTATTGTGGGCGTTATAGCGGTTCAGATTATCCACAATCGTATTTTTCGTCATCAATATCTGTCCGGCAATCTGGTTATACTCCGAAAAAAGCCTCTGATACGTCATCATCAGTCTTGCCTGTCCCACAGCAGAGCAAGCCTGCTTCACCGCGATAGTTTTGGACTGGCTCTCTGCGTGGATCTCCTTCAGATGCATGGCATTTTTACCTGCTGCTATAGCTCCGGATGTGACCAGTATTACGTCCTTCCCTTGATTCCTGATATCGCTGAGTTCCCGCACCAGCTTTTCCATGCGGATATAATCAATATCCCCCGTCTCCTTATGAGTCAGGGAGGAGGAGCCGATTTTTACTACGATTCTTTTCTTATTTTTGATCGTTTCTCTTAAGTGATTCATTTTTATACCCATCTGCGCGCTGCGGCGCGCACTCAAATCAATAGTTGAATACGCATTTTTATTCAACCTTCCCGTCATGCCGACGCAGTCGGCACAAACAATTTATAAATTGGTGCAAG
The DNA here is from genome assembly GCA_910589655.1 of uncultured Acetatifactor sp. Lineage (GTDB taxonomy): Bacteria > Bacillota > Clostridia > Lachnospirales > Lachnospiraceae > Acetatifactor. The sequence goes on along the minus strand of CAJUTJ010000065.1, from coordinate 37,461 downwards.
GCAAGAAGAATGTGATATTCAAGCCATTGATCCGATTATTCATTCGTCGCTCCTTTTCCTAAAAAAGAAACGATGCTGCTGACAGTCCTATTATACCGCCAACAGCCCCGTAAATCAATGCATCAATAAACTATCCCAAGTCTACACTTTTTGACCGTCTGTGCCATATATCCATAAGGTAAAAATCAGCCCGGAAAACTCACTATTTCCACGCTCTCGGGTTTGTCGTATAATAAATAAAAAACAGATGAGGGAGAACTATAATGGGAATTTTTTTACTTGCTTTACTCCTTGGTGTTGCTGTATATGTAGTACAGAAAAAACAGTATGAAAAAACTGAATATTACCAACAAACCCACTATGCATATGGTAGTGTTCGATTTAATAAAGGACGGCTGGGCGAGTTCTATACATATAAATATCTAAAGTCACTTGCCGGATACAAAAGGTATTTATTCAATTTGTATGTCCCGAAAAGCAATGGCTGACCCCGGATTGTCCAAAAATCCGAATTGGCGAAAATCTATGTGCCGCAACGAGGAAAGAGAAAATAGCAAGTATGTCTTTGGTGGAAAAAAATAATACAAAATTATCAAGGAGGCAAAAATATGGGAATGGCAGGAACTTATATAGCAGTTGAGGAGCTGCTTTTAAGGCAGATTATCAATGGTGATAAAGATATTCTTGAGATTGACCCTGCACAATATCAAACTCTATATGTGGATAAATCATGGCAAGCTATACAATATCTTTTATGTTAAGATGTTGATGGCGGGGATCTGCCTATGTATGTTGTCTCGGCAAGAGATAAGGTTGAATAAAATGCGTATTCAACTATTGATTTGAGTGCGCGCCGCAGCGCGCAGCCGGAAGACAGCTTTGACAGCGGACACGCACAGTATGGGATGTCCGCCTTGTCTATCCATTCAGTGGGATGGACGGTGGCGGTCAAGGCCGGGCGCAAACCCGTTCATTTGAGCCTTGACGATTGCCGCCTGTCCTGCTATGTTTGTTGTCAGCAGTCCGTTTCACGGTCTGCATGTAGTTCCTTGTAAACTGACCTAATCAGAATTTTCAACATCAAAACTGTTACATTTGAAAAAGCCGTTACATTATTTCATCAAGAACCTGCATTAAGGTGTCTGCAAATTCTTTAGGGTTCTCCATCGGCACAGTATGTCCCCAGCCATCTATCAGCCGCATTTCTTTTCGAGGTGCAGTAATGGTATTAAAATAATCTTCCGTATACTTTACCGGAGTAATCCAGTCGCATGACCCTGAAATAAATCCTGCCGGAACCTGAAATTCAGTCCCATATGCATATACGTCTTCACTGCTTATATAATCAAAAAGCTGTCTGTTCAAATCCACAAAATCAGAAAAGCTTCCCAGCTGTTTTCCGAACCATAATACATCATAAACCCCTAAATAAGGAGACGTAAGCGCCGCCAATATGTAATTTCTTTCCTTCTGGGGTTTGTGATAAGGCGATACATAACTCCTCATAGCAATCATATTTTCCAGACTTGCATCTGCCTGATATCTTTCGAAAGCCTCAATCATTGCTCCCGTATCATCCCCCTTTTCCGTCGCAATGGAAAGGGCGTCTTCATATGCATAAATATCGCTTCCGGCAGCTCCCATCTGTCCCACTCCAATATACGCAGCCACCTTCTCCGGATGATCTATTGCATATTTGCTGCCTACCATGGTTCCGTAAGAATGTCCTGCCAATATAACTTTTTGCTGATGGAATCTGTCACAGACATAATCAACCAATGCGTCCAAATCCGCTTGTGCCTGTTCAAACGTAGCCGTTTCATTGTAAGGGTCAACGTCCCTGTTATGATAATATGTCCTTCCGCATCCGCGCTGATTCCATGCAACTACCGTATAACTGTCTTTCAGAACATTGGTAAATTCATATGTCTGCATTGTATCAGGGCTTGCCGGCCCGCCGTGAATCCATATGATTACAGGATTATTTACATTTTCGCCCCGGATCAAATAATACTGCTTTTGCCCGCATAAATCAATATAGCCTTCCTCCTCGATTCCATCGGGATTAAGTACGCATCCCCTGATTGCACGATAATTCCTGACACCTATGACCGCCGTAATCATTCCGAAAATCAATACAAAAAAAATCGTTAAAACAGTATAGAAGCTCCGAAGGGCAAGCCCCTTCTTTTTCTTTTCCTTATAGACTTCTTGTTTGTGGGCTGCATGAATCCCGATATGGCCTATTCCCAAAATAATAACTGCAAAAAGCAGCAAAAAATTTGCGCCGTAAATCCCCAAAAAGAAAAAAGCGGCAACGGGTAAGCTTGCTCCGGCAACCGGTATCCCCAAAAAAGAAGAATAAAAATCCGTCATATTCTGCTCACTGCGGAGGTATTTAATCCAATATCCCTCATAAAAAACCATCGCCAATACGGCAATTGCCAGCCATACCGACCAGAGATTCGGCTCTCTCAAATTAAAGTCCGTAAATGTTAATGCTATAATGCAGACAAGCACCTCTCCAATCCTTTCACACATGGATAATATTTTATTTTCATTAACAACATATTTCTCATAGTCTTTCGGTTTATGCTTTGTCCAAATAATATTGGGAATAAAGAGCATTAACAAAAAAACAAAACCTATGTACGAAAACCCGAAATGAATCATTTTCCCCTCCAAACGTATTATAGAACATGGCAATCCGTTAATTGCTGCAAACTGCCCGGTATTCTTTTTACTTTCCGTTTCAACTTATGGACATATCTGTCTCAAAAAACATTTCCTTCTAAAAGATATGATTTCTCATATCAGACACTGCCGCCCCCTTAGAAGGAAATATACTTTCCGGTACTATTAGGACTGTATTGTCTCAGGTGCAAAGCGTTTTGCAATGGCCTCCGCCACTCTCAGCCCGTCCATGGCCGCGGAAGTAATCCCGCCTGCATAGCCTGCTCCTTCCCCGCAGGGGTAAAGCCCCCGGATCTCCGATTGCAGCGATTCATCTCTTAGAATCCGCAAAGGAGAAGAGGTTCTGCTTTCCACCCCGGACAGCAGAGCGTCCTCCCTGTCAAATCCCCGAATCTGCCTGCCGAAAACAGCCATTCCCTCCACGAAAGCCTCATTGCACTCTTGGGGCAGGATTTTACTCACATCCGCCCAGTGGAAGCTTCCTTTACACTGAGGCCGGATCTCACTGTGGGGCATAGAATCACCCTCCGGATAATCTGCCCCTTTCCTTCCGGCAGATTGTTCTTTTGCGATTTCCGGATCGGCTTCCTTCAATCCGTCCGATTCTATTTTTCCGGTTTCCGCTGTCGAAGTCTCCCGTCCTGCCAATTCTTCCACCGCTCTTTTGAATGTCCCGTAACGCTGGACAGGAATCCTGCCTTTGCCCAGCTCATAGGCTCTTTCCTCCAAACGTTTCTGGAATTCCACTCCGGCAAGAGGATGATTACTTCCAAAGTCTTCCGGAGTTACGGATACAATAATGGCACTGTTGGCATTTCTGCCGCCGCGCCCGCTGTAGCTCATGCCGTTTACCGCCGTCCTGCCCGGTTCCGAAGAGGCATTGACCACATAGCCTCCGGGACACATGCAAAAAGAATACACCCCTCTGCCCTTGGAAGTCTTGGCCGTTACCTTGTAAGAGGCCGCCCCAAGGACTCCTGCCTCCTCCCTGCCATACTGCGCTTTATTCATCATGGATTGGGGATGTTCCACCCGCAGTCCTACCGCAAAAGCTTTTGCATCCATAGGAACTTTTTTCTCATACAGCATTTGAAAAGTATCTCTGGCACTGTGCCCGACAGCCAGCACTAATTCACTGCACGGAAGAAATTCTTCCCCATTTACCACCGCTCCGGCCACCCGCCCGTCAAGGATATGTAGTTCCGTCAGCTGACTCTCAAATCGCACTTGGCCCCCCAATGCAAGAATCTCCTGCCGCATATTCCGCACTACGGAGCAGAGTACATCCGTACCGATATGAGGCTTGGCTTCATAACAAATGCTTTCCTTTGCCCCTAACTTTACAAAGGTTTCCAGTACTTCCCTGTTGCGCCCGTCCTTGTCCTTTACCAGCGTATTCAGTTTCCCGTCGGAAAACGCGCCTGCGCCGCCCTCGCCAAACTGTACGTTGGAAGCGGGATTCAGCACTCCCGTCTCCCAGAAAGACTCTACATCCCTCTGTCGTTCTTCCACACACTTCCCACGATCCAGCAAAACGGGTTTGTAACCATGCAGCGCCAAATAATAAGCGCAGAACAGACCTGCCGGCCCCATCCCCACTATCACAGGGGGATGCTCCATCCTATTCTCTCCTGCCTCGGGAAAACGATATTTGACGGTATCCGCTTTTGAAATCTGGAACCTGCCCTTATTCTTCCGCAATACCTTATCTTCCACTGTCTCCGGCAGTTCCACATCCACCGTATAACTGTAAAAAATCTCGGGCTTTTTCCTTGCGTCAACTGACTGGCGCACAATACTGAGAGAACGGAGCTCCTGAACCGGAATGCGGAGCATATCGGCTGTCTTTTTACACAAATCCTGTCTTGTATGTTCTTCTTTTACCTTTACCTGATTGACACGAAGCATACCCACCATACCTTTCCATCATCTGAAGCTTTACGCATCCAAAAGCTCTATTTCTTTTTAACCGGACAACCCTGTCTTCCTGACATTTTCGTGGGTCATATTAGAGCGTGTTTGAAAATTGCTTTCTGACAGATGTGCGTCACAATTTGCGGGAGAAGTTTCCCGCCGCTGCATTTCCCGCCAGATATCCGCTGCACCATGCCCACTGGAGATTATAGCCCCCGCACTTTCCGTCCACATCCAGAATCTCACCGGCAAAGAAAATCCCCGGTGCTTTACGGGATTCCAAATTTTCCGTCACCTGATCCAAAGGCACGCCCCCCGCACACACTTGGGCATTGTCGAAAGAATTATGTCCGTGGACATGAAGCTTCCATTCCCTGCATAGCCTGTATACCGTTTTTATCTTTTCGGCATCGGCTGTCTCCGCAGGTTCTCCGGGCTTCAATCCGGCCGTTTTAATGAACAGGAGCATCAGCTTTTTGTGGAGCATACCCGTAAAAAATTCCTCCACCGTCCTGCCCTTCTGCAGCTGCTTTCTACCCGTCTGGAGAGCCTCATACTCCTCTCTTCCGTAATCCGGCAGAAAATCCAGCCTTACCTCCACTTCCTTCTGCTTCCGCAATATGTAATTCACCTGTCGGCTCACCTGAAACACGGGAATCCCCGAGATCCCGTAATCCGTCAGCTGGAGCTCACCTCTCTCGCAGGCTATACATTCTTCCCCCTGTACGACACGGATGAATGCCTCCGCACGGACTCCGGATACGGCTTTCAAATAAGGTTCGCTGCATTTCAACTGTACCAGTGCCGGCACCGAAGGCAGCAGCTTATGTCCGATCTGCTCCGCCAGTTGAAAACCGCTTCCGTCGGAGCCCGTCTTCGGAGCCGCTTTTCCGCCGCAGGCGATTACCACACTGTCAAAGCAAAAGCTTTGATTCCCGGACTTGACGGTGATTTCCCCTCCTATCTGTCCGGACAGAATCTGCTTCACCCTGCATCCCGTAATTATTCCGATTCCCAGCGCCGAAAGTTCAAACCGCAGCACATCCAATACTGCGGAAGCCTGCTCACATGCGGGATAGAGATAACCGTTCTTTTCCTTCACCAGCAATCCCAATCCCCCAAAAAAGGAAAGAGTTTCTTCGGTGCCGAACCGCTTCAAGCAGTCCTGCAGGCGCTGCGGATTCTCCGTATAATATGCTTCAAGGGTCAGATTCCGGTTCCCCAGATTACACTTCCCGTTTCCCGTGGCGAGAAGCTTCTTGCCCACACGATCATTCCCTTCCAATATTGTCACCGCAGCCCCCTGTCCGGCAGCAGTGATCGCCGCCATCATTCCGGCCGCGCCGCCTCCCACAATTCCTACTCTTTTTTTCATAGTTTTCTCGCTTTCTGCCATATGCTGAGATAATGCACCTATATAACGGCTTGGGCTTTCATTAAATCCCCCGCTGCAAACAATGGGGTATTTGATTAAAACTTGCCGGGTCAAACACATACTCTTGCATTCCCACTGTCTCCTCCGTGGTTAATCCATGCGCCATGCCCGCCGGTCGCACAATCAGGAAGAGTAATTCTCCAGAAAATTATACAAGCTTTCCTCGTTGGGCACCCATTTCATCATAATGATTTCCTCCTGTATATCCTCCGGCAGGGTATTGAGAGGAATCTGGGTATTGATATAAATCGTTTTCCGATCTTCCAGATAGACCACCACTTCGTTGTCATAAACTGCCAGATAAAAGCTGGCGCTGGGCTGTACATACCTGTAATTCATCCGCACCACTACGCGCTCTCTGGAGAATGACAAAACTTCCAGACTGACGAAACCTCGCTCCATTTCGGAGAGAGGCGGAGAAGCCTCGTACTGCTCCATAATCCCCAGAAACTGCATTCTGTTCATGCCGATATACTGAGGGGGCAGCCTCCAAGTGGTCTCCACCACAGACTGATCCAGAATATTCGTCTCTTCCAGAACATACTCCGTATCGGCCGAAAGCGTTTCCGAAGCCGCCGCCGCTTCCACGGACGTATCCTGCCCTGAAACAGAAAAGCCTCTGTTCTCCCGGACCATTCCTGCCACTCCATAATCCAGTCGGTTCTCCGGCACATCCATGGAGTCATCCGTAATCGGGCCGGGAGACGGAGCTTCGTATATTGTACTGTTTTCAGGCACCTGTTCTCCGGGGTAAAAAAAGTGGCTGGACACCACACCGATATAAAACCCGATACCAAGCATTGTTATGGGATATACAAAAAATAAGCCGACGCCTTTTACAAATTTCATACTTCTCTCATTCTGCCGCCCGCAGCAGCACTTTACCTAACCTTCCATGCTGCCGCTTCTCCGCCATACGAGAGTCCGGCTGTCAGACAAACGCGCACGATAAAAGACATGCCGTTTGGCACAATGCAGTTTCGGGATTGTCGTGCATAGAATACACGGCAAGCCTTCGCAGAGAGGACACGGAAAGTAACTTTTACAGTAATCTTTGCAATCAGTATCAGCTTTTTTCCAGAAATTATACAGTTCTCTTACAATACATGAAACAATTGTCCGAAGGATGTAATCCACTTGCCGCCGGGAATGCATTCCAGCTCTTGATCATTGAAATTTCTGGCGAACAACAGTATCAACCAGTAGATCGCCCAAGAAACCACACTACACACAAGCAATGTCACTCCATCTCCCAAATGCGGAAGGAGGATCTTGGCAAGGAACATACACAAAAACCCCACGGCACAGGCCGCTCCGGCAGGAATGAGAAAAGTATGCAGCCATACGCCGCCGATTCTCAACTGACGGCAGATAATCACTCCCAGTAAAATGCAACAGACGGCGCCGCCCATGATTCCTGCATAAACCAACGCCAGAATTCCTGCTTTCCACACATTTAAAAACAAGGTCATACTCAACACATATACAATATCGGAAATCAAAAGCACTCCCAAAACCAAAAGACTTTTCCCCGTCAGCATCAGGAATCTGGCAAAGTACAATGCCAGCGCCGCAAAGGGAATGATCAGTGCTCCTCCCCGCAGCAGTTTTGCCGCAACAGTCCCGCTGTTAAGAAGATTGGACACCTGCTCAGCCATCACCGCAAGAATACCCGCAAAAAATAACGAATATATCACTATAATATGGATACCGCTCTGGAAGATCACTCTTGCAAATCTCTGTTCACCTTTCCGCAAAGCCACCACCGTCTTACTGCATACCTGAATAAATATGCCGGACATTAATACAATGCAAAAACCGCCGAGCACCAGATATTTCCCGCAAAAGACTCCGTAATCCGTCATTCCCGCTTCCCAATCCACAGTGCTCTTTCGGAAAAACAGTAATCCTAAAACCATGGGCAGCAGCAAAAGCAGCTGAACCGCAAAATACGGCGCTCTGTTGACCGTAAAGTTTTGTACCGCTTCCATAAAAGATTCCGCGGAACGCATTCCTGCCGACGGTTCCCTTCTCTTGGAACGCCTTACGACTTTCTGCATTACCAGCAAAAATATAATCACAAATATTTCACTCACATTGATTGCCAAAACGGCACCTACGCCGGTATACATAGCCGCAAAATTATCCGTCACTAAGAGATTGCTCACCTTTTGGCCGTAGCTGCCCAGCCCGCGGCAGAAAATAAGACTGAATAACAGAATAAAAACCCGGCGGAGCACACTTGCCACTGCCGTGGGCAGTTCCGCGCTTTCTCCCTGACAGAATCCCATAAATATGGCGGACACCCCTCGCAATAGCAAGGCCGGAGCCAAAAGCATCATCAAAAATGTACTGTATTGCACCTGAAACAGTTTCTCGCCGATCGCGCCTGCCCCGATAACCAAAACCATTGTAACAAACACCCCGGCTGCCAGCTGAAACAGCATCACGTTCCGGCGGAGAGCATCCGCACTTTTGTATTGGCCCTTTACATTCCGGATTCTGAGAAGCTTCCCCAAAGTATCCGCCGCTTTTCCGCTGTACAGCGCCCATAAGACGGCATATGCCAGCAATGCCGCCGCCACATACGTTATCCCCTTATCTCCCGCCATTCCGCCAACCACCAAAACGGTTGCCAAAGCAATCATATCGGCAAAACCTTGTATTTTACATCGCTTTACTTCATTTGAATTCATCCTGTGTCCCTCAAACCGTTTCTCTTGTGATCCCCAATCCCGTCAATAATTCTTCCTGCTTTCGTTCCATAGTCGAAGCTTCCTCGGGCGCCATATGGTCATAACCGCACAAATGAAGCATACTGTGTGCCACCAAAAAAGCAAACTCTCTCTTTAAGCTGTGTCCATAGCTTTCTGCCTGCTCCCGGACTTTATCCACGGAAATCATAATATCACCTAATACCAGCTCCCCCGTATCGGGATCGAAGTAATCTGCTTCCGCCTCTTCGGAGATTTCAAAGACACCCTCTTTTTCAAAGTCCAGATTGGGAAAAGAGAGCACGTCCGTCTCCTTGTCGATTCCACGGCATTCTCTGTTCAGCTCCCGGATGCCGGCATTGTCCGTGAGCACTATATTAATTTGAACTTCATAGGGACATCCTTCCTCCTGCAGCGCCGCATCGCATACAAGCTTTGCCACCTCTTCCACATCGAAGGGGAATTCCGTCTGAGACTCGTTTTCAACGTAAAAAGTCATAATAGAACTTCTCCTCTCTAAAAATCCCACGCATAATCCTGCATTGCTTGTCCCCATACGCCATAAAGATCCGCGTAATGGAGCAAACCGCCAAATCCGAACACGCCAAAATAGCCGTCCCTTTATTTTTCGGCGGCTTCTTCAAACCATACTTTCAATAGCTCTCTCCGTTTCGGCGGAAAATGCTTTTTCCCCGTCCGTTCCGGCAGCTGCTTGCACATTCTATAATAATATGCCGCACGTTTGAGCATATTTTCATCCAAATTCATTCTTTTACTTATGAAATTTTTTTTCATATTTTTCTCTGTTTTTGCTTCTGTTTTTCTCTTTCAACTCATAATCGTCATATGCTTTTACAATTTTCTGTACCAGCGGATGACGCACTACGTCCTTGTTGGTAAGATTACAAAAGGCAATGTCTTCAATCTTACCCAGTACTTTCGCCGCCACATCCAGACCGGATTTCGCCCCCACAGGCAAGTCCTTCTGAGAAGCGTCTCCGGTGACAATGACCTTTGACCCAAACCCGATTCTGGTCAAAAACATTTTCATTTGAGCCGGTGTGGTATTCTGCGCTTCATCCAGAATAATAAAAGCGTTATCCAGCGTGCGGCCGCGCATATATGCCAGCGGCGCCACTTCAATCAGCCCCTTCTCCATATTCTTTGCAAAATTTTCCGCTCCCATAATCTGATACAAGGCATCGTATAAAGGTCTCAGGTAAGGATCCACTTTGCTCTGCAGATCGCCCGGCAGAAAGCCCAGCTTCTCTCCGGCTTCAATGGCCGGTCTTGTAAGGATGATCCTGCCAACCTCTTCGTTTTTGAAAGCCGTCACGGCCATAGCCATGGCCAGATAGGTCTTACCCGTTCCGGCCGGCCCCAGCCCGAAGACGATCATATTTTTCCGTATGGCATCCACATACATCTTCTGGCCCAGCGTCTTCGGTTTTATGGGCTTTCCGTTTATCGTATGACAGATACAATCACTGTCAATCTCCGTTATTACATTTTCCTGTTCTTCCATTCCCATTGTTATGGCGTAGTCCACGTTCTGCTCCTCAATTTCATTTCCTCTGTCAGACAAAACGGCCAGCTGCTTCAGAACCGCCGCCGCCCTTTTTGCCATGTGTTCCTGCCCCGAAACGGTAACGCTGCCGTTTCGGTTTATAATATTTACGTCAAAGTCCCTTTCCAGCTTCTTGACATATGCATCCTGCATACCGAATATCTTCTGCATCTGCTCCGAAGACATATCCAGTCTCATTGTAAAAAAGTCACTCATTTGCCCCTATACCTAATTCTTTCGCTGCTGTCTGTTCCCAGTCTCGTTCACCGCAGTCTTCCGCGCAATCCGGCTAATCGGATTCCTCCGCTTCCGGCTAGTCGGACCCCTTCTCTTCCGGCTAGTCGGATTCCTCCGCTTCCGACGGGTCGGATTCCTCTTCCAACGGCTCATCGGCTTCTCCCGGTTCCGGCTGTCCGGTTTCTCCCGGGGGCACCGCTTCCCCGATTTCTATGCTTACTCCGACCGGTTCCTGAACCAGAAATTCTCCTGTTACCACCCATGAATCTATATTTGTATCTATTTTAACATCTTTTTCAATAATTTGTACCCCTTTTTCCTCTAAACTTTCAATATAATCGGATATTTTTTGAATTAATATTATTTTCGCTTCATCCAAGGTATATACATACTCTACATTTTGATATTCCCTATGGGTATAGCTCCCCGTATAAAAGGGGATGGACAGCTTTTGAAATAACAGGGAACGGCTCTCCCTGATCAGGCTGTCATAGACAAGAAACGGCCTATCCTCTGGCATCTTCCACTCCTTTTCCCCCAGCCGCAGATAATATCGTTTCTCTTCCCGGCCCGTATACTCTTTTTTTATGTAATCAAACGGCAGAGTATCGGAAAAGCTCTGGGTGTGCTCCAGAATCACATCCGCGTCCGCATCCACATAAATATACTCCCTGAGAGTACTGTCGTCATTATATACCGGCACCTTTCCTTCCACAAGCACGGATCCGAATTCAACCACATCCCCCGGAGCCACCACGGGAACACCGCTGCGCACCATAATAGACACCACCGTTCCCTGATATTGGGATACCAGATCCCTCCCCGGCGTTTTCTCCTCCACATCGGTGAGAATAGGAGCATCGTTTTCTTTGATGGAGATCCGCAGTTTCGTTCCGTCCAGCTTGGCGGACGCCCATGTCACCTGCGGGAACTGCCTGCGGATTTCTTTTTCCAGCTCTTCTATGTCCAGAAGCTCCTTCCGCATCCCCTCCGACACCTGATTGTCTTTCAGAAAACGGTTAAACACATCCTGTGTAATCTGATAATTGCCTTCCAATTCTATATCCCAGATATGCGTGGACGACCAGATCCAGAAAGCCACCGTCAAAAGCAGCCCCGCCAGAAATACCTTGCGCTTCAGAAGCTTGGGCAGAAAAAAAGGCAGTCCATATCGCTGCAATACGGCCACCCTGATTCCTGTCTTTTTCGCAATCGGACGAAGTTTGAAAAATCCCTTTAAGGTAATATTCATGTAATAGACTTCTCCGTCCCGCACAATATCCCACAGAAGGATATCCTTGTTGCTGCAGAGATTCATAAAACGCTCCGGCGAAAATCCCCATACTCGTATTCTGAGATATCCCCGAACATACTTTAAGAATTCTATCATGGCATTCCCTCACTTCCATACACGCCCATCCGGCGGCGCTGACCTGTCTGACGAAATTTTAAAGATACCGGACGCAGCAGATGCACCCGCTGATCTTCATATCCTCATTCGTATAATAGTCAATGGAAAGTCCTGTCCCCTCAAAGCAGGCCTGACAGGTTTTTCCCTGAAGAAGTATCATTTGCTCCGTATATTCCAGAATACCGCGATAATTCTCAATCCATGCCTCCCTGTTTCCGGTCATGGTAACTTTAAGGGCACCCATGCAGATATCCTTTGGAAGCTTCAGGGAATCCAATATCATTTCTTTTTTCGGTTGAATGCTTTTTGTTCTATGATTGTTTTTCATGTTCCCATTATATTATGGGAATCCCGAAACTATACTATAATTTCTTTGATAAAAGGTGTTTTTGCCGGTTCCGTGGAAATGAAAGTGCATGCCGCCAGATACCGCTTTTCCGCTTCCGCCAGCTTCTCGCTGCTGTTGGCATGGATCACCGCCAGAGTGTCCCCCTCTTTCACGGCGTCTCCTACCTTTTTTTGCAGCACAATTCCCACGGACAGATCAATTTCACTCTCCTTCGTCTCTCTGCCGCCTCCCAAAATCAGAGAGCAGACTCCCACCTCGTCACAGGCGATATGGCCGATATATCCTTCCGCAGGCGACTTCACTTCATGAATCAGAGACGCTTTGGGCAAAAGCTCCGTGTGATACACCGCCTCCGGGTTCCCGCCCTGTGCTTCCACAAAATCCGCAAGCTTCCGAAGCGCGCTTCCGTCCTCTATCACTCTTTGCAGTTTCTCCAATGCCTCATCCGTGTCCGACGCTTTTCCGCCGGCAATCAGCATCTGGCTTCCCAAAGTCATACACAGCTCCGTAAAATCTTTGGGGCCGTGTCCCTTTAATGTTTCGATGGCTTCCTTCACTTCCAACGCATTGCCTACCGCATAGCCAAGGGGCTGATCCATATCCGAAAGCACCGCAATGGTTTTCCGTCCTGCATTTTTGCCCAGCTTCACCATCTCCTCCGCCAAGGCTTTGGCATCCTTCTCCTCCTTCATAAAAGCGCCGCTGCCCGTCTTCACGTCCAGCACAATGGCATCCGCTCCGGCCGCCAGCTTCTTACTCATGATGGAGCTGGCGATAAGGGACATATTGTCCACGGTGGCCGTCACGTCCCGAAGGGCATATAATTTCTTATCCGCAGGCGCCAAATCCGCCGTCTGGCCCATAATGGCAATACCGATACGATTGACGTTTTCGATGAACCGTTCCGTGGTCAGCGCCGTGGTAAAGCCGGAAAAGCTCTCCAGCTTATCAATGGTGCCCCCGGTATGCCCCAGCCCCCGGCCGCTCATCTTTGCCACGGGTATACCGCAGGCGGCTGCCATGGGGGTCAGAGCCAGAGAAGTCTTGTCTCCCACCCCTCCGGTACTGTGTTTATCCACCTTAATACCGCCGATGGAGGAGAGATCCAGCATATCCCCGCTTCCTGCCATGGCCATGGTCAGAGCCAGCGTCTCGTTCTCCGTCATCTTCCTGAAATAAATTGCCATCATCAGCGCCGACACCTGATAGTCGGGAATTTCTCCCTTTGTATAACCTTCTATAAAAAAATCTATCTCTTCCCTGGACAGTTCCCCGCCGTTTCTTTTTTTCATAATGATGTCATACATTCTCATTGACGGTATCTCCTCCGTTTTTGCAGTAAACATCCCCATATCATCCCTTGCCGGACTTTTATATTATTTTTCCCAAGGAATGTCCGTAATCTCTTCCTTCTTATCCCGAAGCATTAATTCTTTCACTGCCTGAGCCGCATTCTTTCCCTCAAAAAGCACCTTGTTTACCTGCTCTATGATGGGCATTTGAATCTCGTACTTTCCGGCTAATTCCATGGCCGCTTTGGCGGAATATACGCCTTCCACCACCATCTGCACCTCTGCCATAGCCTCCTCGTAGGACTTACCCTGACCGATAAGGATACCCGCCCTGCGGTTTCTGGAATGCATACTGGCACAGGTTACGATCAAATCCCCGATTCCTGTCAGGCCGCAGAATGTTTCGAACTTCCCCCCCATGGCCGTACCCAGCCGTGCAATCTCCGTGATACCTCTGGTAATCAGCGCCGCTTTCGTGTTGTCTCCGTACCCCAGACCGTCCGCTATGCCTGCCGCCAGAGCCACTACATTCTTCAAGGAACCGCCCAGCTCTATTCCCAGCACATCGGGGCTGATATAGACACGGAATACCTCGTTCATAAACAGATTCTGGATATATTCTGCGGTGGCTTTGGATTTTGCGCCTACTACTATAGAGGTGGGAATGCCGCGTCCTACCTCCTCCGCGTGGGAAGGCCCTGACATTACCGCCACATCGGCCTGTGGAATCTCCTGTTCGATGATCTCAGACAGAGTCATAAGGGTATGCTCTTCTATTCCCTTGGCCACATTTAAGATTTTCTGCCCTTCTGCCGTCAAACTGCCGATACGATGAGCCGTCTGACGGGTGTAAGCGCTGGCCACTGCCATTATAAGCAGATCCTTGCCCTCCACCGCCTCTTTATCGTCCGCGGTGAAAATCATATCCTCCGAGAGTTTCACACCGGGAAGCATTTTATGCTCATGCATTTCCTGAAGCATCTTTATTTCGTTTTCCAATACCGACCAGACCGTAATCTCATGTCCGTTCTTATTTAATAACACAGCAAGGGCGATGCCCCAGCTTCCCCCGCCCAAAATTGATATTTTCGCCATATTCCCTCTTTTCCGCGCTTATGCGCCAATTTACTATAAAAAGCCTGAAGCCCGCCTGCGGAAACCGCAAGGCCTTTCGTGCTCCCCTGCACGAAAACCCGAGACTGCTCCGGACGGCGATCGCGAAAACAATCGGCTTTCATGCCGTGGTACGCCGTGCCCTCACAGCCTTTGGAACATGCCGCAAAAGTCAGTCTCCCGCTGCGGGCAGTAGATCTATCGGTTCCCGTTTCCGGCGCTTATATCTGGCCGCACATACCATCCGTGAAGCTCAACTCTTTGTCTCTTCCTCCGCATTCACTTTATTCTTCTTCGTCAGGTAAGTCTTTCTCTCATTGCCGTGAAGCAGACGTACAATATTTTCCCGGTGCTTCCAGTATGCCATAATTGCCAGAAAAGCTGTAATTCCGTACATTTCGTAAAGCTGTATCCGGGACATGCCTGCAAACAGCCCCATCTGCCCGCAGACTACCATTTCAATCATCAGCCCCACATACACCAAAAGAGATCCCAGCGACACATAGTGAGTGGTAAAAAAGATCCCGAAAAACACCGCCACACCCATCACAATAAAGTATGGGTGAAAGGCCAGTATCAATCCTGCTGTGGCGGCAATACCCTTTCCGCCCTTAAATCCCAGATAAAACGGGTAATTATGCCCTAAAATTGCCCCCGCCGCCGCATATAACTTAAGCAGATAGACAATTTCGGGATGGGAAGCGCCGAAAAGAAGCTTTACCACCCAGATCGCCGCCATACACTTCAGACAGTCGCCCGCAAGAACAATCAGCCCCGCTTTGGTGCCCAGAACCCGCAGTGTGTTTGTGGTTCCCGCATTGCCGCTTCCGTGCTGCCGGATATCAATGCCATGCATTTTCCCGTAAAAATATGCCGTCTGAAACAGTCCGAAGACATAACCGATGATCAAACAAATGACTCTTTCCATCACTGTTCCTTTTCCTTTCGTTCCCTGATAATAAACCGGAGAGGGGTGCCCCTGAATCCAAAGGTTTCCCTGATCTGGTTCTCCATATATCTTGTGTATGAAAAATGCATCAGTTCCTTATCATTGACAAAAATGACAAAGGTAGGAGGCTTTACGGAAACCTGCGTGATATAATACAGCTTGAGACGTTTTCCCTTATCCGCAGGAGGCTGCTGCATCATCACCGCCTCCGCCATAATCTCGTTCAATATTCCCGTGGCCACCCGCATGGCATGATTCTCGCTGACCATATCAATGGTTTCAAAAAGCTTCGGCAGACGCTGTCCCGTCTGTGCCGATACAAACAAAATTTCCGCGTAAGGCATATAAGAAAGCGTATTTCTCACCTTCTCGGTAAAACGGTAAATAGTCTTATCGTCCTTCTCCACCGCATCCCACTTGTTCACGGCGATAATGACAGCCTTCCCCCTGTCATGAGCGATTCCCGCGATTTTGGCATCCTGTTCCGTGACGCCCTCCACCGCATCGATGACCAGCACCACTACCTCCGCCCGCTCCACTGCGCTGACCGTGCGGATGATCATGAACCGTTCCAGTTCCTCTTTTACCTTATTCTTGCGGCGGAGTCCCGCCGTATCGATAAACACATATTCCTTCCCATTGTAGGTAATCTCCGTATCCACCGCATCTCTGGTGGTTCCCGCAATGTCCGACACAATCAGACGGTTCTCCCCCAGCAGTTTATTGATCAGGGAAGATTTCCCTACATTGGGCTTGCCCACGATGGCTACTCTGGGACGGTCATCCTCTTCCTCTTCGGTATCTCCATCCTTGAAATACGAAGCCACTTGATCCAGCATATCTCCCAAACCCATTTTATTCGCTGCAGAAACGGGATAGGGCTCCCCGATTCCCAGATTGTAAAACTCATAGACATCAGACATATATTTGTCAAAGCTGTCCACCTTATTGACCACCAGCACCACCGGCTTGCGGGAGCGGCGCAGCATATCGGCCACCTTGGAATCCGCATCCACCAATCCCTGCTTCACGTCCACCAAGAAAATGATAACATCCGCCGTCTCTATGGCAATCTCCGCCTGAGCGCGCATCTGGGATAAAATAATATCCTTGCTCTCCGGCTCAATGCCCCCCGTATCAATTAAAGTGAACGCTTTGTCCAGCCATGTCACATCTGCATAGATCCGGTCTCTGGTAATGCCGGGAGTGTCTTTTACAATTGATATATTCTGCCCTGCAAGGGCGTTAAACAAGGTGGATTTCCCCACATTGGGTCTCCCCACCACCGCCACAATGGGCTTGCCTTTTTTCTCTGCCATTCCTATACCTCCCTGTACGCTTCAGCGCACGTGCCAATCTAATTTGAAAGTGTCAGGGATTCCCTTCCGTATCCAATATTGTATCCACGAAATCATATCCGCTTGATTTTACAATATTAATCCGCACTTGTAAAGCCTTTTCCACATCCCCTACTTTCAGGTCATCCAAAAACACATCCTCGCCGCTCCTGAGAATATTTTCCGGCAAAAGCAATCTGTCTCCCAGAGGCTTCCCCTTTAACTGTGCTACAAGATCCTGCCCGGTGATTAGTCCCGACACCGTAATTTTCTCTCCGAAAAAATAATTCACAATGGGATACACATGGACTTTTATATTGGGATACGCCTCTTCCATTTGCTCCGCCATCTTTTTTATATAAGGATGGGCAAGCAGCCCCGTAGCCACGGACATCTCCCCCCGGGGAGCGGTGTCGGGAAATCCTTCCGCTTCCCTGCGCCGGTTCATGGCATCCGTAAATTCATTTATAAGGAGCCTCAGCATACCCACGCCGTTTTCCAACTGTAGATAGCCGTCGTACCTTTCTTCCTCCGGCATTGCCATATCCGCCAGAATGTACCACTCGTCGCTGGCATGTACAAAGTGAGTGCCGTATTTATCATAGCATTCCTTTTGATATCTTTCAATCAATGCAATGACTTCCTTTGCATCTTCTTTCGAAAAGGATTCCAAGGGGTACAATCCGTCACGATATTTCGACAATCCCACGGGCACCACGGACACGCTCTCCAGATGAGGAATATATTTCATCATGGCTCCGATGCTATACTCCAGTTCCTCCCCGTCATTGAGACCCTTGCACAGGACAATCTGACCGTTCATGCGGATTCCCGCTTCCATGAGCCTGTCCACCTTTTTCAGCGCCTCTCCCGCAAAGCGGTTGTTCAGCATCTTACAGCGCAGCTCCGGATTCATGGTATGAAACGAAATATTGATGGGGGAAAGATGGTATCGGCAGATTCTGTCGATATCATGATCCGACATATTGGTGAGGGTCACATAATTTCCCTGAAGGAAGGATAGTCTGGAATCATCGTCCTTAAAATACAGGGTTTCCCGCATTCCCGGAGGCATCTGGTCAATAAAGCAGAATACGCACTTGTTATGGCAATGGCGGTACTCATCCATCAGACCGTTTTCGAAAGTAATCCCAAGATCCTCGTCAGCCTCCTTATCCACTTCCAGCAGCCACTGCTCCCCGTCGGGTTTTTCCGCCAGCACTTCAATATAAGTGTCCTGTATCAAATATTGGTAATCAAATATATCTTCAATTTCCGTGTTATTCACGGCTATAATTTTATCCCCCGGTTCCAGCTCCAGTTCCTCCGCGATGCTTCCCGGAAGAACAGCCTGAATGATATGTCCCTTTTGCATTTTTACGCCCATGCCTTTCCCTCCGGCCCCTCCCCTACGGGAACAAGGCCAAACACTCTAAACTCCATCCGCCGCTGCGAGTCAATGGTCAAATACACATTCTGTTCAGCCTTTCCCTCCCGCAGCAGAAAAACTACGAAACTGCAGTAAACTATTTTGCACCCAAAACATGCGCAAACGCTGTTTTGCGGTTTCTGTGCATCCGTTACTGATCACGGAGTGAACAGCAACATCAGATATTTGCTATCTCTATAATTTAACCATAAATTTCTTGACGTGTCACTAGCATAATGTTATAAAATAAATGTAGCAGTTCAGCCATAAACCTAAAACTTTACATTAATATACTTTACATTCGGAGGGTTATTATGCCTAATTTACGTGAACTGGAAAACGCTATGCCTGTTGCTCCTTTGAAAATTGTAGCTCTGCCTTCGGCAGTGCAGATGGGACAAAGAATCAACAGCTACATGGTTGAATTTCGTAAGAGTATTCACAATGAAAGGGTAAAAAAAGATCCCGCTTTTCACGGATATATCGAAAATAATTATCTGGTCAGCCTTTCCACTCCGCGTTTCGGAACCGGAGAGGCAAAGGCCGTTTTCGGAGAATCCATCCGCGGCAAAGATCTGTTTTTGTTAGTGGATGTCTGCAATCACAGCATCACATACGAGATGAATGGATATACAAACCACATGTCTCCGGATGACCATTATCAAGACTTAAAACGCGTTATTTCCGCATGTAACGGCAAGGCCCGCCGCATCAATGTAATCATGCCCTTCCTCTATGAAGGCAGGCAGCACAAGCGAAACGGCAGGGAATCCTTGGATTGTGCATACGCATTGGAAGAGCTGCGGGATATGGGAATCAGCAATTTTATCACCTTTGATGCCCATGACCCCAGAGTGCAGAATTCCATCCCTCTGAACGGTTTTGATAATTTCACGCCTCCCTATCAGTTTATCAAGGCTTTACTGAACTCCGAGGACGATCTGATTGTGGACAAGGAGCATCTTCTTGTCATCAGTCCCGACGAGGGCGCATTGGACCGGGCCATCTATTTTGCCACCGTTTTGGGCGTGGATACCGGAATGTTCTATAAGCGGCGGGACTATTCCACTGTAATAAACGGCAGAAATCCTATTGTTGCACACGAATTTCTGGGAGACAATATTGACGGCAAGGATATCATTATAATCGACGATATGATCTCCTCCGGCGGAAGTATGCTGGATACGGCAAAACAACTAAAGAGTATGAATGCGCGCAGAGTCTTCATCTGCTGCACCTTCGGTCTCTTTACCGACGGACTGCAGGCCTTTGACAAGGCTTACGAACAGGGATATTTTGATAAGGTCGTCACTACCGACCTAACCTACCTGCCCCCCGAGCTGTACCACCGGCCCTACTTTATCGAAGCCGACATGAGCAAATTTACCGCTTCCCTCATCGACTTTATGAACCATGACGTATCCCTAACAAACACATTGGCTACCACGGAAAAGATTCAGGACATTGTATGCGCGTACAATAACAGAATGAGGATGCAGTTATAGTCAATTGCCGGAGCATGTATGAAAAATGCTTTCATCACACTTTGAATCGCAAACTATGAATAATGAATACCGGCAATCCGTTGGAAACATGCGCCGCAAGGCGCACTATGAAAAGGAAGGACTTCCGAAATATCGGAAACCCTTCCTTTTTACAATTTTCCTGCCATATTCATTCTCTATTTCACCGGCATATCTATCTCATCGGCATATTCATCGCTGCATTTCTCGATGCACACAATTTCCTTATCTCTCCAGCTCGTGTTTGTCCGATTCAGTCCGTTCCTCACTCGAAATCTTCTCCGGCCTCTTCCTCTTCCGTATATTCCGGAAACTCTATCACTACTTTAAATAAATCCCCGTCTAAATGTATCTGGAAAGTCCCCCCCTGAACCTGAACCAGACTCTGTGCAATGGATAATCCCAAGCCGCTTCCTTCCGTAGATCTGGAGGTATCCCCGCGAATAAAACGTTCGGTCAATTCCTCCGGCCGGATGTTCATCTGTTGCTCGGAAATATTCTTCACGGATACGGTTATTCTGCCGTTTTCCGCCATCAAGTCCACGTAAACACGAGTACCTTCCATGGCGTATTTACAGATATTATTAAACAAATTTTCCACCACACGCCACATTCTGCGGCTGTCGGCATAAATGAAGGCGGGAGCGCTGTCATTGTCAAAGACAACATGAAGCCTTTGTTCCTCCAGCTTCTCGGAAAATTCACCCAGACTCTGGTTAATCAGTTCCGTCAGGTTCAGCTTTTCCAGATTCAGCACGATATTACCCGACGAAATCTTAGATGCCTCCACCAGATCATCTGTCAACTGCTTTAATCGCTGTGCCTTATTGTCCAAGATGCCGATATAGCTCTTGGCCGGTTCCTGCTCTATTTTCAGTCTTTTCAACAGATCCACATAATTGATAATGGAGGTCAGAGGCGTCTTGATGTCGTGGGAAACATTTGTTATCAGATCCGTCTTCATCTGCTCGTCCTTCATACTGGTCTTAACGGCCTTCCGAATGCCTTCACCGATATTGTTTACCGCGTCAGCCATCTCTCTGCTGGCTCCATGAAGATTTTTCGTAGCCAGCTTAAAATCCACCTCTCCGTCACGAATCCGGCTAATCCCCTCTACGATCTCCGCCTGCTCTGCGCTGCGCTTAAACAAAAGCACTCCCACAATTCCGTCAAAAATAATAATGCCCACCAGAATCAGTACGGCCATCAGCCTCTCTCTGCGGAAATTGTATATGGCAATTCCCCCGATCAGATTGGAAAACAAGAATAAATTATATGGAATCATGGTGCTGATCACCGAATTCCTGTGGCGGAATACGAACAACACCGTATTGCGGATTCCCATGCAAAGACGATACAGTAAACTGTCTGTCCACAGATTGCCGCATCTTACCCTCCGCACCAAACTATACCAAATCAGATTAAAGGCAACACTGACATAAACACCATACACGGCAAACACTCCGTAACGATACAGTCTGGTCAGCTGAATTCCCCATATTTCCGAAGGAATCACTCCAGCCGTGCCGCTCATTCCCAGAAGGATCCGATACCCCCTGTAACCTCCATATACAAATGCCACGGCCAGAAGCATACTTACTTCCGTCCACAGGCGGTCAAAACGATTCAGAGCTTCAATCCTTTCTCCCTCTTCATTGACCGATACACCCGCCGTAACCGTCAGATATATGCCGATACCCAGCCAGATCACCGCAAGCCCGATCATTCCGGCTATAATCCTCCCCACATTAGGGACAATCCGGTTATATACCGTACTTGCATTATAGAACACATCCTCATGGATGCCGTAGCCGGTATCTATTCCCAGCCAGATATGAGTGGTATCGGGGTAAGCATAATCATACACACTGATATATTCGTCAATCTCTTCTTCGCTTAAAACCGTGTTCCCCATAAATTCCAAATCGTCAGGGTAATAGATCAAATATCTCCTGTATTCGGAGAAAAATTCCGTCACGTCATTGTCTTCCATTTCCGCCAATTCGGACACATTTGTATACGTACATATGCCGTTGTCCGTCATCATGCGGATCATATATTTAATATTGCTCTTTCCCTCCATGTAAGCTTCGTTACATACCTGATAACGCTGATAATTCAAAGTAAGCTGCTCTATAGACATCTCCACATTGTTCTGCAGCTTCATATAATCAATCCAGTTATCCGCAAGGGCAAGCAGCTGTTTCTCCCCGCCCACAGTCTCATAGCGGCAGTTGAGCAGCTGCAGATATATGGAGTAGCTCCCGTCATCTTCTCTGGACATGGTAATATTGTCAAGTCCCTGCGTCATAATATAGGAAAAAACCATATCTTCCAGCTCGTCATTTGAGTACTTGTCAAAGGCTTGCTGCAGCAGTTTCTGCTGTTCCGCATTCTCGGAGGATCCCACCATATTATCCTCTTTTACTTCATTTGCCGCAGCAATATCCTCGTCCTGTTTCTTTTCTTCATCGCCCACTTTATTGAAACCGGCAAAATGAAGCTGGCCAAATTCGTCCAATTTAAAATTCTCTATAAAAATTACGTCTCCGAAGTAATTTACAAACTCCGACATGCTCAAAATGCGGTTTGATTTTTCTACGCCGTATTTGCCCCATTTTATCATGTCATCCAATTCATAGACAGCGGTGACGGGACATTCATTATCCTCTCCCATTTTCGCGGCATACTCCGTCACATCCACTTTTTTGGCAGGATCAAATACACCTGCCGTCTCCAATTGGCCTTTGATCATCACCAACTGGGTAATGTCGGATACGGCATTGCGAAACAAGTTATGAAAGACTTCCGACTCTTCAAATTCCTGATCGGATTCAAAGGGGAAAACCTGATAAACCTGTGTTCCGTCAATGGATTCCACTTCCACATAGGAATTCAGCAGAAGGCCTGCCACAGCTATAAAAATGACCGCTGCCAAGATATGCTGCAGCAGCCCGATACCGATTCTCTTTAATGTTGCTTTCTTCATATTCCCCCGATTCTATTGCTTGTCTATTTTATATCCCACCCCCCAGACTACCTTCAAATATCTGGGTTCCTTGGGATTAATCTCTATCTTTTCCCGGATGTGCCTGATATGAACCGCCACCGTATTATCGGCTCCGATGGCATTCTCATTCCATATACTCTCATAAATTTGGTCGATGGAAAACACTCTTCCCTGATTTTTTACCAGCAAGAGCAGAATGTTATATTCGATAGGCGTCATCTTTACCGGCTCGTCATCCACTGTCACCTGCTTGGTTTCATCATTAATCACCAGCCCCCCCACCTGATAAATGGCCTTGTTGTCTATATTCAGACTGCCCAACGAAGTGTAACGGCGCAGGTTGGATTTCACTCTGGCTGCCAGCTCCAGCGGATTAAAAGGCTTCGTAATATAATCATCCGCACCGATATTCAGCCCTAAAATCTTGTCCGTATCCTCTGATTTTGCGGACAAAATAATAATGGGGATACTGCTGTATTCCCGGATTTTCAGAGTGGCACGGATGCCGTCCAGCTTGGGCATCATAATATCCATAATAAGGAGCTGGATATCTTCCTTTTTCATCAGCTCAATAGCCTGCTCTCCGTCGTATGCCTTAAAAATCCGATAGCCATCCTGACTTAAATAAATCTCAATGGCATCCACAATCTCCCTATCGTCGTCACAAACCAAAATATTTGCCATAGTTTTTCCCACTTCCTGTTTTTCTATCTATTCCTTAAAATAGTAAAACAAATTTTCCTTAATAGTTCAATGGTATTTTTATAAAGATTTCCTTAAGGGTTGAAATCCTCTTCCCCATGTCCCGTCCGGCAAAATTTTACCGCCGCGCCAGCATCAGGAAAACGCCCAAGTTTCCTCTATGGCCGCTGCTGGCTCTGTGTGAAAACAAATATTCGCTGTTATGACAGGTGCAGACATCCGTAACGGATATTCGGTCTTCCGGAATGCCCGCATCCTCCAAAATCATTCGATTAGCCAGCCACAGATCCAGCTGGTATTTTCCCTCTGCCTTTCCCTGAGTGACTACAGAGCCGCAGCTTTCCTTTCCGCCGAACATCTGCCAAAACTTCTCCGCCACATCTTCTCCCACTTCATAGCATTCTCGGCAAATAGAGGGGCCTACTGCGGCGAGAAGCTCCGAAGGCTTACTGCCAAAAGCCTCTTCCATGGCCTCCACCATATGCTTTCCCATACGGCCCACGGTTCCTTTCCAGCCGGAATGAGCCAGTCCGATGGCCTGATGAACCGGATCCAAAAAAAGCAAGGGAACGCAATCCGCATAAAATGTGGCCAATGCCGTTTCCTTTTCCTTCGTAATCAACCCGTCAATATTGTCGTAATCTCTGGGCTTTACAATACCTTTTCCCCGGTCAGCCGCAGTGACATGACGGATATTTACCGTATGTGTCTGGTGGGAAGCAACCATATCCTCCGGGTTGCAGCCCAGCACGTCTGCGATCCTTCGGAAATTTTCCGATACATTCTCCTCACGGTCCCCCCGGGTAAAGCTGAGATTCATGGTTGCAAGCTCTCCCTCACTGACTCCGCCCAAACGGGTAGTGATAAGATGCTTCACCATGCCGCTCTCCTCAAAAGCAGGAAAGGTAAGATATTCCAGCTCCTGACCGTCTTCTTTTAGTCTGACACTATTTTGTTTTATAATTTTTCCACTGCTTCCTGTACGCAGAATTTTGTACATGTCAGTCCTCCAATCTACCCTGTCTATTCCGGCTGCCTGAATTTCCGTCCGCCCTGCCGCCGAAAATCTGTCTAATGGAATGAAAATGCTTTCCGGGCATTCTTCCGAATGCCATACAGAGCCTATTTGAAAAACTTTCCGCAGAAATATCGGTCATGCATTATAGAAATGCTTTTCAAACACACTCTAAACCGATTTGTAAGAATACACATGGTAAAACGCATTTTGTATCCAGCTGATTTGCGTCCCCTGAAAGGCGACCACATCATATCTGACAGGACAGCCTTCCCCCAGCCGGTGCCGGTATCTATAGTAATCCGCCACCCTGCAGATTTTACGTTGTTTTCGGAAATCCACCGCTTCCTGCGGGCTGCCGAACCGTTCCGTGCGGCGGTACTTTACCTCTACAAATACCAGATACCCGTTGTGATACCCGATCAGGTCAATTTCTCCCTGTCTGCTGCGGAAATTGCGCTCCACAATGCGCATTCCGTTGGCGGCAAGGTATTCCGCTGCCAGCGTTTCTTTTCCCGTTCCCGTTTCTCTGTTGTTCAAAAAACTACCTCTTAATCTTACTTTTTAATTTATCCATGGAATCCACAAATATAAGAATTTCCGCCACTACCTCATAAAGCTCCGGCGGTATCATATCTCCGATATCCAGTCTGGACAAAGTATCCGCCAGCTTATCGTCCCTGTGAATGGGCACATTGCTCTCCTGAGCCCTCTCAATGATCCTCTCCGCAAGCGCCCCCCGGCCGCTTGCTATGACTCTGGGGGCATCATCTTCGGGATTATACTCCAGCGCAATGGCCTGTTTTAATTTTTCCTTCTTTACTTCCTTTTCAGCCATACTCACCAAACCTCATATTTTTCACACTTTCAAACATGCCGACGCAGTCGGCACAAACAATCAATGAATTGCCGCAAATCCGTAAGAATCGCGCAAGCGATTCTTACGTGTGAAGAAGCTCTGCTCCGCAGAGCGTGAAATCACTTAGCGAGGTCTTTTCGAGCTTAGTGATTTCCTTCACACTATGTTCTCACGTCAAAGGCATACCGGGTCAGCACCATGCCCTTTTCCTGCTCCAGTATCGGCTCCAGTCCGCCTCCGGCAGTCTTTTCCCCCCGGGTTTCCATGGAAAAGCTGCAATCATATCCCCGTTTCCGGAGTCTATCCGTAAGTATATCCATATGAGCCTCCAAGAAATCCAGCATGTCGTCATCCGCTACATAAAATGTGGTGTTAACCCGACTGTTCTGCATCGCCACATACACATCCACAGGCCCCAGATGCTCCATATCCAAATGCAGCAGCGCGCTGACCGATCCGTCTTTTCCTGCAAGGTTTCTTTTATTTGTATAGACATATAAGTCGCCGTGGGCATCCCCCTGCTGCAGGCGGAGAGGAAGCTGTACATACGTATACATTTGATTGATCTGCTGCAGAAAGTCAAGATTCTGAGACATGTTGGCAGCCGCCCTGTATGCCTCCGACCCGTTCTGCCCCACAGACTCCAAGGTCTGTGTCAATCCTTTCAGCTGGTGGTCCAGCCTCCGATACAGCTCTTCCACTTTATTGGGATCGGCTATCTCCCGCGGGCGAATTGTCCAAGAATTCTTCAAAGTATCCATAAGCAGCGTCCTGACTCCCTTTTGGGACATCAAAAGTCCCATAGCCTCCTTATCTCCCGTTTTTCCCGACGATTTCAACATTTCTTCCAATGCCGTAAACAATTCACCCGCATCGGAAGTCCCCCGAACAAATTGTTCGATCTGCTGCATAAGCCGCTCACTTTCCTGAGGAGACAGGTTCAGATTGGCCAGCATCTGCCTAAGCTCTTGGGAAACCGTATCACGCAGCTGGTTAGAAAGAACCTGCTCCGGTATCCCGTTTTCCGCTCCTGTCCGTCCGTCTCCCTGAATCTCCGGGCTTTGCTCCATCCGTGTACTTTGAGCCGTCTCTATATCATTGGCGTCCAAGGACAATTTTACCGCCGTCCCGATTGCCTGCTGCAGTTCGCTGTCCACCGTTCTCTGGGCAGAAGCATTTTCCTGTAAAACGGCAGTCTCCCCCGGTCTGCCGGAGTCAGCCGCAGTATTGCCTTGAGAATTAATTGCGGTTTCGTGAAGAACCCCCCCCTCTAAGAGAGCCTCTTTCGGCAGGCTGCCCTCGCCGGCCATATGCAGCAGTTCTTGGTAAAGTTTTGCGGCGCCGGCCATGTCACCCTTTGCGGCCAGCTCTTCTATCACATTGGGAATGGCATCCATAATCGTTTCCATGCCCTGAAGCAGTTGATGGTTCAGATTACGGTATGCTGCCATTTGATTTACGTTTG
Source organism: uncultured Acetatifactor sp. (assembly GCA_910589655.1). GTDB lineage: Bacteria > Bacillota > Clostridia > Lachnospirales > Lachnospiraceae > Acetatifactor. The sequence continues at coordinate 10,446 of CAJUTJ010000065.1, read as the reverse complement.
CCTCATTCACCGGCAGCCCCAGCTTATGGAGATTGACAATATCCGAAATTTCCGCATTGGGAAAGGCATTGACCTCCCTATACAGCTGTTGGATGGAATTCCTGTCAACGGGAAGCCCCGCCTCCATCATTTGTTTTGTCATGGCAACCGATGTTTCGTTTGCGGAAATTCCCGCCATATCCAGCGCCTTCAACACATTGATATCGGCGGACATATTGGTAAACAGCGGGCTCAAAGTAAGGGCTTTCCCATTGTTTTTGACTTCAAAGGTCATGTTTTGCCCCACTTCAATATTCATGTTCTGATCCACTCTTGCATTCAGCAGTAAGTCATCCGCCATCCTGATTTGAATCTCTCCGCCGCTTCTCGACACAATTTCCCCTTGAATCGTCTGTCCGGGCACCATTGATTTTATATGACGGTTTACAGCTGCCGTATTTTGTGCGGAAGAGGACGGCTTCTGTAATTTTGCGACATTTTCATTCTTTGTTCTTCCTGTAAAAACATCCGATAATTTCATACCAACTCCTGTATACTCCCTTTAATGGACTCCCCTTGCAAGATCATGTAATGCCCCTTAATCAAACCTCTCCGGCATAATTGTGAAATGTCTCTCCACAAGCGCTCCCAAATGCCACCTGTTACAAAAATTATGAATCATATGTTTTTGAGAAAGCTTCTGCGGTGTATCGGGGTAGGACCGTACTTTTTTAACGCTGCAATATGCGCCGCACTCCCGTATCCCTTATTTCCTGCAAAATCATATTCCGGATAAATCTTGTCATATTCCACCATAAGCCGGTCCCTTGTCACCTTTGCAATAATGCTTGCGGCGCCAATGGAAATACTCTTGGCGTCCCCTTTGATTATGGGGACTTGACGTATGGCTACTCCGGGAATCTTCACCGCATCGTTCAGCAGTATATCGGGCCAAAGCTCCAGCTTCCCGATGGCATCTCTCATAGCCTCGTATGTTGCCTGAAGAATATTGATCTCATCAATTCTCTCCGGTGAGGCATATCCCACGGCGCAGGCAGACGCTTGTTCCATAATGACATTATATAACTCTTCTCTCTTTTTTTCGGACAGTTGTTTCGAATCATTTATATAAAGTATCCCGCAATCTTTTGGCAATATGACAGCACCCGCAACCACCGGACCCGCAAGAGGTCCTCTTCCCACCTCGTCTATTCCGCAGACCAGTCCGCAGTGCTCATACTCTTTCTCGTAGACCTTGAGCGCTTCCGTGCGCTTTTGCTCCTTTTCCAATGCCAAAATACGCTTTCTGGCCGTCTCAACCAGCTTCTGTACTCCCGCCCGCTTATCCTTCTCATATGTATTTATAAATTCAGGCAGCTCATCCATAGAAGCTGCCTGTAATTCTTCCCGAATCTCATTTGTATTTTTCATGTTTACACACCCTCTTGCGCACTCAAATCAATAATTGAATGCGCATTTTTGTTCCACCTTACAGACCCTCTTGCGCACATACCAATCAATAGTTGAAAGTGATTTCCTTCACACTTGTACTTTAGATATTTATTGATGCTTTAAGATACCAATATCGGACAACGGCCAGATACGCATCCAAGCTCTGCCTACGATATCGTCTCTATGGATATTTCCCACAACCTCGGTTCTGCTGTCACTGCTGTTGTTTCGATTGTCTCCCATCACAAAATATTCGTCTTCTCCCAGCACAATGGGCTTAATTGCAATTCCCACATTTTCGGGCTTTATAATCTCTCTTCCGTAATTTTCTTCCAGCGCCTCACCGTCGATATATATCGTACCGTCCAGATCAATCTGCACCGTCTCTCCCGGCAGGCCGATAATTCTCTTTATGTAAAATGTATTTTCCTCATACTGAAAAGGGAACACTATTATATCGAATCTCTGAGGATCCTTGAAATGATAAGTAATCTTATCCACAATAAGGTTATCCCCGTCGTTTAAGGTTGACTCCATGGATGCCCCCCACACCTCTGTTCTTTGCCCCACATAGCGAACCACAAAAAGCACCATGCACAGCACAATCAGCAGATACACCAATGTGCCGATCATTTCTTTCAGAACCCTGTTCAGCTTTTTCCTGCCGCCTTTTCTTTTCACTTCACTTCGGTCTATTTCTCCATTCATGCTTTTCACCATAATCTCTTCGCCTCTCCATCAATCCATTGGATATTCTAATGTAATCCTTCCAAGCCTTCCGCTTCTGAAATCTTCCAGCAAAATGGACGCGGCCTTCTTCAGATCAAGACTCTCTCCTTTTAAGACACAGCCTCGTGCCTTGGCTATTTCCTCCAGCATTTCCGACGGAAAATTTCTCCACTCCACATCATACCGGCGGGACACAGCTTGAGGATACAGCATCTTCAGGCAAGCCAAAAGGTCACAGGCAAGCTCCTCCAAAATAATGACCTCATCATTCATGGAGCCGATAAAAGCAAGATGCATTCCTGCCTGACGATCTTCAAATTTGGGCCACAAGATACCCGGAGTATCCAACAGTTCTAAATTCTTATTCAAGCGGATCCACTGCTTTCCCTTTGTTACTCCGGGCTTATTTCCCGTTTTGGTACAGGCTTTTCCGGCAAAAGAATTAATGAAAGTTGATTTTCCTACATTGGGAATGCCCACCACCATCGCCCTGACAGGTCTGTTTACAATCCCTTTTTTCCTGTCCCGCTCCAGCTTTTCCTTACATGCTTCCTGAACCATTCCCTGAATGCCCTTGATGCCCGCGCCCGATTTGGAATTGATTTCCAGTACATAAGCTCCCTGTTCCTGAAAAAAACGGATCCACCGCTTATTTTGTTCGGGATCAGCCAGATCCGACTTATTGAGCAACACTATTCTGGACTTGTTCTTCCCAAGCTCATCAATATCAGGATTGCGACTGCTGAAAGGGATCCTCGCGTCTACCAGCTCTATGATGAGATCAATGAGCTTTAAATTTTCCTGCATCATACGCTTTGCTTTTGTCATATGACCGGGATACCATTGATAATTCATATTGACTCCGTTCCATGGGCTTATGCTTTTTTCCGCCCGATTGTTTTTGACTCCTACTTTACAAATCCCATCCCCTGTTCCTGACAGCTTCCCCTGAACCAGACCCGTCCTACAATATCCGTCTCTTCCACCGGGCCGATATTTGCGGAACGACTGTCCTCACTGTTGCCGGGATTGTCTCCGATACAGAAATATTCCCCGTTCTTAAGAGTATATTCATTTTCCGCTATTCCGGCTTCTACCAGCTTCTCCGTGACCCAAGTGCTCTCCAGACCGTTGACATACAGCACACCGTCTTTCACTACCAGCTGGTCTCCCGGCACTGCCACCACTCTCTTGATATAATAATGGGCATTTTCATTTCCGTTTGGCAGGAATACCACCACATCCCCCGCTTTAGGCGAGGATAAAATATATAGGAAGCGGTTGATATATACCTTCTGCCCGTTATATAGAGTCGGCTCCATGGATACGCCTACCACCTCCGTAGTCATACCCATAAAGTAATTAAGCACTGCCGCTATAAATATGGCGGCAACAATCCCAAAGAACCAGCTGAATACTTCTTTGACCGTAGCGGAACTGATTGTTTTCTTTTTTTTATAAAAACTAAGACCTTTATTTTTCGTCATTTTCTGTTTCCCGAACGCAAAACCAGAAGCCGAAGCCATGGTTGATTCCGTTCTGTGCAATTGTGTTGTTACAATTTCAAGACAAACGTTTAGAGATAGTATAACACATTTAAAAAAAATCATCAACAGCCCCGTACCAAAATCGGACGGCTGCATTTCAAACCGTTGCACACAAAACGCGAAAAAATGTGTGTTGACGCCTGCATGTCTCGCAAAATCACATAGAGACGCGATTTTGACTTCGCGGGAGGGGCTGTCTGAACTGTTACAATCCGTTACCGTTTCATCGCTCTCACAGCGTACAACCCACAAAAATCAAGCAGGGGAACGACCTTATCCACTACTCGCCTCGCGCCCCGTGCGCCGCCTTGCGGCTTAGTTCCTCTGCACAAGGCTGCGCATAAAAAAAGGACAACTACAGAAGTAATCGTCCTTTCATCACAATTATCTAACTAATTCTTTTACTTTTGCCTTCTTACCCACACGGTTTCTAAGGTAATTCAACTTCGCACGTCTTACCTTACCTCTTCTCACTACTTCGATCTTCTCTACATTGGGAGAGTGCAAAGGCCAAGTCTTCTCTACACCGATACCGTTGGAAGTCTTTCTTACGGTAAAAGTCTCTCTGTTGCTTCCGCCCTGTCTCTTTAATACAACGCCTTCAAAAACCTGAATTCTCTCACGGTTGCCTTCTTTGATCTTTCCGTATACCTTAACGGTATCGCCAACGTGAAACTCATCAACGGTTTCTTTTAACTGTTCTGCTTCGATTTCTCTGATAATATCACTCATATTGAGCCTCCTTCATAAAATGGATGTTCTTAATACCTTCCGTAACAGAGGACCATCTCGTTTTTCGCAACGGGTCAATTTTATCATACCCGCCCGGTAAATGCAAGCTTTTTTGTCCATATCTATGTCAATCTATGTCAAAGTGGTAACAGTTCAGACAGTCCACTGAACCGTTACAAGATGCATACAAAACGCGAAAAGAATGCGTTTTAGCACCCGCATGTCTCGCAAAATCGCATAGAGACGCGGTTTTGACTTCGTGGGAGGGGCTGTTTGAGCTGTTACTCAAAGTGTAACTTTTTACACCTTGCGGCGACAGCGAATGGACAGTAACTCCCTATGCGATTATATTTCTTACGCCTGTCCCTTTTGTTTTATTTTTTCCAGCCACCAAACGGTTCTGTCAGAGCGGTACAGCCCCAGCTTTTCCTGAAGCGCAAAGGACTCTTCGTTTCCCACAATCACCTGACCGTAGGGCGTCCAGCCCTTTTCCAGCGTCCTGTTGATAATATATGCTTCCAGAGAAACCGCAATCCCCTGTCTGCGGTATGCTTCCTCGACATAGAGCAGCCCAAGGCTTCCCTCATTATGCATTCCCGCAAAACCTACGGGGGCATTCTCCACAAAGGCGCCGTACATAACTCCTTCTCTGATTCTGGCCTCCACATATTCTCTCCCGTCATAGCTGTAGCGGCTGCCGACATAATCCAAATGCTCCATGGTAAGCTGCCGGATGTCTTTGTGTTTTACGGGAAGGGGAACCTTCTGGGTATAGACAAGCTGATAGCATTCGCAATGAATCTCATATCCGCCATAAGATTCACCCTCGTCTCCCATGTCAGAACCGCCGCTGCCACACAGCATCTCGTTCAAAAATACCTGAGAAGTTACGAAGGATTCCGTTTCCTTTGGCGCATATGCAAGCATAAGCCGTCCGGATTCCTTGGAAGCTGCGGTTATCATGCAAAGTTTGCAGCTGCGGTCATAGAGAAGGATATCCTCTCCTTCCCACCAGATAATCTCTGCCCTGCCACGCCTTAAACTCTCTATCATATGAATATAATTTCTCTTATCCTTTAACAGCCGGTCGGTCAGCCGCTGCTTCCTCTCATACTTTTCATAGAGATCCGGCCTCACCTTTTCCGTCAAACGCCGGGATTTTTCCAGCCTCCACTGTGCTATTTTCCGGTGATCGCCGGAAAGCAGGATCTCAGGCACCTTTTTGTTATGCCAAACCTCCGGACGGGTGTATTGGGGATATTCCAAGAGATCATTAAAGAAGCTCTCCTCCTCCGCGGAGGATTCGTTTCCGAGCACTCCGGGAATCAGCCTTGCCACGGCATCAATCATCACCATGGCAGGCAATTCTCCCCCTGTTAATACATAATCGCCGATGGAGACGTAATCCGTCACCGTCTCCTCCAACACACGCCGATCAATGCCTTCATAATGCCCGCAGAGAAAAACCAGTTCCTCCTCTCCGGCCAGTTCTTCCGCCATGCTCTGGGTAAAAGGAGTCCCCTGAGGCGTCAGATAAATTGTTCTGACAGCTCTCCCTCCTGTCACGGACTGCCATGCATTGAAAACAGGTTCCGCCTGAAGGAGCATACCGGCTCCTCCCCCGTAGGGATAATCATCCACTTTATTATGTTTATCCAAAGAATAATCTCTGATATCCACTCCGTGAAGGGATAATATTTCCTTCTGCGCGGCTCTGCCGATAATGCTTGATTGAAATCCTTTCTCAATCATCTCGGGAAAAAGCGTTAATATATGAATTTTCATTGCCGTCACCTCAGCTCTGTCAAATAAAATTCTAAAAACCGTCCTTCCGCCGGTTACGGCCCCACATCAGAACGTTTTAACGTTTAATCGGTACTGGGATATATTAAAGCAGACCTTCCAGAATATGGATTTTGATAAATCCTGCTTCCACATCCACTTCCAGAACGCACTGCTTAATCGCCGGAAGCAGCAGCTCCCTGCCGTCCTTCATGTCAATGGCATAGACATCGTTGGCGCCGGTCTCTATAACCTGACGCAGCACACCGATTTCCTGCTCCTCTTCATCCAGTACTTTAAGCCCCATAAGATCCGCGATGAAATATTCGTCTCTTTTTAAGCGTACCGCATTCTCTCTTGCCACAAGCAAAGATTTCTGACGAAATTTCTCCACATCATTTATATTGTCATAGCCTTTAAATTTTAAAACCGCAAATTGTTTTACAAATTTTACGCTTTCAATTTCCAAATTCAGACGCTCTTTTCCGGTATCTAAAATAATCTCCTTTAGCCTCTTAAAACGCCTCACGTCATCCGTGGTAGGGTAGACCTTTACTTCACCACGTACCCCATGGGGAGATGTGATGATCCCCACCTGAAAGAAATCCTCCATACCTGCCTTACCTTTCCCGCTAAGCCTTCCTTGCAAAGCAGCACACCAGTGTACCGCCCTACGGTTGTTCAGCCAAGCCTCCTTGTCAAATTTCTCATGGGACTGCGTTGTTTTCGAAAGTGATCCGATCCGCAATTACCTATGAGTAAAAGAATAAGGAGCTCCTGCCGGTAGACAAATATCTACTCCTGCAACAGCCCCTCTAAATCATCCGTCTCCGGTATCCTCGATAACAGTCCTCCGCAGCTTAAACTATTTCCACATCCACTCTCTTATTTTCCTTGGATGATGCAGCCTTTACCACGGAACGGATCGCTTTTGCAATTCTTCCCTGTTTGCCGATAACCTTACCCATATCAGATGCAGCTACATGAAGTTCGATGACTGTATTCCTACCCTCATTTTTCTCAGTTACAACAACTTCATCCGGATTATCAACAAGTGCTTTCGCAACTACTTCCACTAATTCCTTCATAAGCCACCTCCTAAGAATTACTTATTTCTCGATACCAGCTACCTTGAAGAGCTTGCTTACCTGTTCTGTAGGCTGCGCACCGTTTGCCAGCCACTTCTTTGCCAGCTCCTCATTGATCTTAAAGGTGCTGGGATCCGTGCTGGGATCATAGGTGCCGATTTCCTCGATAAATCTGCCGTCTCTGGGAGAACGGGAATCAGCTACGATAATTCTATAAAAAGGAGCCTTCTTCTGTCCCATTCTTCTCAATCTGATCTTTACCATTTTCTTACCTCTTTCTGCCGCCTTGCGGCCTTATGTTCTTAGTTTTATTTATGAAAAGGATGTGTATCGGAAACAAATCACATCCGCTTTCATCGTGCTTCAAGATTAATGCAACGCTGTACTGGTTTTCACGTTGTGTTATACGGCTCCCTTAAAATGGAAACCTGCCTCCCATACCGGGAAAACCGCCCATGATACCTCTTCCCCGTTTTCCTCCGCCGCCGAACTGCTTCATCATCTTCTGGCTCTGCTCAAACTGCTTAATAAAACGGTTTACCTCCGCAATATCCACTCCGGCGCCTTTGGCAATGCGGTGCTTTCTCTGTGGGTTCAAAAGCTTAGGGTTACGGCGTTCCGCATTTGTCATGGAAAGCACAATCGCCTCCATATGCTTCAGCAGCTTTTCGTCTATCATGGATTCTAAATCCGCACCCTTGATGCCCATGCCGGGAAGCATACTTAAAATGCTGCTCAATCCGCCCATCTTCCGCATTTGTTTCATGCTTTCCAGATAGTCCTCAAAATCAAACTTTCCCTTTTTCATGCGGCCCGCCATCTCGCGGCCCTTCTCTTCGTCTATGTCAATGCTTTCCTGTGCCTTTTCGATCAGGGAAAGCACGTCACCCATACCCAAAATGCGGTTTGCCATCCTGTCGGGGTAGAACTGTTCCATATCGGAAAGCTTCTCTCCCATTCCTACATATAAAATAGGCTTTCCGGTAACGGCCTTTATGGAAAGCGCCGCACCTCCTCGGGTATCACCGTCCATCTTGGACAGGACTACTCCGTCGATGCCCACCTTATCGTCAAATTCCTTCGCCACATTGACCGCATCCTGACCTGTCATGGCATCCACCACCAGCAAAGTCTGATGCACGGAGACATTCTCCTTGATCTCCTGAAGTTCCGCCATCATATCCTGATCAATATGCAACCGGCCGGCCGTGTCCAGAATGACCACATTGTGGCCGTTCTTCTCCGCAAAGGCAATGGCTTCTTTTGCAATTTCTACAGGCTTATGATCCGTGCCCATGGAAAACACGTCCACTTCCTGCTTTTTGCCGTTGATCTGCAGCTGCTCAATTGCTGCGGGCCTGTAAATATCGCAGGCTGCCAGCAAGGACTTTTTCCCCTTCTGCTTCAACTTACCTGCAATTTTTGCCGTGGCGGTAGTCTTACCCGCACCCTGAAGACCTGCCATCATAATAACGGTAATGGCTTTTCCCGGCTGCATGGCGATTTCGGTAGTGTCGCTGCCCATCAGGGCAATCATCTCTTCGTTTACGATCTTGATGACCATCTGGCCGGGATTGAGTCCGTTCATCACATCCTGACCGATAGCTCTCTCTTCCACAGCCTTAATAAACTGCTTGACCACCTTAAAATTGACATCCGCCTCCAGAAGAGCCATTTTTACTTCTTTTAAAGCGGCCCTGACATCCTCTTCCGTCAGCCTTCCTTTGCTTCTAAGGTTTTTGAATACATTTTGTAATTTGTCTGTTAAGCTCTCAAATGCCACCTGCGACTCCTTGTAAATTCTGTTTTTACAGCTCCGACAAAAGCTCTTGTGACAATCTTCTGATCAAGGTCAGGTTTTCCTTAATCTGCGCACTGTCCGCCTCACCGTCCATGGTCAGCCGCTCAATCTGAGTGACTGTCTGCTTTGCTTTGGCAAAACGTTCCACCAGATGAAGCTTGTTCTCGTATCCCTGAAGGATTCTGTCACATCTCTTGATCAGATCGTGCACGCCCTGTCTGCTGATGCCTTGCTCCTCGGCGATCTCACCGAGGGACATATCATGATACACCACATCTTCATAAATCCTGCGTTGATGCTCCGTCAGCAGTTCCCCGTAAAAATCAAATAACATTGTCTGTTCGTAAATCTTATCCATTTTCATAGGAATCACCTGCCAAACTTTCTCAACCTTGAGTATCTTACTACAGAAAAAGAGGGGTGTCAAGTATTTTTTCTTTACGAACTGTTGTTTGTGCTGTTTCATCTTGCGTTATCCTTGTTTATATCAATACTGCTGCCTTATAAGGTACTTTTATCATGGTCTATCTTTTTCCGTCTTTTCTCTCGAATTTGTCACAGAATTGTCACAGACATTATGATATTCTGACCGTCTGTGCCACTGCTTCCTTCTCTTTCTTTTTATCCTTTGTCAAATGCGTATATGTGTCCAGTGTCACGAATGTAGAAGCGTGTCCAAGGTTCTGGCTCACAATCTTTGCATCAGCTCTGGCAAAATAGGCAAGGCTTGTATAAGTATGCCTAACCATGTGAGGACAAAAATTCTCAATCTTTTCTGTATGGTCTTCTTCCGCTTCTTTGTTGTGCCGCTCCACAATCCTTTTTATCAGTTCCCGGAATTCTGGCTCATTCCACACATTCCCGGATATATTCACAAACAGAAAGCCGGATACCTGCCCCCGGATATTACCGAAATCATCCACATAAGGCAGTTTTGCAGCAGGGGGAACACTCTGCATTTTCAGCTTCAGGAGCTTTTTTTCACTACGCTATTCATTGTAACAGAATTATTAGTGATATTCCATCTCATGTTTTCTTTTCTGTCAACACTTATTTAAAATATAAATCATTTTAATATTGTTTTTATTTCTTTATAGTGATATAGCAAGTGCACCATACCAAGAAAGAGGGAGTTATTATGTCAATGTCTGAAAAAATACGAATCACATTAGTAAAACGGAAAATATCTATTACCGAACTAGTACAACGAATAATTAATTTCTGATACATTGGCGCAGAATGATTATTTCATATGCAAGGCGGAGGAATGAGGCGTAGCGGTGGCTACGTCGATTGACGACAACGAAGCAGATGAAAAATCAGACAAGCCAAGGTG